>NZ_PSYC01000024.1:0-491267 GCF_002931515.1 Pseudoclavibacter sp. RFBG4 | reverse complement strand
GGGTCGCCCGAGCGCCCCCTGGGGGCGCCCGGCCCGGGCGGCCCGGCCGCGGCGCGGGCGGGGCGGGCGCTGACGGGGTCATATTCGTCATCACCTGGTTCTAGCTCGCGCTCTAACTCAACTCTCAAGCCACGCCATTCGGCGGGGCTTTTCTCATGCCCTCACACAAGGAGGTATCCATGTCCACATTCGCACCGTCCACGGATCGAGTCGCCAACACGAGCTGGGGCAGTTCCCGGCAAGGTGCTGCCGTCGTCGGCCTGTGGATTCATCACCAGGCGGACGGCGCAGGCGCCGACGCCAACGACTACATGATCGGTCCGAACGATCGAGACTCGCACCCGACGTACGCGATCGACGACAACGAGTCGGCGACCGTCGTCGGCATCGTCCACCCCAACAAGGCGCCCTCTTCGACCTTCTACGTCAACGACCAGAGCGCCGTCGCACTCGAAGCGGCCAACACGACCGGTGAACCGGAATGGCGTGTGCCTGAGCAGGCGCTCGAAGAGATCGCGTTGATCGCAGCGCATCACGCGATCGAATCGCCCCGCGCGGCGCACCCGATCGAGGTCAATCAGCCCGGCGTCACGCAGCGGGGCTTCTGGGTTGGCTGGCACTCGCAGGTGCGCTCTACGGCTTGCCCTGGCCCGTACCTCACGGCTCGTATCCCCGCGATTGTGGCTCGCGCGAACCAGATCAAGAACGCAATTCAGGCCGGCGCGAGCTGGTCCGACATCCTCAACAACCCCGCAGCACCCGACAAGAAAGCAGGCTTTCTCATGGCACTCAACGACTCCCAGCAGGAAGAGATCTACCAGACCGTCAAGGCAATCCGTGGCGGTCAGGTGCATCCGCAGGGGTACACCTACGACGCCGCGATCCTCGGCCTCGTGCAGGGCCTCTACTCCGCGATCGGCAACGTCAAGGTCGGCGACGTGAAGGTCAACGTCGACGACCTCGCGAAGCAGCTCCGAGAGGGACTCGGCAAGGAAGTCGCTGCCGAACTCGCGAAGCGTCTCGCCGCCTGATGGGGGAGCCGTCCACCGCTTCGCGCCCGGTGCGAACGGTTCACGACCCGAGCGCGACACCGCACACGCAGAAGCGAAACCGCACGGTCCTGTGGACCGGCGTCATCACGGTCGGCGTGGCCGTGTTCGTCCTCGCCCTCGGCACGATCGACGGCGCGGACGGCGAGCCCCTGCTCTCCGGGAAGCTCGTCGAGGTCACGCTCCTCCAGGTCGGGGCAGTGTCGGTCATCGTCTGGCCGATGCTGCTCCGCACCTCGAAGGACATCGCGGGCGTGAAGGACAACGTGCAGAACTCGCACTCGACCGTGATGCGTGACGACATGGACGAGAAGCACGACCAGATCGTCGGGCTCGTCAAGGATCTCCACGACAACATTGAGACCCGTTTCGAGGGGGTCTCGTCCGACTTTCGCGGGGTGCGGAAAGACCTCGGCCGGCACTCCGATCAGCTCATCGACCAGGGCAAGGAGATCGCGAAGATCGGCCAACACCAGAACGCCACCGACCGCAAGCTCGACAAGCTCGCGGAGACCCGAGAGGAAGACGATGAGTCTCACCCCTGAACCGAACGAATCCCACGCTGACCACGACGAGCGCACCCGAGCGCTCGCGCAGGAGCAGGCCGAGCGAGACCCGCTGCGCTCGGCCACCCACACGGCGGCCGTCAAGGCCGGGCTGAGGACCGGAGCGCAGACGGCGAGCACCTCGTTCGCACTCTTCGCGATCGGCGCTCAGGCGGCCACCTGGGGCGACCTCGGGGCGCAGGCCGTCGCAGCCGGCATCGCTCTCGGCGGTGCGCTCCTCAACGGCACCGCCGCTGGGATCGTCTCGTACCTGTCCTTCATGAGTGGCGGCATCCCTGCCGCCTATCGCGCCTAGCGCACACGACTACGCCCCCGCTCGGTTGACTCTATGGAGTCCCGGGCGGGGGCGGTTTCGTCGTCTCAGTAGGCGTAGAAGTTGGTCAGCTCTGGCGCGTCCTGGCTGCCACCGACCGAGCATCCGATCGTTGATCCGGCCTGCCCGCTTGTGCTGACGATCTCGGCGGCGACTTCAACGGTGATTGCGCCAGTCGCTGGGTCGGTCTCTTGCGAGGTGATGCCGGTCGTCCAGTCGATGACGGCTCCTGGGTAGTCGGCTTCTGCCTTGGCTCCGCAGAGTGTCTGGACTTCCGTCATCGTGACGGGGGTTGCAGGGGCTGCCTCGGTGGTCGCTGCTGGTGCCGCGGTCTCGGTGATTGCGGTCGGAGCAGTCGTCTCGGGCGCTTCGGAGGCGCACCCAGTGAGTGCGAGAGCGAGGGTGGCGAGCGTAGCGGAGATCGCGAGGCGGGGTGATGGGGTCGGCATGGTCGGCTCCTTGTTGGGTGTCACCGGCCCCGGGTGCCGGTGGTGACAGAGTACCGATGCTGGGGACATCGTTGTCCCGGGAGGGGCGGCTAGGCCGCGACGGTTGCCTGTGCTCGTCCGGATCGCTCCGGGACGCGCACGAGTGGCAGGAGGTGCTTCGCCTCTTGCTTGCGGCGCAGGCTGATCCCTGTGTAGATCTGCGTCGTCTGGAGGCTCTCGTGCATCATGAGCTCTTGGATGACGCGGGAGTCGATGCCGGCCTCGGCGAGCTCGGTGCCGTAGCTGTGCCGAAGCGAGTGCGGGGTGAGGGTTGGGTCGGTGATGCCGGCTCGTTTCTTGGCGAGGGTGATGAGGTTCGTCACGGACGCGGACAGGATGTGCCCCTGGCGGCCGCCGCGGGCTTTGAACCACCAGTCGTCCTGGGGCATGTAGAGCGAGACCTCAGCGATCAGCGGGTCGAGCGGGAGGTGCCGATCCTTGCCACCCTTGCCGATCGTCCGGATGAGTTCGGACTCGCGGTCGATGTCCTGGCCGTGAACGCGGGCGATGGACGAGGCGCGGAAGCCTTGTCGGTAGCCGAGCAGGATCATGATGCGGGTGCGCGTGTAAGAGCCGGAGAAGAGGAGCTGCTCGATTTGGGCCGTCGTGAACGGTCGAGGCTCGCCCTTGACGGCGCGTACGGTCGGGAGCCGCAGCGACGGATCGTCGTCGCGCAGCCCGTCCAGGACGAGCCATGAATAGAAGGCCCGCAGTACCGTGCGTGTCGTGACGCGTGTGTTCGGGGAGACGCCCTCGCGGCCCATGAACAGTCGAAGATCCCTGACGGTGAGCTCGTCGAGCGGCGCGCCTGCCTGCTGCTGCAGCGTCATGAGGATACTCTCGCGGTTCTTGATGGTGGTCTCTGCCAGATCCTGGGACCGCTCGTAGATGGCGAATTCGTTGAGTAGTGACATGGTCACCGGGTACCACGCCCGCATGGCCTTGTCTTTGGCTTTGTACGTCACGATGCGCTAGCCGCCTTGGCCGGGAACGGGATGACCTCGGCGGGGTGTTCCTGGGTTTCAGCTGCAGACTGGCCGAACCGCCCGAATTTCACCGTGGATGTCGTCGGTTCGATCCCGGCAGGGCCCACGAGTTTGCGCGTCCGACCTGTACCGTCGAAGCATGAATCTCGAGTCGGGGGCAGAGAACGCGGTCCCAGACCTGCCACCTCACTCTTCGGTGTCTCTGGGAGCAGAGCGCACAGACTCGTCAGGCATCGCCTGGAGGGCCGGAGTCGACGCGTGGGAGCGAGCCCCAGAGCGCCGCGCCTTGGGTCTCTTGCTGAACGGGCGCCGCGCCGGCATATTCCGTGCTGTGGCTCTCGTGTCGGTGCTGGCAGTCATCTTTCTCGTGCCGCTCGTTGAGGAATGGTGGATGAGAGTTCTGGTTTTCGCCCTCTGCAGCGTGCCATTCTTCCTCGCCGTCGGAATCACCCGATGGGCAATCGCAAGAGACTCCAGGAACCGGGCGGATCGGCAGCACTCCCTGGAGTGAGGGGGTCCAGCTCTCAATCCGCCGGACAGTGTCATTTAGCGCCGACTTCGGATCATTTGGCGTCGGCCTAAGCCTGACAACCGAGCGGTTGGGGCAAGACCACGTAAGTTGCCTGTCATCGCGCACGCTTCGGCGTTGAGAGTCGGGGGACTCTCGCAGGTTGTTGGGGAACAGATCCTGAGCGCGTATCGATGAAGGCCACGCGGATCTGGGTGCGCCACTCCGCGTGGCATTCATCGTCCCTCCGCTGTAGCCCGCCACCACCGGCGATAGGGGGGCCAGTCCGGGTCAAGCGCAGGGCGAGATCGGGACGCAGAGTGCTTGGCGATTCACTTCCCAGTTCTGCTCAGAGCCTGGCTCTCGGCCCGTCGATCCCGCGACAGTGAGGTTCTATCCTGCGACAGGGCAGGCCGGGCGTGACTCGCACGTGCTGGACTGTGCGCAAGAGAGCGAAACGAGTCCCACGTGCCCCAGTCATCCCCACTCGGGTACGCCCGTCTCCACGCTCGCGAGTCAAGAGACTCTGTTCACTTTGCCGCGCTCCTCAGCAGCACCGGGATCACGCTGGTCAACACGGAACATGTTGAGAGCTACAGCATCTCCGCGCTCCGGGGTCCGTCCTTCATCTGCGCCTGGGCGAGCGTCACCGCATCGAGCTACCGAGTGCATCGCACGGGAACACCGCTCGCATCCCGGACACTCTTCGTCTTCGCGAACGCCGGTCAGGTCCACGTCGGGTTGGACGGCCAGACGGTGCCGCTCGCCCGCGGAGAGGTGTCCGCCGTCGCCCCGGGAAGCTCAACGATCGAGCTCGTCGCCGCGGGTGAGCGGACAGAGGTCATCCTGTTCAGCATCGACTTGCCCGTGGCCGGTCGCGGCGATTCTGGTTCTCCCGTGGAGGGCATCACACGGCTCGTCGACCCCACGCTCAATACGTTCGTATTCACGGCCTGCTACGGGCTCGCGCAGGCGCCAGCGCCGGTGTCCAAAGCAACCGCGGACACGATTGAACACGCCGCCGCAACGCTCGCCCGAGGCCTCTTGGCGCGCATGGCACATCTGCAGGAACCTGACCTGTACCAGGCTTCCTTGCGGCACATCCGCCTGCACGCCGCTGACGCCAGCCTCACCCCAGGTTCCCTGGCCGATCGGTTCAAGGTCTCGACGCGCAAACTCCAGGTTCGCTACAACCACGAAGGCGACACCGTCGTCTCCGCCATCAGGCGAAGCCGGGCAACCATCGCGCAGAGCATCTGGAAGCAGGATCCCTCGCTCGCCGCATCGATCGTCGCCGCCCGGTCGGGATTCGCCTCGGCTCGAGGTCTGCGGCGCGCGCTCGCCGAATGGTCCGATTGACGTCGCTGGTCAGCGCGCTGAGCAGGCGAGCGACCCGATGGACATCTTCGGTTCAGCCAAGCTCGCTGCTGTTGTTTCGAACCACGGCCGGAGCATTTGGACTTCATCGAAGTTGAGCATGCCGCCTGTGGAGTGAGTGCAGAAGCTGAGAACGGGTGCGGGCTGAAGCCAGAACGGGTCGGTGCGATGAGGCCCTCGACTACACCGATCACGACCCGAAAACGCACACATCAGACGGAATTCCGCACCTTTCCGATAAGCGACGGTTCCGGAGTTTGCCGCTTGGTACTTTTTCCGCATGAACCCACGTGCAACCGATAGCCAGCCTGCAGGCGCGCATCTGTCCAGGCGCAACCTAGTGACAGCAGGGGCTTGGTCGGTGCCGGTCCTGGTCTCGGCCATTTCCTCTCCGCTCGCATCTGCATCCCGGGAGCCTCGCGTAGATCCGACGGTCACGCGTGTGAGCTCGGGAGGTAGCCCGACGCAACCGTACGATCAGTCTCCGTTGCGCTATGAAGCGACCGGCACCTCGCCGAATTCCGCGATCTACCAAGACAACAGCGGCTACAACACGCGCATCTACGTTCGCAACAACGGTCCGGAAACCATGCCCGCGGGCTCGACCCTGACAATTTCGATTGCCGTTTATCCCGCATCAGGCGCTTATATCGATATTTCCGCGTTCCAATCCGGTACTTCGGAACTTGGCCTCGACAGCTCCACCATGACCGGCGCAGCATTGACCTTCCTGGGATCTCCCGGAACGAGCGGAGGGTCGATGAACCGTGTCTTCACCATCAACCGCCCGATCCCATCGGGATCGGAATTCATGATCCAGATCGCATTCAACATCGCCGACATCGACTCCGGCAACCGGCAGGGTGGTCTCAGTGCCCGGATCACAGCACCTACGGGAACCGTCGACACGAACACCGGCAACAACGTGCGCATCAGCGCGGGCGACGTGTACTACGTCCGCTAGCCGGTTCGCTCACCAGCCAGCGCGAAGATATAGCTGAGCTGCGAACTGTCAACAGGAGCCCTTTCTCGCCGCATCGGTCGTGGCCTCGAGGTCGGGGTCCGCGTCCGCGAGAGGCCTCGACGCGCACTCGACGAACTCCCCGACTGAGGTCGCCCACGAGTCGCAATCGACAGGAGACCGGAAGGTGCGAGCGCGTAGTTGCTGATGGGAGTGCCGAGGGCAGTCGCCACGCGGTACGACGAGCCCGCGGCTCCGGTGCCGGTGGAGATGGTGAGACGGGTGGTGCCGGTGAACTGCGACCCGACCATTCCTTCGCCACCGGCGGAGGCAGCGAAGGAGCCCCCAGCGTTGTTCAGTCGGGCGGTACCACCGCGCGTGCCTCCGACAGAGCCGTCCGCGGCGGTGGCAGGGTTTACCGTGAGTCCCGGAGCGGTGGAATTCACGCTCCCGACCGCGCCGACACGCCCGTTGGGGGCGGAGCTACGCGCGTTGGCTGTCCCGTGGTTGAATCCAGTCGTCGTGTCCTGTGCCTGATTCACGGTCGTCTGCTGCGTCGAGCCTTGAACAGTCTCTCGTAAGGCGGAACCGCCTCCTCCGCCGGAGGCGACGTGCGGAGTTCCACCGAGCGCTCCGAGCAGGAGTGTGTTGCCACCGACACCAGCGCCCGCAGGGCCACCAGGGTTGTCGCGGGGGCCGGGCGCCGAGTTACCCTCACTGCCGTACCCAGCTCCACCGGTGGCCGTGGTGCCGTCTGTCTTCACCTCGCCGCCCTGCCCGACCACGATGCCGCAGGTACCCTGCGCGACCGTGGCGTCGGTGGGCAGCGTGATGCGCCCACTGGAATTCGCCCCCCCCCTGGCCGCCAGCGACGGTGGAGCCCGCACCGCCCCCGGCGCCCGCTCCATGCTGCCCCGCGCAGAATGCTGCGCCGGTCATGGTCTTTTGCATCACCTGTCATGTGTTCTCTCGCTTTTCTCGAGTCGTGGGGACGCAGCTCGCGTGACAGCGGCACGTGCGCATTCGGAACTGCTGTTCATCCTGGGGAGATCTGCGCCGGAATGCGACGGGAGATATCCAGACTGCGGATAGGCGACGATCTCTTGCGCAAAATGGACCGCCCGCTTCTTTGCCGTTCCGTGGGGACGTCGAGCGAGTGAATCACCAAAGAGCGTAGACAGACGCGCGTGAGCTGATGTCAGTACGGTTCGATGTCCTGAACTGGCACGCGAGTGGACCGCTGGTGACACGAAAACGCAGACAACCAGCAAAATTCCGCATCTCTGCGTCGAAAAGCACTTCTGCGCCCTCCGCGTTGTTACTTTTCCCGCATGAACCCATGTGAAACCCCGCATCAGCCTTCAGACGCGCATCTCTCCAGGCGCAACATCGTGACAGCAGGGGCTTGGTCCGTGCCGATCCTGGTCTCGGCCATCTCCTCTCCGCTCGCATCCGCATCCCAGGAGCCTCGCGTAGATCCCACGGTCACGCGTGTGAGCTCGGGAGGCAGCGCGACGCAACCCTACGATCAGTCTCCCTTGCGCTATGAAGCGACCGGAACGTCGACAAATTCGGCTATCTACCAGGACAACAGCGCCTACAACACGCGCATCTACGTTCGCAATAACGGTCCGGAAACGATGCCAGCAGGGTCGACACTCACTATCTCTATTGTCGTTTATCCCGCATCAGGTGCGTACATCGACATCTCCGCATTCCAATCCGGTACCGCGGAACTTGGAATCAACAGCTCCACTATGACAGGTGGGGCGTTGACCTTCTCGGGCCCTTCCGGATCCAGCGGTGGGTCAATGAATCGGGTCTTCACGATCAATCGCCCTATCCCATCGGGATCGGATTTCATGATCCAGATCGCGTTCAATATCGCCGACATTAGCGCCGAGCGGCAGCAGGGCGGTCTCAGCGCCCGAATCACAGCCCCAACGGGAACCGTCGATACGGATACAGGCAACAACGTGCGCATCAGCGCGGGCGACGTGTACTACGTCCGCTAGTCGCCTTCCTTCAGGGGGTTAGTGAGCGTCTTCCCCAAGTCGAATGCCTCCGCGCACGCTGTGAGCCCCCACGCTCACCAGGCGAAGCGCGGGGGCATTCGCGACCCGCAGTCTTCGCTGGCACCGGAGCGCTCGCTGGCGAGCACGAAGAATGCGCTGGGCCGGAGAGCAGGTGTGGCACCCGCTTCTGCAGCCGATCACACTGTGTGAGAACAAGCCTCAAGCAGGCGGCACACCCGCTATCCGAGGGGCGCGTTCGTACTGGCTGCCCGGCTCGCGGACCGCCTGACGCCCGATGAATCCGTTTCCGGCCGCGTCGACGATGCCTTCGCTGATAGTCCCGCTCGCATTCACTTGACGGGCCTGGGCATCGGAGACGCTCACGGCGGAGTGCACGCTGAGGCTAGGGTCCGCCATCCTGGCGTCCTGGTCCTCCAGCCAGTCGAGCGGGGCCACGAGGGGCTCATCGCGAGATGTGCCCGCCGGGGCGCCAGCGGTTGTGGTCGACCGCTGGCCGCCCACCGTTCAAACATTGAGGCAGCTCCGGCATCGCCCCCGGGTCCGAAGCGACGCTGGGGTGCAGGTCCGGACGTCGCATGGCGATGTCGGTCAGCACAAGCGGTGGTGTCCAGGCAGTCCTCGCCGCGATCCGACCAAGCTCGAACTCGCGAGAGCTGAAGCGTTTGGCGCTTGCCGCGGGGCACTGTCAGCTGTGAGTGCTCACTCACTAATATGTGGAGATGACCTTTCAGATGCCGTTCATTCGAGCCACATTCTCCGGCGCCCTCGTCAACCCGGCAGGGAACGGGTACGTGCCAGGAAACGTGGAGGTCAGTGACGGCTGGGTGACGCTCTGGGCTCTCACGCCAGATGGGTGGACGGTTGTGTTTCGCGCGCCAGCAGCGGAGGTGAGCGTCAGGTCGACCGCGCAGAAGATCCGCCTCTCCGTCGGCGGGCAGCAGTACCTGCTCCTCGCTGACCCCGATGCCGTGACTCGCGCGCTCGGGTACAGCACGGCCGGGGCCGTCGCGGCCGTCCTCGACCGCCCGGTTGCGGGCGCCGCAGCCGACGTCGGAGCTCTCCGGAACCAGATCTCTGCTGCCAACTCGTGGAATGTGGGCGGAGGTCCGCAGTTCCTCGATGCCGCACGACAGTCAGGAGCGCGCGTCTCACGGCTCGGCTACGGGGCGATCGCAGCGATCGGATGCGGAGCCGGTATCGCCGCGGTGCTGCTCGTCACCGTGATCACCGTCTTCATCATCACGCTCTGACTGGGCCCAGTGCTGCCGCTTGCAGCGATGCTGTCAGGCCTATGCTGAGCCGGTGCACATCACGGAACGTTTCGCCGGGCTCGTCGAAGCCGAACTCGCCGACAAGCCCTTCTCGGTCGTCCGAGTGCCAGGTGGCTTCGACGTCGGCTTCGCACTCGCCGATGCCCGGTGGGTGAGCATCCTCGCGGTCAACGATGTCCGCGACAGCATCACGTACAACGTTCGAGTGAACGAGCGCACGGGGAAGTTCAGCATCAACGACACCCTGCGTCGGATCAGCTGGAGCGCCGGAGTGTCGGGAATGGTCCCTCGACTCGGCTTCTCGATGTCCTACCAGTCGGGTCGGGTCAAGTACGGCCGCGTGATCCAGCTCGGCGTCGCGCCCGGTGGATTCGAGGTGGCGTTCAGTCCCGAGGAGGAACGGGCTCGCATCAGAGCGATCGGGCAGCAGCTCGGTTTGAAACCGGGACTCAGCAGGTCGGTCCTGATCGGGCTCTGGACTGCTGGCGGGGTGGTCGGTCTGTGCATCCTCGGCGCGGCGATCGCGCTCATCATCCAAGCATTCCTCGGGTAGCGCCGCCGGACGCCCCAGTGCGGCCCTAGCTCGGAGTCGTCTCACCGCTGTGCGGGGTCGCGTTGTAGGTGATCGATTCCGAGAGCGCGCCGAATTGCTCGTAGAGGCGTCGAGCTGGGTCGTTTCCTGGCTTTGTCGTCCACCGGAGCACGGAGAACGCCCCCGTCTCCAGCTGCGCCGAGAGGTGGGTCAACATCAATCGTGCGACGCCGCGTCCTCTGGCTTCAGGCCGGGTGAAGAGATCATCCAGGTAGATGCCCTCGTCTCCAAGGATCGGGCGTGGGAAGCGGCGGTAGTGCGCGAACCCGAGGAGCTCCTCATCGTCCTCGACCACGATTGCCTGCGAGGCCTGCTCGGCGGAGATCCAGGACCACACGACCGCGTTGATGCTGGCATCCGGATCGTAGCCAGCCGTTTGTCGATACGAGTCGAACATCTCCGACCAAGCGACTCGATCGCCGACTTGGATCTTGCGAAGAGTGAGCGCCTCAAGCATGGGCAGACTCTATCGCGGTCAGATCATGGCAGTTCGAGTTCCCACTCGCCCCGCTGGGAGACGAAGATCAGCGAAGGGCCGGCCGCGAGCTCGCCTCGGAAGTCGACATCCCTGCGTTGCTCGCTGACAGCCTCATACGGTGTCTCTCCACCGCCGATGCCGTCGGCGCCCGAGCGGTACTCCGTCATCGACATGCCGACCCCGGTGTCCGGCTTCACACCCGTGAACGCGCCGCCCTGGCCGTCGTAGAGATACGCGCCGTACCCTGTCCCGGATTCGGGGAGCTGAGGCGCAGAGTCGATGGGACGAACGGTGACCTCCCAGGCTCCGTCGGCTTCGACGAGCAGTGCCGAGGGCGGCTCGTTCGCCGCCCACCACATCGTCTGACCGTTGAAGGAAGACGCATCTGCGGTGTAGCCCTCGATGCTCGTGTCGAGCAGGATCATCCCAAGCGCGCCCTCGGAGTCCTCGGACCACAGCGTCAGGGGTGCGCCGCCGTCATAGGCGACGTCGATGATGCCGGAACGCGCCTCGGAGACCTCGGCGGGCAGCTCGACGCGCAACTCGCCGGTGCCGCTCGACGTGAACTCATCGAACGTTCCGAAGGTCTCGGAGGCCCACTCGGCCGAGTGGGCCGGGGATCCGAGCGAAGACGACGGCGGAGGTGCGGAGTCTGTTTCCTGATTCTCGACGGGTGTCACCGACGCGCATCCGGTCAGCGCAACCGCTGCTGAGAGCAACGCGATCAAGACATGAGGACATGCTCCGACGCTTCGTCGAGAACTCGCTTCTGGACTTCGGCGCATGCTCTCAGCCTAGAGAAGATGGGGCATCGTGGCGAGAACCGACGTGTCCGCCGGCGCTCGAGAATCGTCGGCACTCCTTCAGTCCTTGCCTTCCGGCCTTCGTTAGGGTGGCACCGACCTGCATGGGCAACAACCGCTCAGGAGAAGATCATGCCGAATCGAGCACACCGCGCCGAGGAAGAATCGCTCGCCGACTTCCTCGCGGATTACACCCCCGTCGAGGCGAAGTTCGCGTTGTCTACCGGCGACACTCCGCTCCTTCGAGCGATGCTGAACGCCGATCTGCTCGCCCGTGTCGGCATCGCGGAACGGCTCCTCGACGATGGCGCGGATGCAGCGGTCATGCTCGGTTCGGGGCTCAACGCGTTGCACCTGCTCTTCTCGAACCGAGAGCACGACCTCGCCACAGAAACGGTGCTCGTCGGCCGACTCATCGCGGGCGGTGCCGACCCGAATGCGGTGTCGAAACGCCAGGGGCCGCCACTGCTCGTCATGATCGACTCGGGGATGGCGTCGCTCTCCGGGGTGGGCGCTGTCATCGACGCGATCACCGAGTCGTCGACGATCGACCTCGAGGTGCTCGTCAATCGCAAGGGGCGACCACGGAAGACGCTGCGTGATGAGATCGCGAGCACTCCGTGGCACATTCCCGAGGTGAGGGAGCGCTTTGGGATTCCGCAGGATCAGTGAGGGTCGCTGACGCCCTGACCGGAGAGGCGAGCCTCGCTCGCAGGAGTCCTGCCTTCACTCGGTGTCGATAATGCCGGTCTCTCGTCTCAGCCGCCGACCGCGTAGACGTTGTTCGAGACCTGGGCCGCGTGGCCCGGCGCATCGTGCCCGTCCGGGACGACGAAGAACGTGGGTCCGCCGCCGGTACCCGTCGTCATCGTGCCGCCGGACCCGGCGCATCCGCCGACCCAGTCGTCTGCGTTCGCGTAGGCGAGCAGGCAGACCGCGAGGTCGTCGGATCCAGCGCTCAACCAGAGGTCGGTACCGGCGTAGTCGCCGACCCACCGAATGGTGTCGGCTTCGAACTCGTCAAGGGCATACCCGGGGAGGTCGGCGGGTACCGTCTTGTCAGCCGGCGGGGCCTCGTCGAGGTCGGCGTAGGTGGATCCTGCGGCGGAGCACGCGGAGGTCGCTCCGAGCAGGAGCGCAGCGCCAGCGAGGGTGAGTGCCTTCGAAGTGCGTGACATCTGCCCATGCTGTCACGGGCGACTCCTCAGGGCCTCGAGGTACCGCCGCGTCATCCTTGTC
The DNA here is from genome assembly GCF_002931515.1 of Pseudoclavibacter sp. RFBG4. NCBI lineage: Bacteria > Bacillati > Actinomycetota > Actinomycetes > Micrococcales > Microbacteriaceae > Pseudoclavibacter > Pseudoclavibacter sp. RFBG4. Next base: position 478,600 of record NZ_PSYC01000024.1, on the reverse strand, counting down.
TGCACACGCCGGGCGAGCGGTCCGCCGACGCGTGTGAACCAGCGCCCCGGAGCCGAGAACGCGGCGATGCTGAACACAACCTCATCCGTCTCGGTCAAGCGGACCTCGAACCGTTCCTCACCCCGTTCCGGATGTCCGGGCAGCGTCCCGTATGCGAAGCCGCAGGAGGTCGAGGTGCGCTCAGCCCAGACGACGAGGCAGGGGATTCGGAACCGCAGCGGCCCGATGCGCAACCGCATGACCACGCGCGTGCCCTCGCGAAGCGGGACATCCGAGAGCTGAACGTCGGCTCCTGCTCGGCGCTGCGCCTGTCCTTCGAGCAGTGCGGTGGCTGCCCGCTCGAACGTGCCGCGCCCGTGCCCGATGACGAGCGACTCGCGGACGTGGTGGTAGCCGCTCGGCAGCCTCTTCTCGGCGGTTGCGCCGACCTCCGCATAGGTGAGCTCAGACATCGGGCGTCAGTAGTCCGCGGGCTCGTCGACCGCAGACGCAGAGACGGCCGCGGCGATCTGCAGGCCCTCCGTTGCGCTCGTGAACAACGCCACGAAGAGGTCGTCGCCTGCTGGCCAGAGGTCGACGTGCTCGATCGACGTCACCACCAGCTTGTTCGCCACCCAGGAGTCCTTCGCTGGCGCTTCACCCCGTGGGGCGCCCCATGCCGCCATGAACGCGGACCGCACGTCACTCATCAGGCTGGCGAGGGCCGTCTCTTCGTCGAGCCCGGTCGGCTCCCGCTCCTTGATGATCTCCAGTTCGTGCCCCCATGCCGCGGTTGTCAGCCGCAGTCCATCGAGTCGGCGGAAGCGGATGCCGTCGATGCGCGGCTCGTGGAGCAGCTTCCTGCAGGCCGAGACAACCGCATCGATGTCCACGGATGGCAGGACGAACGGGGTGGTGTCCGGCTCCGATGCGGGACCCCCGACCGGGACTTCCAGCTCCTCGCCCTTGACCTCACCGACCCAGGCGTCGAAGGGATCCGGCTCGCGAACCGACCACTTCGGTGGCACGGAGACGTCGAGTTCCTGCTCGACCCAGGCGCGGAACTCTGCGAGCGCAGCCACCGACTCCGCGTCGTCGTCGATGGGTGCTTCGCCGATGGAGTAGCTGTTCAGCTCCAGGTAGCCGATGGCCAGGAGGCGGAGGAAGTCGATGGCGTCGTCAGCGACGAAGAGTCGCTCGCCCTCGGAGCCGAGGACGACCACGCGCACTTGGTCAGAGGGGTCTCGCCAGAGCGCCGCGAAGCCTCCGGTCCCGTCGGTCTGGCCGAGGGGGAACAGTCGGTCGTGTCCGTTCTCTCCTGGCTCGAACCAGCCGGTGAGCGTCTCGGTGGGGGAGAAGACGATGCCAAGCTCTGCCGTTCCGGCGTACGGAGTCAGGAAGTAGCCGTGCCTGTTCTCGAAGCCCCACCCCTGGGCTTCCATCCACGTCCAGGCCCGTTCGAGGGGCTCCGGGATGCTCATCCCCGGCGGGAGCTTCGGCGTGAGGAGCTGTGAGAGTTTCGACATGCCTCAAGCATGCCCGCGTCGTTTGAATGAGTCCGGAGAGCGAAGCTGCGCCCGGACGACGAGAGCCCCGCCCCACAATTCGTGGGACGGGGCAGGGGGTCGGCTGAAGCTACGGGCGGAGCAGCACCTTGCCGACACGGCCGGAGGTGAGGCTCGCCTCGACCGCATCCGTGATCTGCTCGAACGGGAACACCGCGGCTACGGGAACCGTCAGCTGACCAGATCCGAGGTGCTGGAGCAGCTCCCCGAACAGGCGCTGCTTGAGGCCGGCGTCGATGGACTGGCTGACCTTGCTGCCCCAGAATCCGCGCACCGTGGCCTGCTTGAAGATGACATCACCGGAGGACAGTTCGAGCGTGTTGGACGCCATGGCGCCGAAGACGACGAGCTCGCCGTTCTCGGCGAGGAGCGAGAGCACCTCGCCGGCGGACTTGCCGCCCACCGACTCGATGCCGACCTTGATGGGTGCGCCGCCCGTGATCTCGGCGACCCGGTCCCGCCAGCCTTCGGAGCTGGTCGCGACGATGCGCTCGATGCCCTGCTCGCGCAGCTCCTCGACGCCCTCGTCACGGCGCACGAGGCCGATGACGTTCACGCCTCGCGCGGCTCCGAGCTGCGCGACCATGCGGCCGACCGCGCCATTCGCGGCGTTCTGCACGAGCCAGTCGCCGCGCTCGAGGCCAAGCGACTCGAGCAGGCTGATGGCGCTGAAAGGCATCGCGACAAGCTGCGCGGCCGCTTCGTCCGGCACGGAATCCGGCACCGGGACGAGGCCGGCAGCCGGGGTGGTCACGTACTCGGCCCAAGCGCCGAACGAACCCCCAGTGGCGACCCGCTGACCGACAGTCAGCGAATCGACCTCGGGGCCGAGCGCGTCGACGATACCGACGGCCTCGGTTCCGGCCCGCGCTGGCAGTTCCGGCTTGAAGCCGTAAGTTCCGCGCACGGTCCAGAGGTCGTGGTTGTGGATGGGGGAGAGCAGGATCCGCAGGCGCACCTCGCCGGGGCCGGGCTGCGGAAGCTCGTGATCCTCGACGGTCAGGACGTCCTGGGGTTCTCCGAAAGTGGAGTGGGTGATGGTGCGCATGTTCAGTCCTCCGAGACTGTGATCGTGACGTCGATGTTGCCGCGGGTGGCGTTCGAGTAAGGGCAGACCTGGTGGGCGGCGTCGGCGAGTGCCTGTGCTTCGTCGTGTCCCAGATTCGGAATCACGACCTCCAGCAGCACGGCGAGCTGGAATCCGCCTTCACCGTTCGGCCCGATCTGCACTCGGCCGCCGACACTCGAGTCTCGAACGTCGACCTTCTTGCCCCTGGCGACGGCGTTCAGTGCAGAGTGGAAGCAGGCCGCGTATCCCGCGGCGAAGAGCTGCTCGGGGTTCGCCCCGCCGCCTGGTCCGCCCATCTCCTTGGGGATGGCCATCGTGAGGTCGACGGTGCCGTCGCTCGTGACGACGCGACCGTCTCGTCCCTGGCCGGTCGAGAGCGCTTCCGCGGTGTAGAGCACGTCCACAGCTAGTCCTTCTTTCCTTGTGATTCCGCCCGTGCGGCGGTGGCTTGCATGGTCAAAGTCAGGTGCTGCAGCGTGCGCAGGAGCGCCGCCGCCGATTCCTGGCTGTCGAGGCCGGTCCCCGCGGCGATGCGGGCCGGGATGTGCGAGAGCTGTCCGCGCAGTGCGGTGCCGCGCTCGGCGAGTGCGACCACGACGACTCGTTCGTCACCTCGACGTCGTTCGCGGGTGATGAGTCCAGCGTCCGCCATGCGCTTCAGAAGCGGTGAGAGGGTGCCGGAGTCGAGCTGCAGGAGCTCCCCGAGGGAGCTCACCGACTGCTCGCCGTCGTTCCAGAGGCTCACGAGCACGAGGTACTGCGGATACGTGATTCCGACTGGCTCGAGCAGCTTGCGGTAGGCCTGCGTCGTGGCGCGGCTTGCGGCGTAGAGGGAGAAGCAGATCATCTCATCGGTTACCGGCATGCGCCAAGCATTGCACACAATTGAGTTGTGCACAACTTAATCTGAGAGGGGGATCAGCGCATTGCCAAGTGGCGGCTCAGACCTGGCCCGGTCTGGTCTGGTCTGGTCTGGCAGAGCCGTGCACGCCGGGCCTCGGCACGACGACGACAGGGCCAACTGCGCGGCCTGGGAACCGTGACCTGAACGTAGCCGTTCGGGCCGATCCGAGGGGATAGATTGATGGCTCCCCAACACGGAGGAGCGCCTGTGGCCCGCCCGTCGTCGAACAAGCGTCGCAGCCCCGGAGCGGGCGGCGCGAAGCGCGTCCGAACGACCCCGCGGGCAGGTCGCGGGAAGGCCCGCCCACCCCGTGTCGGCTCGACCACAGCGAAGCGGAGCCAGCCGCCCCGACGACAGACCTCGTCCGCGCGGACTGCGACGCGTGCGAAGCGCTCGCCGAGCTCGCGCCGCGCGACTCCCTGGTGGACGCAGCCGACGACCGTGACCTCGTCGCTGCGCTATCCCCGCCTCGCCGCGGCCGGCTTCCTGCTGGCCGTCACCGCCGTCACGCTCGCGGCCACGTTCGGAATCCTGTTGCTCTTCGTCCCCGACGTCGCTCTGCGCACCCTCGAGCAGTGCATCCAGTTCGGGACCCGCCTCGTGGGTCTCGGCCAGGCGATGGTCGACGCCGTGGCTCGGCTGCTCTGACCGACCGCGGTCTCCCGCTCGCTCACCGGGCTCGTGCGACCGCGAGGGTGGCGCTTGCGACGCGAAGCGACACGGTCGAAAGGCAGGTCTCGAGCGGACCGCGGCGAGCCGAGGCCGCCAGCACGAAGCTGATGGTGCCGAGGATCGCCAGCTGGAGAGCGAAAGCGGGAAGTCCAACGACCAGCCAGGTGGCACCGCTGTCTGCAGCGGCAGCGCCCATCGTGATCGCATACAGAAGCCCGATCGACAGGATGTGGGCAACGTACAGCGTCAGGGGCGCGGCACCGCCGGCCCGGATGATGCGCGCGGGGAGACTTGCTGACACACCGGCCATCGCCTCTCGACGGACCAGGAGCCCCACGACGGTGAGCGCGAGACCGGCCGTGCGCACTATGTCGCCCGTCGAGCCGCTGTGCGGCGCCGCGGTCAAGATCGCCTCAAGGCCGCCGCCGATGGGGGCACCGAAGCCTGAGCTCAGGCCGAACAGCTGGACGGTCAGGGCGTCCATGCCCAGTTCGCCGAGGCGCGGCACCGTGAGGAGCTGTACCGCGAGGGGTGAGATCACGGTCGCGGCGACGGAGGCACCGATGCCCCAGACAGCGAGCCTCCGCCCGAGTGCAGCACTGGTCCCCGCCGCGCGCGCAGCGAGTATGGCCCGCGCTCCGACGACCCCGATGAGCGCGTACGTGAGCCAGGTGACAGCCGGATACGTCCCCGTGAACGTGACGGAGTGCAGAAATGCCCACGGCGAGTCGAAGGAGAGCTCCCCGACGGACTCGAGTGCAAGCGCTGAGCGAAGAGCATGGTTCGCGATCGGACCGGCCACCGCGAGTCCGACGGTGATGCTCAGGAGCCATCGGGTCGGCACCCATAGCAGTGGTGCGAGCAGGACCAGAGTCACTCCGAACGGGACGAGCACCACCACGATCGGCCCTGACACGAACTGCAGCACGAACCCGAGAGTCAGGAGGAGCAGGCCGCGAACGACAAGGGCGGTGGCGGCGCCGAGTCGACCGGAACGCGAGACGCGGCCTCGTGATGCGAGAACGGCGCTGGCCCCGCCGAGGACGGCGAACAGTGTCGAAGGTGGCCCGTCGATGAGCAGGTTCAGACCTGGCACAGGAATCAGGCTGACGTGCGAGGCCACCATTCCGACGATGGCAATGAAACGTGCGGTGTCGAATGCGAAGAGGCGCTGTTGCGAGGCAGCTGGCCCAGGGGCAGCCGCGGGGCGCTCGAGAGAAGTTGGCATGGGTTCAAAGCTGTCAGCTGAAGGTGCCCGCTACGACCCGCTCTGGAACCATCTGACTCGGTCCAGAGGATGACCGGAAAGCGACGAGCGGATGACATTCGCGACGGAGAACCCGTAGATCAGAGCCCGGCACGGATCGTCGCCGTGATTCAGTGCTGAACCGTCGCCCGAGGGAGGCCGCGGAATCGCGAGGCCCACCAGACGAGCGACGCGGCTGCGACGAGGGCGACGAGGAGGCCCACGACGTGGAGCGCCAGGAGAGCGATGCCGCGCTCGGGCAGCAGGAAGCCGTAAGGCACCCATCCGTCAGCCGCGCCTCGCAGCAGCACGACGAGCATCCACAGGAGCGGGTAGGGGAGCACCAGCCAGAGCTCGCGCCACGGGAGTGGGCGGCGATCTCCGACGATCAGCCAGTCGAGGACCACGTAGGCGGGGAAGACCACGTGCAGGATGGCGCTCACCCAGGGAGGTGCGGAGCCCGTTCCGGGGACGAGGGTGTTGTAGATCACCCCGACGATGATCATGCAGCTCGTGGCGATCGCACGCAGCACGGCGAGCCAGGGCGGTGCCGTGCGCCCGCGTACCGAGAGGGCGCCGGCGACGATGAGGAGCAGGCTCGTGAACAGGCTCGTCTGATTCGTGAAGTAGCCGAAGAAGTCGAACGGGTTGTCGTCGCCGACCTCGATTCGGCCCGCGTAGGTGAACCCGAGCAGTCCGATGATGACGAGCCCGACGGCGATCCGCAGCGCAGCGACAGGGGCGGGCGCCCTCGCGGTCGTCGTCTTCGGAGTGCTCGTCACCTGCGTCAGCCTAGAGCCGCGCGGCTGACACGTGACTGCGACCGGCCCATCTACGATCGGGACCGTGACCGACGACTCCCTCCTTCGCGACCAAGCAGCCCCCGACTCGCCCGAGGCCGGGTTGGCCGATGCCATCGACGAGGTCCTCGAGACCGCGACGACACTGCTCCTCGAGCGTGGCGACGCCGCCGTCGAGGATGGGCAGCTTGATCCGGTCTTCCGAGCCCACGTCGTCGGCATCCTCACGGAGGCGTGGACGAGGCTGGCCGGACTCCGCGACTACGGCCACCTGCAAGCGCCCGCCACGATGGATCTGGGCCTCATGCAGGCGACCGCCGATGTTCTCCTGTCGCAGGGATTGCACCCCGCGCAGCCCCTCGTCTCGGCGAACCTCCTGTTCGAGACCGCGCTCCCTGTCTTCGCGGATCGGCTCCCGGTGCCGACCGTGACCGTCGCGCTCGTCCTGCACTCGAGCGTCTTCGGCAGGTTCGTCCCTGGTGCGCTTGCCTACGCCGAGACGCTGCGCACCCAGCTCTCCGGCGTCCAGCGAGTCGCTGAACTCAGGCTGGCTCGCCAGCTTCGCGAGACCGTCCTCCCCTCGCTTGTCGGCGATGACGCTGCCCTCGTGGATGCGATGGCCTGGGATCTGGAACGTCCCGCCCCCGCAGGCTTCCCAGATGCCCTCATGGACTACGCCGCGCACGAGCTGGCGGGCGCGGCTCCCGTCGAGGTCACGGAGATCGGGACCAGGGGAGCGGTATCGGCGCCAGCCGCTGAAGAGCTACACGCTGTCGCCGTCGAGGCGATCCGGAACGCCCGGCGGCATGCAGGGGCGAGCCGCATCGACGTGGTCGTGCTCTGGAGACCCTCCACGCTGGTGCTCACGGTCACCGATGACGGCACCGGCGCCGCAGCGCCCCTCGAGCAGCTCGCGGCGACCACGTTCGGCGTCGCATCCATGCGTCAGCGCGCCGCGCTGGTGCATGCCCGCATCCGCTTCGAGACGGACGAGACCGGAACGACCGTGACCCTCACCTGCCCGGCGACCGCGGGGACGGAGACAGGGCAGGTAACGAGCACGGACGCCCGAGCCTGAGGCTCGGGCGTCCGCTTCCGTGGGATAGGTGAGCCCTACGGTGTGGGCATGCCACCGTTCACGTTGAGCGTCTCGCCGAGCACATAGCTCGACTCGGGCGACGCGAGGAAGACGTAAGCGGGCGCAAGCTCAGCTGGCTGACCCATGCGGCCGAGCGGCGTGTCCTCGCCGAACTCCTCGACCTTCTCCGGCGGCTGCCCGTCGGTGACCTGCAGGGGCGTCCAGATCGGTCCGGGGGCGACGGCGTTCACGCGGATGCCCTTGGGCGCGAGCTGCTGGGCGAGCGCCTTCGTGAAGGCGTTGATGGTCGCCTTCGTCGACGCGTAGTCGACGAGGATGGCCGCGGGCGAGTACGCCTGGATGGATGTCGTGTTGATGATCGTCGAACCCGGCGGGAGGTGGGGGATCGCTGCCTTGGAGATCTCGAACATCGCGTAGACGTTGACCTTGAACGTCTCGTCGAACTGCTCGCTCGTGAGCGTCGTGAGGTCTTCGTTGAAGATCTGCTTGCCCGCGTTGTTGACGAGGATGTCGAGTCCGCCGAGCTTGGCGACCGCCGCATCCGCGAGGCCCTTGACGTACTTGTCGTCCGTCAGATCGCCGGGGAGCTGCACCACGTTGACGCCCGCGTCCTGGGCGATGGCTGTGATCCGGTCGGCGTCCTCCTGCTCCTCGGGCAGGTAGGCGATGGCGACGTCGGCGCCTTCGCGGGCGAACGCGATGACCGTGGCGGCGCCGATGCCGGAGTCACCACCGGTCACGAGTGCGCGACGCCCCTTGAGGCGCCCGGATCCCTCGTAGGTGCTCTCGCCAAGGTCCGCCGTGTCACGGAGCTTCGAGTCGAGGCCCGGCTCGGTCTGGTCGTCGGAGTTCGGCGTGATCTCGCTGTAGAGCTTGGTGGGATCGGTGAAGGTGTACTGATTTGCCATGTTCGTCTCCTGTACGTGGTGTCTGTCGTGGTGTGCGGGCGCCGAGCGGCGGCTAGATCGTCGCGACCGAGCCCGAGTCGACTCGGTAGTTCGAGCCGTTCACGAACGAGGCCCGGTCTGAGCAGAGGAAGGTGATGACGGAGGCGACCTCGCTCGGCTCGCCGCGGCGGCCCAGCTCCATGTAGGGTCGCTCCTCGTCGAGGAACGACTCGATCGCCTCGTCGACGTCCGTGCCGAGCTCCTTGGCGCGCTTCTCCATCATCGCGTCGGTCATCGGCGTCGAGATGAATGCCGGGGAGACCGCGTTCACGAGCAGTCCCTCCGACGCGTAGCTGCGCGAGAGGCCCTTGGAGAGCGCGAGGATGCCGGCCTTCGCGGCGCAGTAGGGGAGCTCGTCGTCGTAGGGCTGCACCGCATCCTCGGAGGCGAGGAACACGATCCTGCCCCAACCGCCCTTGCGGAGCGAAGGGAGGAACTGCCGGACGAGCCGAACGGGACCGAGCAGGTCGATCTCGACGGTCTTCGTCCATCCCTCGTCGTCGATCTCGTGGAACAGCCCCTGCGCCCCGGTGATCCCCGCGGACTGCACGAGGATGTCGATGTCGCCCACGTGCTCCTGGACGAAGCCGTGCAGTTCGGCGAGCTCATCGAGTCGGGTGATGTCGGCCGCGTGCGCGAACAGCCTGCCTTCCGGCGCCTCGAGCTTGGCGGCCGCCTCCGCGAGTGCGTCCGGGTCCTTATCGCTCAGGACGACGATCGCGCCCTCGTCGAGCAGCTGCCTGGCGGTCTCCCAGCCGATGCCGGAGTCCCCTCCGGTGATGAGTGCCTTCTTGCCGGTGATGCCGAGATTCATGTGCGTGTCTCCAGTCTTGGTTCGAGAAGTGATGTGCGTGGGGGAGAGGGGAATGAGGGGTCACCGCGGGCTTGCGGAGGCCCCGAAGACGTTGGCGGGGCGACCGTGCCCGACGCCCTCGATGGCGAAGATCGAGCCGCTGAGGGGTGCGTCGACGAGGTCGCTTTCGGTGAGGTTCTCGCGCGCCGTTCCGACGAACAGCGTCGAGAGCCCGTCGCCGCCGAAGGCGACGGACGTGACGTTCGGCGCCGGAAGGGTGAGGTCACCCAACGGCGAAGCGCTCGCGTCCCAGTGAGCCACGCGTCCAGCCCCGTAGATGCCGTTCCAGAATGAGCCGTCGACGTCCCTGGCCAGCCCGTCCGAGTTGCGCCCGTGGATGAACGGCTCCAGCTCGCCGAGGTCGTCGGGGCCAGGGCCGTAGCTCGCCCGGTAGATGGTCTGCGTCGACGTGTCGGTCACGAAGATCGTGTCGCCGGAGTCGCTCCATTCGAGGCCGTTCGTCGTGTGGAACCCACCGAGGAGCAGTCGGACGGTGCCGTCGGCGTCGAAGGTGTACAGGGCTCCATCCGCCGCGGGCGACGTGGTGTTCATCGACCCGACGACGAAGCGACCGTACGGGTCGACCTTGCCCTCGTTGAACCGGATGCCACCGTGGGAGTGGACGACGGAGGCGATGGTCTTCTGCAGCTCCCCGTCCGGCCCGAGCACGACGATGCGATCCTGGAGCGACGCCACGAAGCCACCCCCGGCGGCCGGCTGCACGGCGCTGACCGGGGCGGGCAGAGCGGAGACTCGGTCGTCGCTGCCGTCGCGAGCGCCGTCGAGCCTCGCCCGATGGAAGGTGCCCATCGTGATGTCCACCCAGGCGAGTTCGGAGGTGCGGGCATCCCACCAGATGCTCTCGACGAGCACCGAGCGCAGCTCGCGGAAGACGGTCGGTTCACTGGTCATCTGTGGCTTCTTCCGGTGCGAGCTGTCTGATCAGGAGGGCGGCGTTGATGAGCGCGAGGTGGCTGAGTCCCTGCGGGAGGTTGCCCCAGAAGGCACCGTCGCCGGTGGCGATCATCTCGGCGAGCAGCCCGACGTCGTTGGTCTGCTCGACGAGCTCGTCCATTGCCGCGATCGCCTCCGAGGAACGGCCGACGCAGGCGAGCGCCGAGACCCGCCAGAAGGCGCAGGCGACGAAGGTGTGCTCTTCGCTGGCGACTCCCGAGTACCGGTAGAGGAGAGCGCCGTGGCCGAGTTCCCTGCTCAGGGCGTCGATGGTGGACGACATGCGCTCACCGCGGTCGAAGCCGCTCGGCGCGTGGAGCAACACGGAGGCGTCGAGGCGATCCGAGCCGGGATGCATGACGTAGCTGCCGAGCTCCTCGGACCAGCAGTGCTCCAGCGTCCACGCTCGGATGCGGTCCCGTTCCGCTCGCCAGCGGTCGACGTCTCCTTCGATGTGCGCGCCCTCTGCGAGCGCGATCGCGTCGTTGAGCGCCTGCCAGCACCCCATTTTGGAGGAGGTGTAGTGCTGTTCTTCGCCGAGCTCCCACATTCCCGCGTCTCGCTTGCGCCAGTCGTCGCAGGCCTTGTCTGCCACCTTGGCGAGGAGTCGTGCGGTTTCGACGTCGAGGAGGTTGCCGTCGTCGACGTAGGTGCGGCTGATGGCGATGAGGTCGCCGTAGATGCCGAGCTGCAGCTGCCCTTGCGCGGGGTTTCCCGTCACGACGGGACTGTTGCCGCGCCATCCGGGGACGTCGTACTTCTCGACGCCCGCGCACGTCTCGCCGTTGAGCGAGTACATGACGTAGATGTCCGGGCCCTGCTCGCGGATGGTGCGCAGCAGCCAGGAGATCGCCGCGTGCGTCTCCTCCCTGAGGCCGAACCAGACGAGGGCGTGCGCGGTGTAGGCGAGGTCGCGGATCCAGGCGAACCGGTAGTCCCAGTTCTTGCCGCCTGCCGGGTTCTCGGGCAGCGACGACGTTCCCGCCGCGGCGATAGCCCCTGTGGGGCTGTAGATGAGAAGCTTCAGCGCCAGCGCGCTGCGCTGCACCTGCTCGGACCATGGGCCGTCGTAGGAGAATTCCTTGGACCAGCTCAGCCAGCTCTCGATGGTTCGGTCGATGCCCTTGTCGACGTTCTCCGGCTCGGGAACGCGGAGGGGCTCACCCTCGGTGGCGGTCAGGACCAGCAGGTGTCGCGATTCGGGTGCGGTTGTGAACCCGCCGCGGAGCTCGGCCTCCTCTGCGCCGCTGCGCGGGTCGGCGCTCTCTGGGCCGTGCTCGCTGCCGACGACGGCGAGGGAGAGCTCGCCGCAGCGGATGATGGTGTGCTGACCGACGCGGTCGAGCCACGGGGATCTGGTGCCGAGCATCGTGCCGGGTACGACGCGCCAGGTGAACTCGACGCTGCCTTCGATGCCGTCGATTCGTCGGGCGAGCTCGGCCCAGGGCAGGCGCCCGGCGACGCCCGTGACCATGGCGTCGGTGACGCGTGCCACACCGCTCTCGCTCGTGTAGGTGGTCTCGAGCACATTGGTCTGGTCGATGTACCGCCTCGTGGACGTGAAGTCGCCCGCGGGCGTCAGCTCGACGTACCCGCCGGTCTTGTCGTCGAGGAGGCGCGCGAAGACGGGGAGCGAGTCGAGGTTCGGCAACGGCAGCCAGTCGACTCGTCCGTCGGGTGTGACGAGGGCGATGGTGCGCCCGTCGCCGATGGCGGCGTAGTCGCGAAGGGGGAATCCGGGGGGAGTCTGCGTCATGAGGGTCACGACGCTACGGGAAGGCTCGGTCTGCTCCGTGGGAGTTTCCTCCGCATGCCTGAGCGCCTGCCGGTACTCGGGAGCGCGCACGGATATCGGGTCGCTCGCCCGGTGTCAACCCTCCTGTGACCTCACGGTCGGCGTGCGTAGCGTGCTGTGGTCCGGGGAGTGCAGCATCCCGCCGTTGGGTATGGCTGGAGGGAGACAAGGTGCTCGAGTTCATGGGCAGGATCGGTGTCGACGTCGACTTCTGGGGCGGCAGTGCCCGGCTCCTCGAAGTCGCCGAGGAGTGCGCAGGGGACGCCTCGCAGATGCTCGGCGTCCTGCGCGAGCTCCCTCCCGTCCCAGTGCCGGGAAGCGGTCGCACCCGCGCGCTGCTGCATCTGCTGTCGAGTATCGCCGCGATCGATCTCACCGCCGCCCGTGTCGTCGAGCCGCACTTCGACGCCGCCGCGATCCTTGCGCAGGCGGGGGCGAAAGCCGGACGCGGGGAGGTCTGGGGCGTCTTCGCCTCAGCTTCGCCGGTGACTGTCCGCTGGCTTCCGGAAGCAGACTCGCACAGCGTCGCCGAGATTCCGGACGCGGAGCTGACCGGCACCAAGCGCTGGTGCTCGCTCGCAGCGGCGCTTGATCGCGCCCTCGTCACCGCGTCGGATTCGACGGGGGAGTGGATGTTCGTGGTCGACCTCCACCAGGCGGCGGTGGTGCCGCGCGAAGGCGGGGCACCCTTGACCGGCCTCCGTGGAGTGCCGAGCGGGCCCGTCGATCTCCACACGGCGGCTGCGAGAGCCGTGGGGGACGTCGCCGGCTGGTACACCTCACGTCCCGGGTTCGCCTGGGGTGGGATCGCCGTCGCCGCCGTGTGGTTCGGAGGAGCGGTGGCCCTCGGGCGTGCGCTCGAACGTGCGGTGGGCGGCAGGGAACCGGACCAGCTCGGACTCGCCTGGCTCGGTGAGACGGATCGTCTGCTGCACGGCGTCCAGATCCAGCTCGACGACGCCGCCGACCGTATCGACGCGGGGAGCGCCGACTGGGCACTTGCTCAACGGGTGCGCGGGAACACCGCCTCCGCCTGCTGGCGCCTGCTGACGCTCTGCGGAGAGGCCATGGGACCTGGCCCCCTCGCCTTCGACGCCACGCACGCACGACGGGTCGCCGACCTCACCATGTACCTCAGCCAGCATCACGGAGCCCGCGACGACGCAGCTCACGGGCAGCAGCTCGCGGCCGCGCTGCGCCTCTCCTCCGAAGCCCCATCGATCTCGGGGGACGAATCGTGATCGGCGCCGCATCGGTGGAGTTCACGCATCTGGACACGGGGACTCCAGAGGCAGCCTGGCGGGAAGCCGGTATCGAGCACCTTCCGACCCTCGCGCTGGAAGATGCACTCGGTCCGGAGACGCTGCTCATCGTCGGAGCCGCGCACCCCGACGACGAGTGCCTCGGCGCCGCTGGCCTCATCCTCAGGGCACTCGCGGCCGGAGCCGCCGTGCGCATCCTGCTGTGCACCTGGGGCGAGGCCTCGCACCCAGCTTCGCCCAGCGTCCAGCCACCGGCGCTCGCCGAGCTGCGACGAGCAGAGTTCCACGAGGCACTCAGACGGCTCCGCACGAGTCCTTCCCCTGGGGCGGAGGCCACCGGCGGGCAGCAGGGCTCCATCGAGTCGGTCGAGCTCGGTCTCGGCGACGGCCAGCTCTCGGAGTCCATCGACTTCATCGCAGACGCTGCAGCGAAGATCGTCCGGGATTCGCCGGCACAGCGTGTCGTCATCGCCGCGCCCTACCGGAGAGACGGACACACGGACCACGACACCGTCGGTGCCGCACTCGCGCGGGCCGCAGCGGAGGCCGACGCCCTGCTTCTCGAGTTCCCGATCTGGTTCTGGCACTGGGCACACCCCATGCGCGACAGCGAGTGGCGCCACTGGATGCGGCTCCCGCTCTCACCGGCGGAGACCGAGGCCAAGGCGGCCGCCCTCGACGCGCATGCCTCGCAGCTGCACGCGCTCTCCGACGAGATCGGCGATGAGACGGTGCTCGGGGCCAGCCAGGTCGAGCACTTCTCGAGGAGCTTCGAGGTCTTCCGGCTGACGGCGAGCGCGACGCGCGACGCCGGCTCGGCGAGTCACACGTTCGATGGCGTCCATGCAGACGCGGACGACCCTTGGGACCTTCGATCCAGCTGGTACGAGCGGCGCAAACTCGCCCTCATGGTCGGGATGCTGCCCGACGAGACGTACCGGCGCGCCCTCGAGATCGGCTGCTCCATCGGCGAGAGCACCGCAGCGCTCGCTGAACGGTGCGATCACCTGCTCGCCGTCGACGCGAGTGCCACCGCCCTTGGCCTCGCCGCGGCGAGACTCGCCGAGCTCACGGGCGTCGATCTGGCCAAGGCAACCCTGCCGCACGACTGGGACAGCCTCGGTCTCGGACCCGGTCAGCTCGATCTCGTCGTCGTCTCCGAGACCGGCTACTACCTGGCGGAGGACGAGCTCTGCGAGCTCCTCGCCAACTCCCGCCGGGCCCTGTCGCCGACCGGCGTGCTCGTGCTCTGCCACTGGCGTGGTCCGATCGACGGCTGGCCGCTCGACGGCGACCGAGTGCACGCCCTCGCAGCACGACTCGGCATGCGCAGCCTCGCCTCCTACTCAGAGGACGAGACCCTCATCGATGTCTACGAGAACGGGGTGCCGCCGAGCGGTGGCTTCTGCTTCGCCTCGGGTGCAGCCTCTGGTGCGCAGCAGTCTGCGAGCGCTGCCGGATGACGGTGACGAGTCCCGTGAGCGGTTCGGCGACCGGTGAGGGGAACTCGCGCACCCCCATCCGCGATCTGCGGATCGTGGTGCCCGCCCGAGACGAAGCGGAGACGCTGGCCGAGTGCCTCGCCGCGCTGACGGTCGCGATGGACTCGATCCCCTGCCCGAGCGCAGGTGTTCGGGTGCAGCTCGTCCTCGTCCTCGACAGCTGCCGCGACGCGAGCGCGCGGATCGCGGCCCGAGCCTCCGAGCGGGACGAGCGCATCCGCGTGATCGAGGGGCTGCACGGCTCCGTCGGCGAAGCCAGACGAGCGGGCGTGAGGGCCGCCCTCGGCCTCACCTCCGGGGGCGACCAGACAGCCGTCGACCTGACCTCGACGTGGATCGCCTCCACCGATGCCGACTCCGCCGTGCCGCCGCGCTGGCTGCTCACACAGCTCGAGTTCGCCGACGCGGGGATCGACCTCCTGCTGGGGACGGTGAACGTCGAACCCCAGTCGGATGCTCCGCACGTCGAGGCCAGGTGGCGTCGGGACTACTCGAGCGTCGAAGGGCACCCGCACATCCACGGTGCGAACCTCGGCGTCCGGGCCTCGGCCTACCTCGCCGCCGGCGGATTCCCTCCGCTGAGGGAACACGAGGACACCGGCCTCGCCGCCGCGGTCGGCGCGTGCGGCTTCGCCGTGCACTCGACGGCCAGCTCGCCAGTCCTGACCTCGGGACGGCAACGTGGACGCACGCCGGGCGGCTTCGCTGGCTATCTGGAAGACCTGTGCGCCCCGAATCTCGAGCCACGAGACAATCGGGACACGGCAAGCGAGAGGAGCAGGGCATGACAACGGCACGAGGATTCGACCACGACGTGTACGCGGGGTATCTCAACGCGCACCTCCTGGCTTCGGAGGCAGGGCTGCGCGCATTCAAGTCAGCCAAGGCGACGTGGGCCGGATCACCGCACGAGCAGACGATGCGGCTGCTCATCGCCCATATCGCGGCCGACCGCCGGGATCTCGCGTCGCTCATCGATCAGCTCGGCTACCACGAGTCGTTCCTGAAGCTCTGGCTCACGAACGCGGCGCGCGTGGCGGGCACGTTCAACCCGGTGAACATCCTGCGCCTCAGGCGGCGCCCGAGCACGCAGCTCGAACTCGACACCCTCACCGGCATGGTGCGCGCCAAGCTCTCGATGTGGGAGGCGCTCATCGCAGTGCAGCCCCGGGACCCGCGACTCGTGCTCTCCGGATTGCGGGAACTCGAAGCCCGTGCGCACACCCAGATCGAGCTCATCCAGAGCATCAGCCGCGACTCCGTCGAGGAACGATTCCTCGAGCAGGACCCGCGGGCAGGCGCTGGACGGTGAGTCGCCGGGCGGTTGTCGTCGGGGCGGGCCCGAACGGACTGACGGCTGCGGCGCTCCTCGCGACGCGGGGCGTCGAGGTCACCGTGTACGAGCGCGACGCCCAGATCGGAGGAGCGGCGAGGTCCGCCGAGCTGTTCGGCCCGGGTTTCGTGAGCGACCTCGGGGCCGCGGCGCACCCCTTCGGCGTCGCGAGCCCGGCGTTCCGCGAGCTTGCGCTCGAGCAGAACGGGCTCGAATGGGTGCAGCCCGAGATCCCGATGGCGCATCCCCTGCCTGGCGGGCGCGCGGCGATGCTGCACCGGGACATCGAACGCACGGCCCAGGAGCTCGGCGTCGACGGCCCCAACTGGCGACGCCTGCACGAGCACTTCTCGCACCATCCCTTCGAGACGGTGGAGAACGCGATGGGTCCGCTCCTGCGAATCCCCCCGCATCCCGTCGACATGGTGCGACTCGGGGTCTTGGGGGCGCTCCCTGCGGCGACGCTCGCGAACCTCGTCTTCCGAAGCGGCGCGGCCAAGGCGCTCCTCGCCGGCTCCTCGGCGCACGCGACGCTGCCGCTCACCCGACCGCTGACATCGGCGTTCGGCATCGCCTTCGGCGCCCTCGGCCACAGCACCGGATGGCCCGTGGCGAAGGGCGGCTCGGTGAGCATCACGGATGCACTCGCCAGGGTGCTGCTCGCCAACGGCGGACGCATCGAGACCAACGCAGAGGTCACGGACCTCCGCGACCTCCCGCGGGCCGACGCCGTCCTCCTCGACCTCACGCCGAAGCAGATCCTTCGCATCGCCCCGGAGCAGCTGGAGTCGCGCTACGCCGCTCATCTCGCACGGTGGAAGTACGGGGCTGGTGTGCACAAGATCGACTACCTGCTCGACGGACCCGTGCCGTGGGAGGACGCGAGGGTCGCGTCCGCCGGCACCGTGCACGTCGGCGGGGAGTTCCGACAGATCATCGAGGCCGAACGAGACATCAACCGCGGGCGCATGCCGGAGAAGCCGTTTGTCATGGTCACGCAGCAATCCGCGGCCGACTCGAGCAGGACGCACGATGGAAGGCAGGTCCTCTGGTCGTACGCGCACGTGCCCAACGGCACAGCGCTCGACGTGCGCCCAGCGCTTGAAGCACAGATCGAACGCTTCGCGCCGGGCTTCGCGGACGTGGTCCTCGAACGTCGAGAGTGGTCGCCGAGCGCGCTCGAAGCGTGGAACCCGAACCTGGTCGGCGGTGACATCGGCGGTGGTTCGATGGCGGGCACGCAGCAGCTGTTCCGGCCTACGCCCTCGCTGCATCCCTACCGCGCCGGACGACGGGGACTCTACGTGTGCTCGTCGTCGACGCCTCCTGGGGGCGGGGTCCACGGCATGCCGGGTCTGCACGCTGCACGTGCCGTGCTGCGTGATTGGGGACGTCGCGACTGAGCAACCGTCGCGTCCCGCTACGGTTGACGCATGCATCCACCTGTCACCGGTCCCCAGCACGAGGTTGTGAGCGGACTCGTCCGCGTCAAGGTCGGCCGGGTCGCTGCGGTGCTCCGTTCTCTCGAGGTCGGCGGCGTGCAGCTCGTCGAGGACTTCGGCGACGACGTCCTCCCACCCTTCGGCGCCGGCTTGACCCTGTTCCCCTGGCCGAACAGGGTCAGGGATGGCCGATGGGCGCACGACGGAAAGACGCAGCAGCTCGACATCACGGAGCCAAGCAAGGGCAACGCCTCGCACGGTCTCCTGCGCAACACGGAGTACGCGGTCGTCGGAGAGACAGGCTCGGGCCTCGAACTCTCCGCGACGGTGTTCCCGCAGCATGGCTGGCCCTTCACGCTCCGCCACACGGTGCGGTACGAGGCCGTCGATGACGGCCTCGTCGTCACGCACACGGTCGCCAACCTCGGCACGCAGAAGGCGCTCTTCGCGGTCGGTGCTCACCCGTACTTCCGCGTCGGAGAGGAGCCGATCGCCGATCTCGTCGTCAGCGCCGATCTCGTCGAGCGCGTGCTGCTCGATGATCGACTGCTCCCGGTCGGAACCGAGCCCGTCGTGTCGGGAGGAACGTTCGACCTTCGTGCTGGTCGCAGGGTGGGCGATCTCGACCTCAACTACGCCTTCCGCGTCCGCCCTTCCGGCGACCGCACGCTGCTGACCGTCGAGTCCGCGGCCGGGGCCCGCCTCGAGCTCTGGGGCGACGCCGACTTCCGGCACCTCCAGCTCTACACGCCCGCCGACTTCCCCCGCCCCGAGGGGCACCACGGAGGCACCGGCCTTGCGTTCGCCGCGGAGCCGATGACGTCCCCACCGGACGCCCTCAATTCTGGCGTCGACCTCATCGAGCTCGACGTCGCCCAGGTCTGGAGCAGTTCGTGGGGAGTGCGCTTCTCACCGGCAGACGAGAGCTGAGCTCAGACGCGCTTGCCCGAAGAACGGCGGACGACGAGCCGCGGTTCGACGAGCAGCTCCTGCGGCAGTGAATCCTTGCCCGCCTCGGCCTCGATGAGCCACCTCGCGGCCTCTCGTCCGATGACCCCGTTGTGCGGGTCGACGGAGGTGAGCGAGACACCGGCGATGGATGCGAGGAACGAGTTGTCGTAGCCCGTGAGCGCCACGTCGTCCGTCGTCAGGCCGCGCTCCTCGAGCGCACGCTGCACGCCGAGGGCGGCTAGGTCGTTTGGTGCGATGATCGCGGTCGGCGGGGTCGCACGGGACAGCAGGCTCGTCGCGGCGACGTAGCCTCCGAGCTCGGTGAAGTCGCTCTCCTGCACCTGCACGTGGCCCGCGAGTCCGTGCGCCGTCATCGCTTCCTCGTACGCTTCCGCCCGGCTGCGGCCGGCGGCGGCAAGCCCTCCGAGATGCGCGATGTCGCGGTGGCCGAGGGAGGTCAGATGCTCGACCAGGAGCGCGAGGCCCTTGCGGTCGTCGGTTCGCACGCAGCCCGCGTTCGGCAGCCCTTCGGCCAGGCCGGACGCCACGACGACGGGACGATCCTCCGCGAGAGCACCGAGCGAGGCGGCATCAGGAAGGGAGCCGGCGATGAGGACGCTCCTCGGCCGCAGATCGCTGAGCGTCGCGATCGTGCCCTCGTCGAGCTGGCGCACGGTCCCCGACTCGGGCAGCACGGCGGTTGTCATCAGCCCGCGCCGCCCCGCCCGGTCGAACTCCAGGCTCGCCGCGTCGATGATCTCCGCGAACACGGGGTTGACCGGGTCTGCGACGAGTATCCCAATGAAGTCGCTCATGTTCGTCGCCAGCGATCTGGCCAGCAGATTCGGTCGGAACCCCAGCTCGTCGGCGGCTGCGAGCACGCGGCTCTTCCGCGCCTCGCTGACCTTCTCCGGATCGCTGTACACGAGCGAGACGAGCGACTTGGACACGCCGGCAACCGCCGCCACGTCGCGAATCGTAGGACGCTTTGCGGGATTTGGGACAGCACGACGCTGTTGCTCTGACAAGAGGTCTCCTGGGGGAAACTCTGGGAGAAGGACTCCGGGGGAGGGAGCTTCGGAGTGCTAACACTACGCGGAAAGTGCGGCACCCGACGGCAGCACCGCCGGTAGAATCGCCCCATGGTGACCCGACTGCGCGACGTGCTCATTTTCGGAGAGCGGAACTGGCCCTCGTCAGGAGCGGAGTCCTGGGACTCGGTCGGTCTCGTCTCCGGCGCGCTCGACGCTGAGGTGGGCCGCATCCTCCTGGCAGTCGATGCCGCCCAGCTGACCGTGAGTGAAGCCGTCGACACATCCGCTGACCTCCTGCTCGTGCATCATCCGCTGCTTCTGCGCGGCGTCACGACCGTGGCGGAGTCGAGCGCGAAGGGCTCGCTCCTCGCGCAGCTCATCCGCGCGGACTGCGCGCTTCTCGCAGCGCACACGAACGCCGACGTCGTGGAGACCGGCACCTCGGCGGCGCTCGCCGCTGCGCTCCGGCTCGAGCAGGTCACGCCGATCGTGCCGTCCGCAGGCAACCCCGACCGCGGCCTCGGACGCGTCGGCGTCCTGCCGCAGCCCATGACGCTCGGGGTGCTCGCACGGGCTCTCGCGGGCATCCTGCCGGCAACCGCGACGGGGATCCGCGCAGCTGGCTCCTTCGACCGCCTCGTGGAGACCGTCGCGCTGTGCGGCGGAGCCGGAGACTCGCTGCTCGAGGACCCGAAGGTCGTCGGCGCCGACGTCTACATCACGAGCGATCTCCGCCATCACCCGGCCTCGGAGTCGCTCGAGCAGACACTCGCACGCGGTCGAGGGCCCGCACTCATCGACACCTCGCACTGGGCGAGCGAGTGGCTGTGGCTCGACCATGCTGCTCGCGAGCTGCGCGCGGAATTCCCGCAGCTCGACGTCGAGGTGTCCGAGCTCCGCACCGACCCGTGGGAGTTCGCCATCCCCCAGTAATGCGCGGCGGGCCACGTGCGCGCCCTGCGCGGGCGGCACACGACTTCACGACAGAATGAGGGAACTATGAACGACAACCAAGACATGAACCGGGGCCAGGCATGAAGGCCAGCGAAGCAGACCAGCGCCGCCTGCTCGACCTGGCCGAGGTCGACACCAAGCGCCGCCGTGTGCAGCACGTCGCGAAGAACCTGCCAGAGCAGCACCATCTGAACGCCCTCGACGAGGAACGGACGAAGCACCGTGCCGAGGTCGTGCAGCTGCTCGGGCAGCTCGAGGACTCGCGCAGCGAACTCAAGAAGATCGAGTCGGACGTGGAGACCGTCGAGGCGCGCCTGAAGCGCGACAACGACCGGCTGCAGGGTGCATCGAGCCGGAAGGACATCGAGGCGCTGCAGCGCGAGATCGAGGTGCTCCAGCGGCGCCGGACGATACTCGAGGACGGCGAGCTCGTGGTCATGCAGCGCGTGGAGGAGCAGACCGCGGCACACGAAGGCGCGCTCGAGTCCCAGCGAAGCGTCGAGGACCGTGCGCGGGAGCTCACCGTTCTGCGCGACGCCGCTCGCGACAACCTCAAGGGCGAGTACCGTGTCCTCTCCGAGCAGCGGGCGAGCGTCCTCGCGAGCCTGCCAGCCGACCTCGTCGCGCTGTACGAGAAGCAGCGCGAGCGCTACGGCGTCGGCGCGGCCGAGCTGATCGGCAACATCACGACGGGAACCAACGTGGCCCTCGACCGACCCGAGCTCGAGAAGATCCGCCGCGCCGCGCCGGATGACGTCGTGATCTGCCCGGACTCAGGCGCCGTCCTGGTGCGCACGGAGAAATCCGCGCTCTGATCCGAGAAAGTCGAGCGCCCGCCGCTGAGTTCTGACATACTCAGTGGCGGAGCGCCGACGGCGTCGCTTGAAGTGAAACGCATCGTTGCTCCTCACCTATTACTACGGATCGTCCGGCACGTACCTGCCGGTAATGAGGGAGTACTCCTATGGCAACTGTGACCTTTGAAAGCGCCTCGCGCGTCTACACCGAGGGCGCTCGTCCCGCGGTCGACAGCCTGGATCTCGAGATCGACGACGGAGAGTTCCTCGTCCTCGTCGGACCATCCGGCTGTGGCAAGTCCACATCGCTGCGCATGCTGGCAGGGCTCGAAGAGGTGAACCACGGCCGCATCCTGATCGGCGACCGCGACGTCACGCACCTCCCGCCCAAGGACCGCGATATCGCGATGGTGTTCCAGAGCTACGCGCTCTACCCGCACATGACGGTCGGCGAGAACATGGGCTTCGCGCTCAAGATCGCCGGCATCAACAAGGAAGAGCGCGCCAAGCGAGTCCTCGAGGCCGCCAAGATCCTCGACCTCGAGCCGTACCTCGACCGCAAGCCGAAGGCGCTTTCCGGTGGTCAGCGTCAGCGTGTCGCCATGGGCCGCGCCATCGTGCGCAGCCCTCAGGTCTTCCTCATGGACGAGCCGCTCTCCAACCTGGACGCGAAGCTCCGTGTGCAGACGCGTACCCAGATCGCGAGCCTCACCCGCCGCCTCGGCGTCACCACGGTCTACGTCACGCACGACCAGACCGAGGCCCTCACGATGGGTGACCGCATCGCGGTCCTCAAGGACGGGGTCCTCCAGCAGGTGGGAACGCCGCGCGAGCTCTACGCGAAGCCGAAGAACGTCTTCGTCGCCGGCTTCATCGGCAGCCCGTCGATGAACATCTTCGGCGCCGACCTCACCTCCGAGGGCGTGCGCTTCGGAACCGACATCATCCCGCTCGAGCGCGCGACGCTGGCAAAGCTCAAGTCCGGTACCGCCACGGTCGGAGTCCGCCCCGACGACATCATCATCTCGCGCGAGGAGAAGCCGGGCCTCAAGGTCGAGGTCGACCTCGTCGAGGAGCTGGGCGCTGAGGGCTACCTCTACGGCCACTCGATCATCGACGGAACACGCACGGACATCGTCGCTCGCGTCGACGGCCGCAGCCACCCTGAGGTGGGCGAGACGATCTACGTCACCACGGACAACGACCACATCCACATCTTCGACCCGGAGACCGAGCAGCGCATCAGCGGTGCGCTCACGGAGGCCATCCGCCTGCAGGAGGCGAACGACGCTCTCGCGAGCGGAGCCGCCAACTAGCACTCTGCTCCAGAGCTGCGAACGCCCTCCCGAGATCACAGATCTGGGGAGGGCGTTCTGCTGCGCCAACAAAGAGACGCGTCGGAGCGATGCAGTTGGGGGAGCGGGGGAGCGAGCACCGCACACCGCTGCGTCACCGCACGACTGAGGGGGAGCCGGCTGGCTCCCCCTCAGTCGTGTGATGCGAGCACCCGAGGGCGCCGACCGGACTAGCCCTTCGTGGATCCTGCCAGCAGGCCGCGGACGAAGTAGCGCTGCAGCGAGAAGAACACGATGAGGGGCACGAGGATGGAGAGGAACGCACCAGCCGTGAGCAGCGGCCACTCCTGACCACGCGAACCCGTGATCTCGGCAAGCAGCTTCGTCATGGGAGCCACCGCACCGTCCGCGAAGACGAGCGCGACCAGCAGATCGTTCCAGACCCAGAGGAACTGGAAGATGCCGAACGAGGCCACGGCGGGCAGCGTCAGCGGGACGATGATGCGGAAGAAGATCTGGCCGTGGCTCGCACCGTCGACGCGAGCTGCCTCGATGACCTCACGTGGGATCTCCGAGATGAAGTTGTGCAGCAGGAAGATGGCGAGCGGCATGGCGAAGATCGAGTGAGCGATCCACACCTGTGCGAAGCCAGCGTCTGCTCCGAACGCGGCGATCACGGGGACACCGAAGATCTCACCGCGGGCGAAGAGCTGCAGCAGCGGCACGAGTGCCATCTGGATCGGCACGACCTGGAGGGCGAAGACGAGGATGAACAGCCAGTTCTTGCCCTTGAAGTCCATCCACGCGAACGCGTACGCGGCGAGCAGTGCGATCGCGAGCGGGATGACCGTCGCGGGGAGCGCGATGACGATGGAGTTCAGGAACGCCTGCGCCATCGTGAGCTGCGTATTGCCGGAGGCGAGCACTTCGACGTAGTTGTCGAAGGTCAGGCCCCAGTTCTGGAAGATCGTCCACCAGCCGGTGCTGACGACCTCCGCCTTGGGCCGGAACGAGGAGACGAAGAGCCCGAAGGTCGGGATGGTCCACACCACGGCGATCGTGATCGCCGCGATGGTGGCCCAGCGGCTGGTGAGGTTCTTCTTCACCTTGCCGCTTGTGCTCTTCTCGCCTCGTGCGAGCTGCTCCGCCGTCTTCGTGTCGACGGGCAGTTCGACTGGAACGATGGCGCTCATCGGATCTCCCTCTGCTTCTTCATCTGGTTCGCGTTGTAGATGATGATCGGCAGCACGAGGATGAACAGCACGACCGCGAAGGCGGCCGATCGTCCGGTCTCGAAGGTCTTGAACTGCGTGTACATCTCGTTCGCGATGACGCTCGTGTCGTTCGCGCCTGCGGTCATCGTGCGAACGATGTCGAAGACCTTGAGCGAGGCGATGGAGATCGTCGTGACGACGACGACGAGCGAGGAGCGGATGCCGGGGACCGTGACATTGATGAACCGCTGCCACGGGTTGGCGCCGTCCAGGGACGCGGCTTCGATCTGGTCCATCGGAACGCCCTTGATGGCGGCCGAGAGCACGACCATGGCGAAGCCGGTCTGCACCCAGATGAGCACGATGATGAGGAAGAACGTGTTCAGTGGCGACTCGGCGAGGAAGTCGTATGGCTGCCCGCCGAACCAGACGATGATCTGGTTGAGGAGGCCGATCTGGTCCTGATCGGCTGGTCGTGCCGTGTACATGAACCTGAAGATGATGGACGCGCCGACGAACGAGATCGCCATGGGCATGAACACGAGCGCCTTCAGGAACTTCTCACCACGCGACTTGTCGATGAACACGGCGTAGGCGAGGCCCGCGACCGTCGACAGGATCGGCGTCACGACGACCCAGATGATCGTGTTGAGGACGGTCCGGATCCCGCTTGGCTGCGTGAAGATCCAGATGAAGTTCTCGAGGCCGACGAAGTCGCCGGCCTTGTTCGTGAACGCCTGGCCGGTGGTCTGGATGCTCGGGACGATGAGTCCGATGATCACCAGGATCAGGGCAGGTGCGAGGAAGCCGATGAGGCCGATCAGGTAGCCGGCGCCTTCACGCGACCTCTGGTCGAACCAGAAGAGCAGGGCACCGAGCAGGATGGCGACGATCGCCGCCCAGGTGTAGGTGCCGAGGATGAACACGAGTGCGACTGGGACTGCGATGCAGACGACGAGCCGCAGGATCGTGTATTTCTTGCCGGGTCGAGGCGCGAGCTCGACGAAGTAGACGATGAGCGCAACCACCGCGAGGAACGCGATGATGACGATCGGGACTTGCAGGAGTGGCGGCAGTTGGGCCAGCCACGTGAAGAAACTTGCCATTGTGACCTTCCAGGGTGGCAGACAAGCACGTGCGCGGGGGACGTCGTCGTCCGTGCGGTGGAATGCGTGTGGAGCACCCGGCGCGAGGCCGAGTGCTCCACAACACGGTGCTTAGCTGGAGGGCCAGCCTGATTCGATCTGGGTGGTCACGGTGTTGACGTCCGTGCCGTTGATCCAGTCGATGATGCCCTTCCAGAACGTTCCTGCTCCCACTGCCGAGGGCATGAGGTCAGATCCGTCGAAGCGGAAGGTCGTCGCCGGGTCCTGGAGGATCGCGATGGACTCCTGCAGGATGGGGCTGGACGCGCTTGCCGGGTCGAGACCCGTGTTCGCGCTGATCACGCCGCCGAGGGAGACGCGGCTGTTCGCCCACTCAGGGCTGGAGAGGTACTCCTGGACCTTGACCGTGTCCTCGTCCGCGTTGAACGATCCCACGATCTCGCCGCCGCCCGTGACGGCGAGTTCCTTGCCCTCGACGGGCGGAGTCATGAAGGCCCAGACGTCGCCGTCCTCACCGACCGTGCCGCCCGCTTCGGTGATGAAGCCGTCGTAGAACGAAGCCTGGTGGTGCAGCGCGCATGTGCCGTCGACGAGCTTTGCGGCTGGGTCGCCGAACGCGGTCGAGTTGATGGAGCGCACGTCGCCGAAGCCGGCGTTGACGTAGTCGGGGTTCGTGAGGATCTTGCCTGCTTCATCGAACGCGGCCTGGATGCGCGGGTCGGTGAAGGGAATCTCGTTCGCGACCCACTGGTCGTAGACCTCTGGTCCCTGCTGGCGGATGACCAGGTCTTCGATCCAGTCGGTGCCAGGCCATCCGGTTGCGGCGTCGGAGCCGAACCCGGCGCACCAGGGCGCGGTTCCGGTCTTGGCCTGGATCTCGCCGGTGAGCGTGATGAGCTCTTCCCACGTCTTCGGCACTTCGTATCCGTTGTCCTTGAAGAACTTCGGCGAGTACCAGACGAAGCCCTTGAGGTTCGCCATGAGTGGCGCCCCGTAGACCGTGCCGTCGTACGAGGAGTACGTCTTCCAGTCTTCCGACCAGTACTGCTCGAGGTTGCTGACGACGCCTTCCGGTGCCTCGGTGAGCAGGCCGCCACTGGCGAGGTCGCCCATGAGGCCGGGCTGCGGGAAGATGGCGATGTCTGGTGGGGTACCGCCCTGGGCTCGAACGGAGATCTGCGTCTCGAACTCCTTTGAGCCTTCGTAGACGATCTCGATGCCGTTCTCTTCCGCCCAGCCGGCCCACGATTCCTCGAGGAGCTCGGCTTCGGCGTCGACGATCGTGCCGTAGATCGTGACCTTGTTGTCGCTTGGGCCGCCCGAGCTGTCCTGCACTCCGGGTCCACCGGAACAGGCGGTCAGGGCGAGACCGGCGACTGCGAGTGCGGCAACCGATGTTGCGGCACGTCGCTTCGTGGATGTTGTCATTGAACTCCTCCTTAAGTCCTTGACTGCGAGCGAACCGCCGTTCTGGGCAGTCATTGCCCAGACTCGCTGCAAGAGCGCGTCGGTTCGGCTACGGCATTCCTGAGAGCTGCGTGTGGAAATGCCGTGCGCTTTTGGAGCGTACACGAACTCCTCAGTTGATCCACGCCGTTCACTAAGTCGTTATGAAGGGATGTCCAGCTGCGGTGAATATGGCACGTTCCTCGCTCTGATCCCTGCTTACGGAAGCGTCATTCGCCCGCGTTGAGTCAGATTGTCTGAACAATCTTCGGAGCGTTCTCCAGGCACTACGATGGTGCGTGAGCAGGTCGACCAGGCGGTCGCGTCATGGGAAGCCATGCCGAGGAACGTCCGGGCTCCGCAGAGCAGGACGGTGGGTAACGCCCACCCGGGGAAACCCGCGAGACAGTGCCACAGAAAGCAGACCGCCCCGCCGCGTCCTTCGGGATGCAGGGGTAAGGGTGAAAGGGTGGGGTAAGAGCCCACCGGGCGCCTGGTGACAGTCGCCGCAAGGTAAACCTCGTCCGGAGCAAGGCCATACAGGGGATGACGACGCTGCTCGCCGAGTCCCCGGGTAGGCCGCTAGATGCACGCGGCAACGTGTGCGCGAGAGAGATGGCCGCCCCCGATTCACATCGGGACAGAACCCGGCGTATCGGTCGGCCTGCTCACCCTCTTGGTCGCGGTGCCGGGCTTGAAGCTGTTCTGGCTTCCGGCCCGGCCTCCGTGGTTCGGTTCAGCGCGAGTCTGGGGTCGGGGATCAGACCCAGTGCTCAGCTGCGAGGCACGCTGAGCCGACGATGCCAGCGTTGTTCATGAACTCGGCGACGACGATGGGGGTCTCGACGTCGATGTAGTGCAGGAACTCGTCTGCCTGCTTGGAGATGCCACCCGAGACGATGAAGACATCGGGGGAGAAGAGCGCCTCGAGCTGACGGTAATAGGGAGTGAGTCGCGAACCCCATTCCGAGAACGACAGCTCATCGCGCTCGCGCACCTTGGACGAGGCGAACTTCTCGTAGTCGCTGTGGTCGCCGATGCTGATATGCCCGAGCTCGGAGTTCGGGAACAGGTGGCCCCCGTAGAACATGGCCGTCCCGATCCCGGTGCCGAGCGTCGTCATGATGACGCTGTCGAGTCGCCCGTGCGCGACGCCGAAGCGCACCTCCGCGATGCCGGCCGCGTCTGCATCGTTCGCGAGCGCCACTTCGCGTCCGACCGCCTCCGAAAAGGCTGCTCTGGCGGCGAAGTCGATCCAGCGCGGCGAGATGTTGGCCGCGGAACGCGTCACCCCGTGCTTGACGATGGCGGGAACGCTGATGCCCACCGGGACGTCCGTGTCGCCGTCGAGGTCCTTGTCCCAGATCTTGCGGACGATCTCCATGGTCGCGTCGATGACCTCGCGCGGGTCACCGCCGACCGGCGTCGGCACCTTGCGCCGCTTGGAGAGCAGCTCGCCCGTGCGGAGGTCGACGAGCGCCCCCTTGATGCCGGTGCCGCCGATGTCGATGCCGATGGCCTTGGTGGCTCTGCTCTTGCCCATGCGTGTGAGCATATCGGGAGCGGGGTGCCCGTTCGCGCCGTCAGGCCGATGGCACGGTGAGGAGCCGCGGGCCGTCTGAGGTGACGACGACGGTGTGCTCCCACTGCGCGCACCGAGAGCCATCGGAGGTCACGACGGTCCAGCCATCATCCCAGAGGCGCCAGTCCGAGGTCCCGAGCGTGAGCATCGGCTCGACGGTGAAGACCATTCCCTCTTCGATGACCGTGGTGTGCTGCGGGGAGTCGTAGTGCGGGATGATCAGGCCGGAGTGGAAGGCGCCACCGACACCGTGGCCCGTGTAGTCGCGCACGACCCCGTAGCCGAACCTGCCCGCGTACTTCTCGATGACGCGCCCGATGACGTTGACCTGCCGCCCCGGCTTGGCTGCGGCTATGCCGCGCATCATGGCCTCGTGCGTGCGCTCGACGAGCAGCCGCGACTCGTCGGCGACGTCGCCGACGAGGTACATGCGGTTCGTGTCTCCGTGCATGCCCTCGAAGTAGGCGGTGATGTCGACGTTGAGGATGTCTCCGGATTCGAGCACCGTGTCGTCTGGGATCCCGTGGCAGATCACCTCGTTGAGCGAGGTGCAGCTCGATTTCGGGAACCCGCGGTAGCCGAGCGTCGACGGATAGGCGCCTCGCGCGGTCACGAAGTCGTGCGCGATGCTGTCGAGCTCATCGGTGGTGACGCCTGGGACGGCGAACTGCTCGAGGTGCTCGAGGGCATCGGCGGCGATGGCGGATGCCCGCTCGATCCGGGCGATCTCCTCCAGCGTGTAGACATCCCCGCCTGTCCACTTGTCCGGCGCCTGCTTGCCGACGTACGGCGGACGGGTGATGGCGGCTGGGACGGATCTGGCCGGGTCGCTGCGGCCGGGGATGAGGAGTCCTGTGTTCGGGTCTTTCGGCATACGCTTGAGCCTATGACCGATACGCATGCACAGGAATTCTGGTACAACTCGCGCACGGGCGAGGTCGAGGTCGGACGGCAGTCCCTCGGCTCAGAGCTCGTCGGCCCGTTCGCATCCGAGGCAGAGGCGAAGCGCGCCCCTGAGAAGCTTCAGGAGCGCGCGAAGGCCTGGGCTGAGGAAGAGGCCGAAGAGGACCGCTGAGCTTCGGCGTCCCTCCTCGTTCTCGAGGCGGCCCTAGCCGGACTGGTCCTCGAAGCTCTCCGCCTCCGAGGGGAACGCGCCTGACTTGACCTCGTCGCGGTAGCTCGATGCGGCGTCGAGGAGGATGCCGCGCAGGTCGGCGTACTTGCGCACGAAGCGCGGCATGCGACCGGTGCCGAGGCCCATCGCGTCGGTCCACACGAGGATCTGGCCGTCGCACTCGGCACCGGCGCCGATGCCGATGGTCGGGATGACGAGCTCCCGCGTGATCTCCGCGGCCAGGACGGCTGGGACCATCTCGAGGACCACGCTGAACGCGCCGGCGTCCTGCACCGCCCGAGCGTCCGCTCGAACTCGCTCCGCCGCGTCGCCTCGGCCCTGCACGACGTGCCCGCCGAGACCGTGCTCGCTCTGCGGGGTGTAGCCGATGTGGGCCATCACGGGGATCCCGGCCTCGACGATGCGCTTGATGGTGGCCTGCGAACGCACGCCGCCCTCGAGCTTCACGGCCTGCACGCCGGCCTCCTTCATGAACCTGACCGCGGTGTCCAGAGCCTGCTCGGGTCCGCGCTCGTAGCTGCCGAACGGGAGATCTGCGACGACGAGGGCTCGCGACACGCCGCGTGCGACGGAGCGTGCCATGGGAATCAGCTCGTCGACCGTGACGGGCAGCGTCGAGGTCTCACCGAGCACGGTGGTGGCCGCGGAGTCTCCGACGAGGAGCACGTCGATGCCTGCCTCGTCAAACACCGCAGCGGTCATGGCGTCGTAGCTCGTGAGCGCGGTGATGCGCTCGCCGGCGGCCTTGGCCGTCTGAAAGTGTCGAATTCGGACTCGCTTCGGTGCACTGGCCTGAGACATGCAGGCCATCATACGGCGGGGCGGCCTCAGGCCCAGTAGCCTAGGGGGAGGCGCACAACAAGAATTGGAGCCCGAGTGGACAAGCAGCAGGACTTCGTACTCCGCCAGATCGAGGAGCGCGGGATCAAGTTCATCCGCCTGTGGTTTACGGATGTTCTCGGAACACTGAAGTCCGTGGCAATCGCACCGGCGGAGGTGGAGGGTGCCTTCAACGAGGGCATCGGACTCGACGGCTCAGCCGTCGAGGGGTTCACGAGGCGGTCTGAGGCCGACATGCTCCTGCACCCGGATCCGTCGACGTTCCAGATGCTTCCGTGGCGCGGTGAGATCGACCCGACAGCTCGGATGTTCTGCGACATCTCCACTCCGGACGGGCAGCCCTCGGTCACCGACCCGCGCCGCGTGCTTCGCCGTGCGCTGGACGTGGCGTCGGCGCAGGGCTTCACCTTCTACGTGCACCCCGAGATCGAGTTCTACCTGCTGAAGTCCGACGAGGCGCTCAGCGGAGAGCCCGTACCGGCAGACAATGCGGGCTACTTCGACAACGTGCCAGGCGGAACCGCTCACGACTTCCGTCGTCGCGCAGTGCGCATCCTGGAAGACCTGGGCATCTCGGTCGAGTACAGCCACCACGAGGCTGGCCCGGGGCAGAACGAGATCGACCTCAGGTTCTCGGATGCGCTCAACACCGCCGACAACGTCATGACGTTCCGCACCGTGGTCAAGGAAGTCGCCATCGAGCAGGGCGTGTACGCCACGTTCATGCCCAAGCCGATGTGGCAGCACCCTGGCAGCGGCATGCACACGCACGTCTCGCTCTTCGAGGGCGACACGAACGTGTTCCACGAGCCGGGCGCCGAGTACCAGCTGTCGAAGATCGGCAGGCACTTCGTCGCGGGTCTCCTCAAGCACGCGCCGGAGATCACGGCTGTGACGAACCAGTTCGTCAACTCCTACAAGCGCATCTGGGGCGGAGACGAGGCCCCGAGCTACGCGTGCTGGGGCCACAACAACAGCTCTGCGCTCGTGCGCATCCCGACCTACAAGCCGAACAAGGGCGGCTCGGCTCGGGTCGAGTACCGCGGCATCGACTCCGCGGCCAACCCGTATCTCGCGTACGCGGTCCTGTTGTCGGCCGGCCTCAAGGGCGTGTCGGAGGAGTACGAGCTCCCTGCCGAGATCGAGGGAGACATCTGGGAGATGTCGCCGCGTGAGCGCAGCGTGCTCGGCTTCGACCCGCTGCCCTCGAGCCTCAACGAGGCCATCGCCATCATGGAGAACTCGGAGCTCGTCGCCGAGACGCTCGGAGAGCAGGTCTTCGCCTACTTCCTCGCGAACAAGCGTGCGGAATGGAAGCAGTACCGCGCTCAGGTGACGCCGTTCGAGCTCGCCTCGAACCTGCACTCCTTGTAAGCCGTGCGCTCTGACGGTCTGCGAACGCGCCTCGCGAGGGCGGGTTTCGCTGCGCCCAGCGAAGCCGAGCCGCGCCTTGTGGAGCTCGCCGAGCTGACCGGGGTGCGTGCAGACGACGTGTTCTCCGTCGTCGACGAGCGCGTCGCCGATCCGGACCAGGCGCTCCAGTGGCTCGTGTATCTCGCGCGGCAGCACCCGAGTGCCGTCGACTCGCTGTTCGCGGAGCGACCCAACGCCAAGACGGTTGTCCGTCTGCTCGGGGCGTCGACAGGCCTGGCCGAGTTCTTCCTGCGCCACCCGCGCACGATGGAGGTCGTGCAGTCCGGCGAGTCCGAGCTGCCGACCCGCGCCGAGCTGCAACGCCGGATGG
This sequence comes from Pseudoclavibacter sp. RFBG4, assembly GCF_002931515.1. Classification (NCBI taxonomy): domain Bacteria; kingdom Bacillati; phylum Actinomycetota; class Actinomycetes; order Micrococcales; family Microbacteriaceae; genus Pseudoclavibacter; species Pseudoclavibacter sp. RFBG4. The sequence goes on along the minus strand of NZ_PSYC01000024.1, from coordinate 447,080 downwards.
CGGCGAGTGTCGGCGTCGACGCCGACCAGGCGGACGCCGACGGCGGATTCGGCATGGCTGTCGCGCAGATCACGGGCTCTGAGGCGATTCGATCCCTCCGCATCCGCTACCGCACCGAACTGGCCCGCATCACCGCCTTCGACCTGGCCCAGGACGACCAGCGCGGATGCGTCCGCGAGGTGAGTCGTGCTCTTGCCGACCTCGCGGGAGAGACGCTGGATGCCGCGATCATGGTCGCCCGTGCAGAGACCCAGGCGCCACCGAGCGGATTCGGACGCTTCCCTGCCGAGGACGTCGAGTGCGTTCGCCTCTCGGTGATCGGCATGGGCAAGGCCGGCGCCGAGGAGCTCAACTACATCAGCGACGTCGACATCATGTTCGTCGCCGAATCGTCCGATCCGGAGCGCGTCGCTGTCCCGAAGGCCGTCGAGATCGGCACGAGGCTCGCCAGCCTCACGATGCGCGTCATCGACTCGACGGACATCGAGCCAGCGCTCTGGGAGGTGGATGCCAACCTCAGGCCGGAGGGCAAGGACGGTGCGCTGGTGCGCACGATCGACTCGTACGCGCGCTACTACGAGCGGTGGGCGAAGAACTGGGAGTTCCAGGCACTCATCAAGTCCAGGGCCATGGCGGGCGACCTGAGGCTCGGAGAGGAATTCGAGCGCCGCGTCGAGCCGCTGATCTGGGCGAGCGCCAGCCGCGCGGACTTCGTCGACCAGGTACGGGCGATGCGCGAGCGCGTGACCGAGCACATCCCTGCGGAGGAAGTCGATCTGCAGATCAAGCTCGGACCTGGCGGGCTCCGCGACATCGAGTTCACTGTCCAGCTCCTGCAGCTCGTGCATGGTCAGCATGACGAGACCGTGAGGGAACGGTCGACGCTCGCGGCGCTCGAGGCGCTCAGCGAGGGCGGCTACATCGGGCGCGACGACGCGAATCAGTTCTCCTCCGACTACGAGTTCCTTCGCCTGCTCGAGCACCGAATCCAGCTGCGTGCCCTGCGGCGCACGCACCTCATGCCGACAAGCGACATCGAACGTGCCGTCTTGGCTCGCTCGGCGAGCTTCGCGAATTCACGCGAGCTCACCGACGAGTGGCAGCGGGTGAAGCTCCGTGTCCGCGGTCTGCACGAGAAGGTCTTCTATCGCCCGCTGCTCTCCGCGGTCGCGGCGCTGCCCACCGAGGGGTTCGCGTTGAGCTCGGACCAGGCGGAGGCTCGCCTGCGCGCCATCGGCTTCCTCGACCCGCGGGGCGCGCTCGCGCACATCACTGCGCTCGTGAAGGGGGTGTCCCGCAGAGCGATCATGCAGCGCACGCTGCTGCCGGTGCTCATCGACTGGTTCTCGCAGGGCAGCGACCCCGACAGCGGCTTCCTCGCCTTCAGGAAGCTCTCGGAGCGGCTCGGCGACACCGCGTGGTACCTGAGACTCCTGCGCGACAGCTCGGCGGCGGCCAAGCGGCTCACGCAGCTGCTCTCCGGCTCGAAGTTCGCAGCAGAGTTCTTCGAGCTCTACCCGGAGGCGGTGAAGTGGCTGGACGACGACGCCCAGCTGAAGCCCCGCACCCTCACCGCGCTGCTCGACGAGGTCGCCACCACGATCCGCCGTCACGACGACGAGGTTGCCCTTCGGAGGGCCCTTCGCACGTTCCGTCGGCGCGAGGTCCTGCGCCTGGCCATCGGCGGTCTCCTCAGCCTCATCGACATCAAGCAGACGGGAGCCGGCCTCTCCGATATCGCGACGGCGACACTCCAGGGTGCGTACGACGCGGTCCGACGTATCGACAAGGTCGAGTACCCGCCGTTCGCGATCATCGCCATGGGCCGCTACGGCGGTCGCGAGCTCGGCTTCGGCTCGGATCTCGACGTCCTCTACGTCTTCGAGAAGGGCGACTTCGAGAACCCCGACCTGGCGAGTCGGCGAGCGCTGTCGCTCGTGCACCGGATCGTGGAGTTCACGGCCGACCCGCGCATGCCGATCGACCTGGATGCGGGGCTCCGCCCTGAGGGCAAGTCCGGGCCCCTCGTCCGGTCGCTGTCCGCCTACCGCAGCTACTACGCCCGCTGGTCGCTCGGCTGGGAGACCCAGGCGCTCCTGCGTGCCCACGACGTCGTCGGGGATGCCAACGTGCGTGACCGGTTCATGGACCTCGTCGACGAGGTCCGGTACGGCAAGGAGCTGTCCGAGGACGGCCTTCGCGAGGTGCGGCGCATCAAGGCGAGGGTGGAGAACGAGCGGCTGCCGCAGGGAGCGGACCCGACGCGACACCTCAAGCTCGGACGCGGCTCGCTGAGCGACGTCGAGTGGCTCGCTCAGACGCTGCAGCTGCAGCACGCGACGCACCGCACGTCCCTTCGGACGACGTCGACGTTCGGCACCATCGACGCTGCACAGGACGAGGAGCTGCTGACGCCAACCGACGCCAACCAGCTTCGTGACGCCTGGCTGCTGGCCTCGCGGGTGCGCTCGGCGCTGTACCTGGCGACGAACAAGCAGTCCGACCTGCTTCCCCAGGACGGTCCGACGCTCGATGCTGTGGCACGTGCGCTGGGCTACGCGCCGGGCTCGGGCCCGCATCTCGAGGACGACTACCTCGGCGAGACCCGCCGCGCTCGTCGCGTGTTCGAGCGGCTCTTCTACGGCGAGTAGCCGCCGGCTCCTTGCTCCGTCAGACGCGGACGAGGCACGAGGACTGAGAGCCTAGGACCTAGGACTGAGCGGCCTGCTGCTCGATGATGGCGCGCTCGAGGCTGTCGGCGATCAGGACGGCGTCGAGGCCGGACTGCCTGCCGATGCCGACGGCGTGCTGGGCCTCATGCGAGGCGAGCGCCTGCAGCGCGGACTTCGGCGTCGTGAATTCGTGGGCGAGGAGCTCGTCGATGGCGCTGTCGACGTCCGCGTTGTGCCGGTGCCAGTCCTCGCTCTGCGGCTCGGACGAGAGCCGACGGACGGCCGCGGCGTGAATGCTCGCGGCGAACCGCTTGTGGTGGTCGATCGCGGCCAGAGCTTGCTCGTGGAGTTCTGCTTCATCCATCCACCCAGCCTGCCATGCCATGCAGCGCCTACCTGGACGGCACGGAGGCGCGGACGCGCACACCGCCAGATGCAAAACGCCCGGCCCGCCTCGCAGCTTGCGAGACGGGCCGGGCGTGGAGCTACCTCGACGAGTTAGACGCCGTAGTAGAGCTCGAACTCGTACGGGTGCGGGCGCTGCGCGAGCGGCTGCACCTCGTTGACCGTCTTGTAGTTGATCCAGTTCTCGATGAGCTCCGGCGTGAAGACGTTGCCCTTGGTGAGGTACTCGTGGTCAGCCTCGAGAGCTGCGAGCGCCTCAGGCAGCGAGGTGGCCAGCTGCGGGATGCTCTTCGCCTCTTCCGGGGGAAGCTCGTAGAGGTCCTTGTCGACGGGCTCGTGCGGCTCGATGCGGTTCTGGATACCGTCGAGGCCTGCCATGAGCTGGGCCGCGAACGCGAGGTACGGGTTGGCCGAGGCGTCCGGTGCGCGGAACTCGATGCGCTTCGCCTTCGGGTTGGAGCCCGTGATCGGGATGCGGATCGCAGCCGAGCGGTTTCCTGCCGAGTAGACCAGGTTGATGGGAGCCTCGAAGCCCTTCACCAGGCGGTGGTAGGAGTTCGTGGTCGGGTTGGTGAACGCTGCGAGCGAGTTGGCGTGCGCAAGCAGACCGCCGATGTACCAGCGAGCCGTGTCGGAGAGCGAACCGTAGCCGGCCTCGTCGTAGAAGAGCGGCTCGCCGTCCTTCCAGAGCGACTGGTGCGTGTGCATGCCCGAGCCGTTGTCGTTATAGAGCGGCTTCGGCATGAACGTGGCCGACTTGCCCCACTGCTCAGCGGTGTTCTTGACGATGTACTTGAACTTCAGGATATCATCTGCAGCGCTGACCATCGTGTCGAAGCGGTAGTTGATCTCCTGCTGCCCGCCGGTGCCCACCTCGTGGTGCGAGCGCTCGAGGATGAAACCAGCCTCGATGAGCTTGAGCGTGATGTCGTCGCGCAGGTCTGCCGTCTTGTCGACGGGGGAGACGGGGAAGTAGCCACCCTTGAACGGCGTCTTGTTGCCGAGGTTGCCGCCTTCTTCCTCGCGGCCGGAGTTCCAGGCACCCTCTTCGGAGTCGACCGAGTAGAAGCTCTGGTTCGACGTCACGGAGTAGCGCACGTCGTCGAAGATGTAGAACTCGGCCTCTGGAGCGAAGAACGCCGTGTCGGCGATGCCGGTCGAGGACAGGTAGTCGACAGCCTTCTTCGCGACCTGGCGCGGGTCGCGGTGGTAGATCTCACCGGTGCGCGGGTTGTAGATGTCGAAGACCATGATCAGGGTCTTCGCGTCGCGGAACGGGTCGAGGTACGCGGTCGTCACGTCGGGGATGAGCTGCATGTCCGACTCGTGGATCGACGCGAAACCGCGGATCGAGGAGCCGTCGAAGAGCTGGCCGACGGAGAAGAACTCCTCGTCGACGGTCGACGCGGGGATGTTGAAGTGCTGCTGCACACCCGGGAGGTCGGTGAAGCGGATGTCGAGGAACTTGACATCGTTATCGGCGATATAGGCGAGGACTTCAGACGGTTCTTTGAACATGGCTTCTCCGGGTCGTGTCGAAGGTGTTGGCGGACGGGGTCCTGTCACAAGCTAACCACTCGCTGTTGCCCCTTGGTCACTGTTATGTTTCGGGCACGTTACGCAGAGCGTGATATGTGGGCATGCGCACCGAGGAGGCTCGGATCGCGAAGGTAAACTGTCCGGATGCCCGCACAGTCAAGCAGTCCGGAGTTCGCACGCCCGGAGAATAACCGCTACCCGGGCTACCGCCTCGGCTATCCCGAGGAAGGGCGAGGCTCGATTGGGCCCATGCGTCGACGCATCCCCGCCCTCATCGTGGACTACGCCCTCGCTGCCGGCGTCGCGTTCCTCTTCTTCGACTACGAGTCGATCGCGATCCTGCTCCTCTTCTTCTCCATGAGCTCCGTCGGCATCATGCTCTTCGGGGGCTCGGCTGGACACCTGCTGTTCCGGATGCGCGTGACCAGACTCGATGGCTCAGCACCCGGCTACGTGCGTCCCCTCATCCGCCAGCTCCTCGTGACGCTCGTGCTGCCCATGCTCGTCTGGGACAGCGACCAGCGCGGCGGCCACGACATCATGACAAAACTCGCCCTGCGGCTCGTGTAGAGCGACAGGGCGAGTCTCTGGCGGGGATGCAGCGGATCAGCGCATCTGCGAACGCGAGGAGCGCATCCGCATCGGGTCGATGCCCTTGGGGATCGGGAGCGCGTTGCTGCCGAGCGCCTTGAGTCGGCTCGTCACGGCGACGATCTCCGGCTTGGTGAGCTTCTTCGGGAGCTTGTTGAGGGTCTTGCGCACCTTGACGAGCTTCACGTCGTCGGCGCCCGTCCCCACGTGGAAGTGGTGGATGGGCACGTTCGGCAGGATTCGCGCGGTCTTGCGGCGCTCGTCGTCGAGCAGTCGCTTGGTGCCGGACTTGCTGCCTTCAGTGAGGATGACAACGCCGGGCTTGCCGATCGCACGGTAGACCGCATCCTGCGTCTTCGCGTTGAAGGCGACCGGCATCTCGCTGGTCTGCCAGGTTCCGCGCATGGCGCTGGTGAGGACCTGGCCGGTTGCACCGGCACGCCCTTCGAGCTGCCCGAAGGCCACCCGCTCGGCGCGCCAGTTCAGCGTGAACATGAAGAGGAGCACGCCGACCATGAGGCCGAGGATCATCGTGAGGATCCAGATGAGCGCGTTCGATCCGGGCAGGAAGATGCTCACGAGCGCTGCGATGATCAGGGGGACGAGCACGGCAGCGGCCATGATCCAAGGTGCGGTCTTGTCGTACTTGACCGTCATCTTGAGGACTTGCCAGATCTGCTTGAAGCGACCTGGTTCTTTTTCCGCTGCTGCGCTGGCTTGTGGAGAGTTCGCCATAGTGCATCCAGAATACCGGCACTTCACCCTGTATTCACATTCGGACTCGTGACGACTTCTCCACAGACGATGAAGCTGGCCCGCTCCACGGGTGTCGGGACCGTCAGACTCGCGTCGTGCGAGCCAGAAATCTGCCAGGAACCGACCGCTTCGACCGCCCCGAGTACTTCGACGTCGTGGGCTGGCGGGTCGTCGAGGTGCTCGCCGACAGGGGTGCCTGGCAGCGCCTCCTGGCGGTGTCGAAGGAACAGGCGGCACCGGATGAGGAGGAATGGCTCTCCGGAGCGGCTGATGTCTCCGTCCCGCGGCGTCCTGCGGCGGGACTCCTCGGCACGGTCGAGCTTGTCGTTGAAGTCGAGGCGAGCGGGGGCCCGACACTGAACGAACTCTGCGAGATCTTCGACGAGATCAGCGCTCCGAGCGTTCCCGCGTTGCTGGATGTGGGCCTGACGGACCACCGACAGACCGTGGCGGTACTCGAAGCGACGACCGGCTCCAGCGTGGGGGAGCTACTCGACCGGACCCACCCCCTCTCGACCGGTGAGATCGTGACGATCCTCGCCCCGATCGCGGAGACGCTCGCGGAGCTTCACCGAGCGAGTCTGGCTCTCGGCGGCTTGAGCCCCGACGACGTTCGACTCACCGCCCAGGGGCGCCCCGTCGTCAAGAGGTGGGACACGCTGTCACGCCTCGAGAGGTCCGACGACCGGCTGCAGCCCGGCATCGTCCGTGACTGGAAGGCCTTCGAGGGCTTCGCAGATCTGGTGCTCGCTCAGCTGCCGACCGAGCTCGAGCTCCCGGCGGCACTCGAGCGCGAACTCGATAGGTGCCTGAGCGGTGACGTGGATGCAGAGCTGCCAGAGCGGCTGCTCGACGCGCTCTTCGCCTGGCACGACGCCAGGGACATCCAGGACCCGGCCGCGGGAGAGCGCACTCCTCACCGGGCCCTGCTGGCGCACGAGTCGACGCTGCCTCACGCGACTCCGCCTGTCGACGAGCACGAGGACTTCGCTTCGGCGGGTGCCGATACACGCCGCTTGACCAACTCGTTGCTCGACGGCGATGACGACAACACAGACGAGGCGGACGGCGACTTCGATGACGCAGGCGCAGGAAGAGTCGTCCGCCGCGCGCACTCCGCGCGGGCCCGAGGGGAAGGCAGACGTCGAGACCGCCCCGAGGCTCCCGATCAGCGGGCGTCTCGTGGTGGGCGAGGCAGGAGGCGGCAGCGGGCGCGTCGGCAGCCCGGCTTCCTGCGCCGCACGCTGGGCACCATCAGGCTCCCCTTTCGCATCGCGGCAGCTGCCGCGATGGTCCTGTGCATCTGCGCCGCGGCCCTGGGGCTGCTCGGCGAGGTACCTGGTGGGGGAGAGGGGTCGGCGTCGAGCGTGCCGACGAGCGATGCTGGGCCTGCGCAGACAGCTGAGTCGGGCCCTCCGAGCTCCGGTTACCCGCCGGGTGAAGAGGCGACACCCGTCGCCGATTCAGCTGCGGCCCCTGACTGGCGCGCACGCACCATGACGGAGGATCCGACCGTCGCCGTGCTGGCTCTGGTCGAGCGGCGGGCCGAGTGCCTTGCCAGCGAGACGGCGGGTTGCCTCGAGGAGGTCTACCAGAGTGACGCGCCTGGCCTGCACGCGGACCTCGCCCGCGGAGGGGGCGCAGCAGATCAGCTCGCGGGACTGACAGCGGCGACACTCAGGGATCGCTACGGCGACCTCGTCGTGGTTGATCTGTGGACAGCGGACGCGGTTCAGGCCGCAGAGACACCACCGGCCTCCCTCACGATCACTCGTGGGGAGGCCGGTTGGCGTCTGCGGGATATCCGAGGAGCGGCAGCTCCCCAGTGACGGCTCTAGAGCCCGAGCTGTCCTTCGAACGCGCCCTCTTCGAGGCGGTTCTTCACCTGCGAGAGGAAGCGAGCCGCGTCGGCACCGTCGATGATGCGGTGGTCGTAGCTCAGTGCGAGGAAGACCAGCGAGCGAATCGCGATGGACTCCTGGCCGTCTGCCGTCTTCACGACAGCCGGCCGCTTCGCGACGATCCCGGTCCCGAGGATCGCGCTCTGCGGGAGGAAGACGACTGGCGTGTCGAACAGCGCGCCGCGCGAGCCCGTGTTCGTGACCGTGAACGTTCCGCCGGCCAGCTCGTCCGGGAGCAGCTTGTTGTCGCGCGTGCGCTCGGCGAGATCAGCGATCTGCCCCGCGAGGCCGGCGATGTCGAACTGCGACGCCTTCTTGATGACCGGCGTGAGCAGGCCGCGCTCGGTGTCGACAGCCATCGCGATGTTCTCGGACTCCGGGTAGACGATGGAATCTCCGTCGACCGTGGAGTTGATGATCGGGAAGCTCTGGAGCGCTTCCGCCGCCGCAAGGGTGAAGAACGGCAGGAACGAGAGCTTGTTGCCCGTCTTCGCGTGGAAGTCGCCCTTGACGCGGTCGCGCAGCTGCGCGATGCGAGTCACGTCGACCTCGACGACCGTCGTGAGCTGGGCCGTCGAGTTCATCGAAGCGACAGCACGCTCGGCGACGACCTTGCGGAGACGCGACATCTTCGCCGTCGTGCCACGCAGCTCGGAGACCTCGAACGGAGTGGGCTCGCCGGGGGTGCCGGCCGTGGCTGCCGCTGCCGGAGCTGCGGACTTGCTCGACTCCGCGAAGGCGACGACGTCTTCCTTGCGGATGCGCCCGCCGACTCCGGTGCCCTGGACCTTCGAGAGGTCGACGCCAGCGTCTGCCGCGAGCTTGCGAACGAGCGGCGTGACGTAGCGGGGGTCGGAGCTCGAGGCGGCCTGAGCCGTCTCACCAGCCTGCTTGGGCTGCGAAGGCTGCTTGGGCTGCGCCGGCGGCTTCGGAGCGGAAGCGGACTGCTGCGCCGTCTGCGCGGCAGGGGTCGCTGCCTGCTTCGCGGGAGCCTCAGACGTCGTCTCCTTCTCGGGAGCCGGCTCTGCGTAGCCCTCGTCTTCCTTGTCTGCAGGGGCCTCTTCGGCCTCGGGAGCCGCGGCGGGCTGCGAGGTCGACTCGGCTGCTTCCTCGACCTCGGGCTCGGCCTGAGCCTCTTCGGCCTTAGGGGCGCTGTCGTCCGAGGACGACGCGCCGGAGCCGTCGCCGAGGCGAGCGAGCACTGCGCCGACCTCGACGGTCTCGTCTTCGCCCACGAGGATCTCCTCGAGGACGCCGGCGATGGGCGACGGGATCTCGGTGTCGACCTTGTCCGTCGAGACCTCGAGCAGTGGCTCGTCGACCTCGACGGTGTCGCCGACGCTCTTCAGCCAGCGGGTGACGGTTCCTTCGGTGACACTCTCGCCGAGTGCCGGGAGCGTTACGTCTTCGCTCATGATGTGGGTTCTCCTTGAGTGGTTCTGGCTGGTCAGAGGGCGTGCAGCGGGACTCCGGCGAGCAGACGCGCTGCCTCGCCGATCGTCTCACCCTGCGTCGGGTGGGCGTGGATGAGGTGCGCGACGTCCTCTGGGTAGGCCTCCCAGTTGACGATGAGCTGAGCTTCGCTCACGAGCTCGCCGACGCGGCCGCCGATCATGTGGACACCGACGATCGGGCCGTCGTTGACGCGCACGAGCTTGACGGTGCCGCTTGTGCCGAGGATCGAGCTCTTCGCGTTGCCCGCGAGGTTGTACTCGGCCGTGGAGATGGCGTCGTCGCCGAACTTCTCCTTCGCCTTCGCCTCGGAGTAGCCGACAGATGCGATCTCAGGGTCGGAGTACGTGATCTTCGGGATGTTGATGTCCTCGACCTGCACGGGGTTGAGGCCGGCGATCTGCTCGGCGACGAAGATGCCGTGCTGGTAGCTGCGGTGCGCGAGCTGGAGGCCGGGCACGATGTCGCCGATGGCGTAGACGCCGGGGACGTTGGTCTGCAGTGTCTCGTCGACGGGCACGAAGCCGCGGTCCGTCGTGACGCCGACCTCTTCGAGGCCGATGCCGTTGGTCACAGGGCCGCGACCGACTGCGACGAGGAGCAGGTCTGCGTCGAGCACGTCGCCCGACTCGAGCTCGACGTGCACGCCGTACTCGTCCTGCGTGACGCCCTTGAAGCGGACGCCGAGCTTGAAGTCGATGCCACGCTTCTTGTAGGCGCGCTCGAGCTGCTTGGAGACGGACTCCTCTTCAGCGGGAGCGAGGTGCTTGAGGCCCTCGACGATCGTGACCTCGACGCCGAACGAACGCCAGACGCTGGCGAACTCCAGGCCGATGACGCCGCCACCGAGGATGACGACGCGGTTCGGGAGCCACTCGAGCTCGAGCGCCTGCTCGCTCGTGATGACGTTGCCCGAGATCTCGAGGCCCGGCAGCGAACGCGAGAAGGACCCGGTTGCGAGGACGACGTTCTTGCCCGTGAGCGTGTCGTCTCCGACCTGGACGGTCGTGGGGGAGACGAGCTTTCCCTCTCCCTGGAAGACGGTGACGCCCTTGGCCTTCAGGAGGCCCTGGAGGCCCTTGAACTTGCTGGCGACGATGCCCTCGCGGAAGGCGTTGACCTTCACGATGTCGACGCCCTGGAACTCGGTGAGCACACCGACCGATGATGCCTCGTGTGCGTTGTCGGCAAGCTCTGCCGCGTGGAGCATGGCCTTCGTAGGCACGCAGCCACGGTGGAGGCAGGTGCCTCCGAGCTTGTCCTTCTCAACCAGAGCGACGGTTGAGCCCAGCTGAACGGCGCGGATAGCTGCGGCGTATCCCGCACTTCCTCCGCCAAGGACGACGAGGTCGAAATTGTGTTCTGACACCCGGAAAACTCCCTCAATGGAATTCATAGAGAAGCGGCGGCCGGTTTCTGGTCGCCACGCGCGGCGAAATTACCCCTCAGGGAAGCCTACACGCGTCGAACTGGCAGGAATAACCAGCTCAGGAACGGGACTCGAGCAGTGCGATGAGCGTTCGCACCATGACGCCGGTGGCGCCCTTGGGGACGTAGCCGTAGGCGGCCGAGGTGTTGTTCGAGGGGCCCGCGATGTCGAGGTGCACCCAGGGGATGGCACCTTCGCCGTCGGCTCGTTCGCCGACGAAGCGCTCGAGGAACGCGGCCGCGACGAGCATGCCGGCCGAGCGGTTGCCGGAGCGCATGTTGGCGAGGTCCGCGACGGGGGACTTGAGCGTGTCGCCGACCTCCTCCGGGATGGGCATCGCCCAGGAGGGCTCGCCGATCGAGCGCGATGCCTCGACGACGCTGCTGGTCCAGGCGTCGTCGTTGCCCATGACCGCGGTGGTCCGGTCGCCCAGGGCGACGATCTGGGCGCCGGTCAGCGTCGCGATGTCGATGATGAGGTCGGGGTGCTCCTCGCTGGCAGCGGCGATGCCGTCGGCCATGACGATGCGGCCCTCCGCGTCGGTGTTGGTGATCTCGACGGTCTTGCCTCCGTAGATCGTCACGACGTCGTCGGGTCGTGTGGCCGTGCTCGAAGGCATGTTCTCGGCGATGCAGAGCCAGCCCGTGATCGCGACCTTGATGTCGAGCTCGACCGCGGCCTGGAGGACGCCGACGATCGTCGCCGCTCCGGCCATGTCGAACTTCATGCCGACCATCGAGCCGGCTGGCTTGAGCGAGAGCCCGCCTGTGTCGAAGGTGATGCCCTTCCCGACGAGCGCGACGTGCAGTTGCGCGCCTTCCGGCCGGTAGTCGAGACGGACGAGACGTGGGCCGCGCGAGGAGCCCTGTCCAACGGCCGTCAGGCCGCCGAAGCCCCCCTCGCGCAGCTGCTCGGCGTCCCAGACCCGGGACTCGATGCCCTTCGACTCTGCGACTCGCACCGCGATGTCGGCGAGGGCGGCGGGCGGGAGGTCGTTCGGTGGCGTGTTGACGGCGTCCTGGACCAGAGCGACGGACGACGCGATGGCGCTCACCCTGGCGATCTCGGCGGATGCGCGAGCGTCATCGGCAGTCACGACGCTGATCGTCGCCAGCGCGGCGTCATCTTCCTCGGACTTGTAGGGCGTGAAGCGGTAGCTGGCCAGCACGGCGCCGAGGAGGACAGCCTCGCGGATCGCTGGGTCGAGGGCGTCGACATCGATGGAGATGGCCGAGGTGGCGACCGCGCGAGCCAGGGCGCCTCCTGCTCGCCTCGCCTGCTCCTCGTCGCTCGCGTCGCCGAGACCGAGGGCGATGGCCGCCCGGACACCCCCGTCGACCGGGATGGCGATCTTCTGCGTCTCGCCGCTCTTGCCGAGGAAGCCCGTGGCCTCGAGATACGGCTCGAGGTCCGGCAGCCCGGCGGGAGCCGAGACGGTGAGCGATTCCTCCAGCCGGATCACGGGGAGCACCAGCAGCTGTGCATCGGGAGCGGATTCGGCGAGTTCCAGGGTGGCAAGCGTCATGCAGGCCAGCATATTGCGAGCGCGCGGAGCCACGCCTGCCGTCTCGTGCGCCAAGCGCGAACGCCCGTACCAACGTCAGCCTTCCGACCTAGCATTGGAGCCATGAGCGAGACTGAGCGCATCTTCCGAGTGGCTGCCGCATGGCATGACGTCCCTGCAGGCCTGCCCCTCATCGTCGCGCTGCGGGGCGGTCACGACGCCGGAGCCGTGGCGGCGCAGGTCTCCGACGAGATCATCGGTCTCGACGAGGACGCCCGGATCGTCGCGGAGTTCGATGTCGACGAGCTCTACGACTACCGCGCTCGGCGCCCGATCGTGTCCGTCTCGAATGGTCGAGTGAAGTCCGTGTCGTCACCTCGCCTCGACCTCAGGCTCGTCGCCGACGAGCTCGGCCAGGAGTTCCTGTTCCTCTCGGGCTTCGAACCGGACTACCGGTGGCGGCTCTTCAGCGAGGCGCTCGTGGATGCCGTCGACGCGCTCGAGGTCTCGTCGACGACCTGGGTGCACGCCGTGCCCATGCCGGTTCCCCACACGCGTCCCATTCGCATCGCCGCGACCGGCAATCGCGAGGAGCTCGTGGATTCCCTCTCGGTGTGGAACCCGACGACCGAGGCACCGGCTCACGTCATGCAGTACTTCCAGGTTCGGGCTGAGGAGCTCGGCCATCCCGTTCTGAGCCTCGCGATGCTGATTCCGCACTACGTCGCCGACTCCTCGGTGCCGGCAGGGGCGGTCGCGGCGCTGTCCGCCCTGGGAAGCGCGACCGGTCGCATGATCGCAACCGAGGCGTTGCGTGAGCGGGATCGCACGTTCCGCGCTGGCGTCGATGCCGAGCTCGAGTCCAATCCGGATGGGCAGAAGCTCATCCACGCCCTCGAGACGCAGCACGACGCCTACCTGCAGAATCTCGCGGTGACCAACGACTTCGAGGACGCGGCCGGCGAGCTGCCCTCTGCAGACCAGCTCGCCGCGGAGATCGAGCGCTATCTGGCGCTCGGCCGCGACGACGAGTCCTGAGGTCCTGCCCGGGTTCGTCCCGGTGACCGTTTCGGTGTGACGGCCTTCTCGTCTGCGCCGTGTGGCGTGTCCCGGTGGCGGGACGCGAGACAATAGTTCAGATGAACCGCCGCCTTGCTCCCGCGATGTTCGCCATCACGGCGATCGCCTACATGGTCGCCGTCACGCAGCGATCGTCACTCGGGGTCGCCGGCGTGCTCGCCAGCGAGCGTTTCGAGGTCGGGGCCGCTGCGCTGTCGACGCTGGCCGTCGCGCAGCTGGCGGTCTATGCCGCCCTGCAGATTCCGGTCGGCATGCTGCTCGACCGATTCGGGCCGTCGAGGCTCATCCTCGTCGGGGCGCTGCTCATGTCCGGAGGGCAGCTGATCGTGGCGCTTGCGCCGGAACTCGGTGTCGCGGTCATGGGCCGGATGCTCGTCGGGGCCGGGGACGCGACGACGTTCGTCTCAGGACTCCGGATCATCGCCGCGTGGTTCCCGCCGCGGCGGGTGCCGGTCTTCGTGCAGTGGTACGGCAACCTCGGCCAGCTGGGACAGGTGCTCTCTGCTGTCCCGTTCGGCTTCCTGCTCCGGTCCACGTCCTGGACGCCGGCGTTCCTCTCCGTCGCGAGCCTTGCGCTGATCACCTCGGTCGCGGTCGCGGTGTTCCTGCGGGACAGCCCGGAGCTGCGCAGAGCCGGCGAGGCGATCAGCGTCCGTGGCGTCATGGGGAAGGTCGCCCAGGCCGCGCGCCGCCCGGGGACGAGGCTCGGTTTCTGGGCGCACTTCACGACGCAGTTCCCTGGAACGGTCTTCGGCCTGCTGTGGGGGTTCCCGCTCATGACGCAGGGCATGGGGCTGGAGCCGGCCCTTGCCTCGTCACTGCTCCCCGTGATCGTGCTCGCGGGAATGGTCCTCGGCCCATTCCTCGGGGTGCTCACAGGGCGATACCCGCTCCGGCGCTCCAACCTCGTGCTGATCTGCGCCCTGCTCATCTTGGGCGTCTGGGTGGCGATGCTCCTGTGGCCCGGCCTGCCGCCGCTCTGGCTCCTGATCGTGCTCCTCGTCGTGATGGGCATCGGCGGCTCGGGCTCGGCGATCGGTTTCGACTACGCTCGCACCTTCAACCCGGCTTCGAGCCTCGGATCGGCGTCCGGCATCGTGAACGTCGGAGGTTTCGTCGCCAGCTTCACGACCATGTTCCTGATCGGCATCTCGCTGGACGGGCTCGGCATCGGCGTAGCGGGAGCCGTGGACTGGCAGCAGTACAAGCTCGCGTTCTGGGTGATCCCCGGCATCATGCTCATCGGGCTGAGCGGTCTGCTGCTCAGCAGACGACGCACGAGAGGCCGAATGGCACGCGATGAGGGAATAATCATCGACCCGCTCTGGGTTGCAATAGGCAGGAGATGGTTCGGTTCGGGCAGGCGTGGGATGTGAATCTCACGCGTGAATCCAAGGTTTCTCCCGAAACCGTGCCATAATCAACGGATGGACCCTGCGGGTCTGCCTCTGTGCAGACTTGACAAGGGCCTTCCTTATGCCCGCACCGTGACGAGAGGGGTCTGAACATGGCGACACGCACGGGAGCTACCACGGCTACTGCAGAAGCAACCGAGGACATCAAGAAGGCGCCAGCGCGCAAGCGCGCAGCGCCGGTCAAGAAGGCGAGCGCCGAATCGGGTGCCGCTGTCGAGACCGAGAGCGCAGCTGACGAAGCCGCGGGCGCCAAGAAGCCTGCCGCGAAGCGCGCACCCGCGAAGCGCAAGGCAGCGACTGCCTCGGAGGGCGCGCCAGCCAAGGCTGCGCCCCGCAAGCGCGCGGCGACGAAGAAGAAGGCTGAAGGCGACGAGCCGGAAGACGGCGTCGAAGAAGGCGAGATCGAAGAGGCCGATGTCGACGCGGATGCGTCGGAAGCAGTCGACTCCGACGACGACTCGGTCAAGCCGGCCGACCCGAAGGACGCGAAGGCCGACTCCGAGAAGGCGCGCGTCAAGGGCGCCATCGTGCTCACGCCGAGTGACGACGAGGAAGAGACCCCGGTCTACTCCGCTGCGATCACCGGCGCGACGGCCGACCCCGTCAAGGACTACCTGAAGCAGATCGGAAAGGTCGCACTGCTGAACGCGGCCGAAGAGGTCGACCTCGCCATGCGCATCGAGGCGGGCCTGTTCGCCGCCGAGAAGCTCAAGGAGCAGGAGGGCGAGCTCGACAAGCAGCTCGTTCGCGAGCTCAAGTGGGTCTCCCGTGACGGCGATCGCGCGAAGAGCCACCTCCTCGGCGCCAACCTCCGACTGGTCGTGAGCCTCGCCAAGCGGTACACGGGTCGCGGCATGCAGTTCCTGGATCTGATCCAGGAGGGAAACATGGGCCTCATCCGTGCAGTCGAGAAGTTCGACTACACGAAGGGCTTCAAGTTCTCGACGTACGCCACCTGGTGGATCCGCCAGGCGATCACGCGTGCGATGGCCGACCAGGCGCGCACGATCCGCATCCCGGTGCACATGGTCGAGGTCATCAACAAGCTGGCTCGCGTGCAGCGCCAGATGCTGCAGGATCTCGGTCGCGAGCCCACGCCTGAGGAGCTCGCCAAGGAGCTCGACATGACGCCCGAGAAGGTCGTCGAGGTGCAGAAGTACGGTCGCGAGCCGATCTCGCTCCACACCCCGCTTGGTGAAGACGGCGACAGCGAGTTCGGTGACCTCATCGAGGACACCGAGGCTGTCGTTCCCGCCGACGCAGTGAGCTTCACGATGCTGCAGCGTCAGCTCGAGTCGCTGCTCGACTCGCTTGCAGAGCGCGAAGCCGGCGTCATCCGCATGCGCTTCGGCCTCGGAGACGGCATGCCGAAGACGCTTGACCAGATCGGCGACACGTTCGGCGTGACCCGCGAGCGTATCCGCCAGATCGAGTCGAAGACGATGGCGAAGCTGCGTCACCCGTCACGCTCGCAGTCGCTGCGCGACTACCTCGAGTAGGCACGAATCCAGTACGACGAAGGCCCGGATGCTTGCATCCGGGCCTTCGTCGTACGCGGTCGAACCGCGGTGGTGTCTCGGTGGCGGCTACTCCGCCGGCTGACCAGCCGCAGCCTTCTCGCCGTGCAGGCGCGAGGTCTCGTCGTGCCAGGCGACCGCCTGCTTGCGGAGCTTCTCTTCGTGGCGCGTCGCGTGGTGCGCGCAGAAGAGGAGCTCGCCGGCGCTCAGCTGGACGCGGACGTAGGCCTGAGCTCCACACGCGTCGCAACGGTCTGTTGCGGCAATTGGCGCCGAGTCGGTGCGCAGGGCCGTTGTGCTTTCCGTCATGATGCCTCCAAAGCTTCAGTGATCTGCCGATCAGGACAATTAGAGCACGGGCACCGGATTCCCGTGTGCTTTCGGCGGTCAGGTTCGCCCTGCGCGTAGCAGTGTTTCACCCGCGTGACGACCCGGGGTCCGTCGTGGGCGCGTGAGATACTGGCCGCGGTCGGCGAGCCGGGGGATTCTCGCCGCAGACGCTGACGCGCACGTGGTTGCGCAGGATGAGGAGTGTGCATGGGTGGCAAGCTGCGGCGGATGATCGCCGTCGGTCTCGGACGGAGCGCGCGCGGAGCGATGCGTCTCCGCGGAGGCGGCTCAGCAGTCCCCGGCAGAGTGGCGCTCGCCATCTCCCCGGACTTCCTCGAGACGGCCGTGGCGAAGCTCCCGCTCGGCGTCATCTTCGTCTCCGGGTCGAACGGCAAGTCGACGACGACGCACTTCCTGACCCGCATGCTTCGGCGGCACGGGCTCAGGGTGTTCACGAACTCCTCCGGCGGCAACCTCCCGCAGGGCATCGCGTCGTCGATGCTCCCGGATGTCGACGTCAACGGCAACCTGCGAGCGGACATCGCTGTCCTCGAGGTCGACGAGGCCTACGGGCCCCGCCTCCTCCCGCACCTGCATCCACGCGGGGTGCTGCTCCTCAACGTGCAGGTCGATCAGCTGAACCGCTTCTACGACCCGTCTCGAGTCACTGAGTTCCTCAGGACCATCGCGGCCGCATGCGGCGACTTCAGCGTCCTGAACGCCGATGACGCATCGCTTCGCGGACTTCCCGTCTCGCTGGATGCGCCGGTGACCTGGTTCGGGGTCGCACCTGAGCTCATCGAGCAGTCCCCGAATGGTCTCTCGAACTTCGATGACATCTCAGCCGCGAGCGTCGAGGTCGCCGCAGGCGAGCGCGCCGTGCAGGTCGTGGCACTGAAGGGGCGCGATGCGACGCTGCGGATCGGCGACGAGGAGCTGGAGATCCGTCTCCCCGCGCGTGGCCTGCACTACGCGCTCGATGCTGCTGGTGCAGCGGCGACTGCTCAGCGCATCCTCGGCGATTCCTTCGTTCCCGCGCTTGTCGCGGAGGCGCTCGGCGAGTCGCAGACCGTGTACGGGCGTGGTGAGGTGATGAGCGTCCGCGGGGAGGACATCGAGATCATCATGATGAAGAACCCGCCGAGCCTGCAGATGAACCTCGATGCGCTCGAGGAGGCTCCGGAGCAGGTGTTCGTCTCCGTCGACGAGGGAACCCCCGACCCGTCCTGGATCTTCGGTGCCGATCTCAGCCGCCTCGAGCACGTCGACGTCGTCTCCGGCACGAAGGCCTGGCAGATCGCGACGAGGCTCGGCTACGGCGACATTCCGGTCGGTCTCGTGGAGCCCAGCCTGGGGGAGGCGCTCGACAAGTTCCTGGCACTGCCCAAGCCCAGCCGCGGCATGAAGACCATGATCGTCAACTACGAGCAGATGATGTCGATTCGCCGGCGACTCGGGCAATCGGGTATCGAGGGGAAGGTCAACTCATGAAGCTGCGAATCGCTCACCTCTACCCGGTGGAGCTCGGGATCAACGGAGATGTCGGCAACGTCACTGTGCTCGCGAAGCGTGCGCGCGTGCGCGGCTTCGACGTCGAAGTGGTGAACGTCGGACGTGGGGCGGCCTCGCTGCCCGGCGACATCGACCTGCTGCACGTCGGCTCCGGCCCTCTTGCCGCCGTGCAGACGGTGCAGGCTGACGCGCTGCAGCACGCTGAGCAGCTCCGCGACCTCGTCGCGGCTGGCCTGCCGTTGCTTGCGATCGGCGGAGGGTGGGAGCTGCTCGGATCGAGTATCACCCACGATGACGGCGAGCTCACCGGTCTCGGCGTCTTCGCCTCCAGGGCTGTCCGGGAGCCGGCGCAGAGCGTCGCGGAGACGGTCGTGCGCACCCCGGGTGGACTCCTCGCGGGGTTCGCGAACCACAATGCCGTCACCTCCCTCGACGCGGGGTCGGAGCCGCTGGGCGAGGTTGTCCGTGGCTTCGGCAACGGCGGCTCAGCTGCGGAGAACAGCGGAGCCGAGGGCGTCCAGCGCCTGGGCGCGATCGGGACGCACCTGCACGGCCCCATCCTCGCCTTGAACCCCACGCTGGCAGACCAGCTCCTGCAGCAGGCCGTGCATCGTCACGATGCTGACCGCACGCTCGGAGACGGCGGAGCGGAGCTGGAACGACTCGACGGCTGGTCGCAGAACGCACGCCACGCGTTGATGCGGAGAATCGGCGTCTCTGCTCCAGCAGTCTGACCCAGAGGTCTGACGGTCTGACCGTCTGAGTGGGGCGCTGGCGTGCTTCAGCGCGCCAGCGCGTCGCTCAGTGGCTGAAGCTCCGCGGGACGCGGGAGGTGAGTCCTGTCACGATCTCGTCGCCGACGGTGTCGCCCCACACTGCCCATTGCTCCGCGGTCGCCTCTCCCTGCGAGCCGTCGCCGAAGACGATGCACGGTGCGCCCGCCGAGATGCCATCTGCATCGTTCGGGAGCGCGACGACCGTCTCGTCGACGCCCACCTCGACGACCGGTGCGACGTGTCCGTCGACAACCATGTAGGCGCCTGAGTCCGGGTCGGACTGGATTCCGTCACCGAAGCCCACGGCGATGCTCGCGAGGCCGTGGCGTGCATCCAGGACCGGGGCTCGCAGCTGCATGGCCGGCCTCAGCCCGAGGTCCGCCGCACTTCGATCGCCGAACGGCGAGATGCCGTAGGCGGCGATGCCGACCCTCACGAGGTCGAAGTGCGCCTCGGGCAGATCGATGACGGCCGCGCTCGCTCCGAGATGGAGGAGCTCGAACTCCGCGCCCAGGCTTCTGGCTTCGTCGACGGCGGCCTCGAACAGGGCCGTCGATGCGAGGTCGGCACTGTGCGAGGTGTCAGAGAGATGGCTCCACGCGGCGACGACCTCGAGCTTGCCGAGCGACTGCAGCCTGAGCGCCTCCGTGACGAACTCGGCCCAGCGCGGCTGGTCGGCGCCCCCGCGGTGCAGGCCTGTGTCGATCTTGAGGTGCACTCGTGGCGTGCGCTCCGCGTCGCTCGCCGCAATCGCCTCCAGCTGCCAGAACGTCTGCACGCCGAGGTCGACTCGCGCTTCTGCCGCGGCCGCGAAGTCGGTGTCCTGGCCATGCATCCAGGCGAAGAGGGGCACCTCCACGCCTGCAGCGCGGAGATCGATCCCCGCGGTCGACTCCAGAACGCCGAAGGATGAGACCCCAGCTTCCAGCCCGGTGCGCACGACCTCGTGCAGGCCGTGCCCGTAGGCGTTCGACTTGACGGCCAGCATGAACTGCGAGTCGGAGGCAAGCTCCTGCAGGGCTCGGATGTTGTGGCTGATGGCCTCGAGATCGACGTGCGCTGTTGCGCGGCTCATGTGTAGCTCCGTTCGAATCGGGGACTCATCCGGCTCGCGATGGCCGCAGCTCGCAGGCCGGTCGCATGCTGCCAGTCGAGGATGCTCGGCTCGCCGACGGCCGGGTCGCCGAAGAGGATCGCCAGCTCGCCCGGCTGCGCTTCTGCGCCGAGAAGGTCGACGGAGAACTGGTCCATCGAGATGGCGCCGACGATGGTGCGCGTCTTCCCGCCGATGAGCACGGATGCGGTGTTCGAGGCGCGGCGGACAACCCCGTGGGCGTAGCCGACACCGACGAGTGCGAGCTGCGTCGCTTCTGTCGTGACGTAGCTGTACCCGTAGGACACGCCCTCGCCGGCTCCGACATCTTTCACCGCCAGGATCTCGGCGCTCACGCGCATCGCGGGCCGGTAGGCGCGATCGGTGAGCCCGAACAGGGAGCCGCCCGTTATCCTGTCGGAGTTCACGGAGTCCGCGTCGACCAGCTTCGTGCTCAGATGCGACAGGGATGCGCGGTCGAGCTCAGGGGAGACGACGAAGCCGTCGTATCCCTCGCCGTCGAGCGCTTCAGCGACGCGGAGGGCGCCATGGCCGTAGGCGTCGGCGCGCAGGTCGGCGTAGCTGGCCGTCTCCGATCCGAGGAGTCGGGTCGAGTTCTCGCGGATCGCGCGGAGGTCGATGTGGATGCGTCTGCGCACCGGCTCGGGAGTCTGCACGTTGTGCCCTCTCTGGTCGTCGCTGGCGTGGTCAGGCTAGCACCGGCGGTTCCTGGGCCCGCTGAGGCGCGCGTGAGGTCGCTGTGGTGTGGGAGCCGCGAGAAAGCCCGCATCCGGTCTACGCTCGAAGGTGGCCTGCCGCTGAACGCGGTTGGGCCGAGATCGCAGACACGATGACGCAGAAGAAGGACGAGGACCTCGGTGGCGAATTCCGGAGACGCATACTCAGCCAGACACCTCTCGGTGCTCGACGGGCTCGATGCGGTCCGGAAGCGGCCGGGCATGTACATCGGCTCGACCGACTCGCGTGGGCTCATGCACTGCCTGTGGGAGATCATCGACAACTCGGTCGATGAGGCCCTTGCCGGTCACGGCTCACGCATCCGAGTTCAGCTGCACAGCGATGGATCCGTCAGCGTCGATGACGACGGGCGAGGCGTCCCCGTCGACATCGAGCCGAAGACCGGTCTGAGTGGCGTCGAGGTCGTCTTCACGAAGCTCCACGCGGGTGGCAAGTTCGGTGCGAGCAACTACGGGTCTGCGGGAGGCCTCCACGGTGTCGGCGCCTCGGTGGTGAATGCGCTCTCCGCGCGCCTCGACGTCGAGGTCGACCGGGGCGGGAAGACCTACGCGATGAGCTTCCGGCGTGGCGAGCCCGGCATCTTCGAGGATGGTGCCGGCGGGCCCAGCCCGACGTCGAACTTCGTTCCCTTCACCGACACGAGCGAGCTCCGCGTCGTCGGCAAGGCGAAGCGCGGCGTCACCGGCACGCGGGTTCGCTATTGGGCTGACCCGCAGGTGTTCATCCGTGAGGCGAGCTTCCAGACCAACGACCTCGCCGAGCGCGCGAGGCAGACGGCGTTCCTGGTGCCGGGCCTCGAGATGGTCATCGAGGATGCCCGTGACGAGTCGGTCGCGCCTACGACGCAGCAGTTCCGCTTCGACGGCGGGATCACGGAATTCGCCGACTTCCTGGCACCGGACGCTCCGACGACCGACACCTGGCGCATCGAGGGGAGCGGGGAGTTCACGGAGACCATCCCGGTGCTCGACGACGAGGGCCTGCAGCTCGTGACGAAGGAAGTCGCGCGCACGATGCACGTCGATCTCGCGCTGCGCTGGGGCACCGGTTACGAGACCACCGTGAAGAGCTTCGTGAACATCATCTCGACCCCCAAGGGCGGCTCTCACCTCGCCGGGTTCGAGCAGGGGATGCTCCGGTTCTTCCGGGCAGAGGTCGAGAAGAACGCCCGGCGCCTCAAGGTCGGCAACGACAAGCTCGACAAGGACGATGTCCTGGCGGGTCTGACTGCCGTCGTGACGGTCCGCATCCCGGAGCCCCAGTTCGAGGGGCAGACGAAGGAGGTCCTGGGAACGCCAGCGGCCAGGGCGATCGTCCAGAAGGCCGTGACGGCAGGCCTGACCGAGAAGTTCTCGTCGACCAAGCGCCAGGACAAGGCCGAGGCCAACCTCCTGCTCGACAAGGTCGTGCAGGAGATGAAGTCACGTCTCTCCGCTCGCGCCCACAAGGAGACGCAGCGACGCAAGAACGCACTCGAGAGCTCCTCGCTGCCGACGAAGCTCGTCGACTGCCGATCGAACGATGTGGCGCAGAGCGAGCTCTTCATCGTCGAGGGTGACTCCGCGCTCGGCACCGCGAAGCCGGCGAGGAACTCGGAGTTCCAGGCGCTGCTCCCCATTCGCGGCAAGATCCTCAACGTGCAGAAGGCCTCGGTCTCCGACATGCTCTCCAACTCGGAGTGCGCGTCGATCATCCAGGTCGTCGGTGCAGGGTCGGGGCGCAGCTTCGACATCGGCCAGGCTCGCTACGGCAAGGTCATCCTGATGAGCGACGCCGACGTCGACGGCGCGCACATCAGGACGCTGCTGCTCACCCTCTTCTTCCGATACATGAGGCCCATGCTCGACGCGGGTCGCGTCTTCGCGGCCGTGCCGCCCCTGCACAGGGTGGTCATCATGCATGCGGGCAGGAAGCCCAACGAGACGGTCTACACCTACTCGGAGAAGGAACTGCACACGCTGCTCTCGAAGCTCGAGAAGCAGGGGAAGCGCTACCAGGACCCGATCCAGCGTTACAAGGGCCTCGGCGAGATGGACGAAGACCAGCTCTGGAACACGACCATGGACCCCAGCGCGCGCCTGCTCAGGCGCGTCACGAACGCGGACGCGCACAACGCAGAGCGGGTGTTCGATCTGCTCATGGGCAGCGAGGTCGCGCCTCGCAAGGAGTTCATCATCGAGGGATCCGAGCACGTGGCTCGGGCGGACATCGACGTCTAGCTGCACGTCTTGGCGGCCAGGACGCCGTGCGCAAGAGGCCGGCCCCCGATCGGGGGCCGGCCTCTTGCATGCTGCGCGCAGCAGCGCAGCAGCGCAGCAGCGCAGCGGCGCAGCAGCTCAGTCGGTCGCCGGTGTCTCGGGGCTGCCCTCGGCTGACGACGCGTCGTCGTCGACGGGCGGCGTCGGGTCTCCGATGCCGCGTCCGATGAGGTCGACGACCTGGTCGAGTGGCGTGCCAGACGCGTCGCGCTTCGCGCCGCCCGTCGGGAGGGCGCGGATCGCACCATCACGCGCGTTGCCGAACGGCGCGCCCGGGCCGACCCAGGCGGCGCTGAGGCGTCGCTCCCCGCGCAGGAGCCGCTGGGCCCGGACCCCACCGGTCGCGCGTCCCTTCGCCGGGAACTCGCTGAGGCTGGAGACCTTCGCCGTGCCCGAGTCGGTGCCCTCGAGGGCGTCCTCGTTGCGCGCGACGCTCGCGACCTCGCAGATCTCGACGTTGGCCGCCGCAACGACGGAGAACGCGAGGACCACGGCGCCATCGGAGACCTTCATGCCGGCCATGCCAGCCGCGGAACGGCCCTGCGGACGAACGAGCTTCCCCGAGAAGCGCAGCAGCTGCGCGTCATCCGTCACGAAGACCAGCTCATCCTCATCGGACGCGAGCGCGGCTCCGACGACCTCGTCCCCGGCCTTGAGCGTCATGATCTCGAGTTCTCGGTTCTTGCCGAAGTCAATGCCCGTCACCCGCTTGACGACGCCCAGCTTCGTCCCGAGCGCGATCGGCGTCTCCTGGTCGATGGGCACGAGCGCGACGACCTGCTCCTTGGGGCTCGTGAGCCCGATGAAGTCGTGTGCCTTGACTCCGGCGGAGAGCAGCACCGACCCCTGGGGGCTGGAGGGGAGGGCCACGACGGGTACGCGGATCAGCCGCCCGAGGTTCGTGACGGCGCCGAGCTCGCCTTGGACCGTAGTGGTGACGTGGGAGCGCACAGCGTCGTGCTTGCTGCGCCGCGACGGCTGCTGGAGGCGCGCATCCGCGTCGGCCGTATCGACCCTGAGGAGCCGCCCCGTCGTCGAGAGCAGCACCTGGGTGGGCGAGTCCGCGAGCTGCAGCTGCGTGGTCTCGATCGCCTTTCCGCGCTTCGGCGGGGTGCCCTGACCCTCGGTGAGCAGCGTGCGTCGCGGCGTCGCGAAGCGGTCGCTGGTCTCCTGGAGCTCGGTGCCGACCCGCGCGCGCAGCAGCTTCTCGTCGCCGAGCAGACGCTCGAGCTCGGCGATCTCCTGCTTGAGCTGGTCGCGCTCCGACTCGAGCTCGATGCGCGAGAACTTCGTGAGGCGGCGCAGGCGCAGCTCCAGGATGTAGTCCGACTGCAGCTCCGAGAGGTCGAAGACGATGCGCAGTCGCTCGCCGGCCGCCGAGGCGTCGTCACTCGACCGGATGATCTGGATGACCTCGTCGATGTCGAGGATCGCGACGAGGAGGCCTTCGACGAGGTGCAGTCGCTCGAGCCTCCGCGCGAGCCGGAAGGCGCTTCGCCTGCGCACCACCTGGATGCGGTGGTCGAGGTACACGCGGAGCAGCTCGATGAGCCCGAGCGTCTGCGGACCCCCGTTGACCAGCGCCACGTTGTTGATGTGGAACATGTCCTCGAGGGGCGTGTGCCGGTACAGCTGCTCGAGCACGGCGTCAGGGTCGAATCCGGTCTTGATCTCGATGACGAGGCGCAGGCCGTGCTTGCGGTCGGTGAGATCGGCGACGTCGCTGATGCCGGCGAGCTTCTTCGCCTGGACGCCGTCCTTGATCTTCTCGATGACCTTCTCGGGTCCGACCATGTAGGGGAGTTCGGTCACGACGATGCCCGACTTGCGGGCCGTCACCCGTTCCACGCTTGCTGTGGCACGCGTCCGGAACGATCCGCGACCTCCCGCGTAGGCATCCCTGATGCCGTCGAGGCCCGTGATCCGCGCGCCGGACGGGAGGTCCGGGCCCGGAATGAACTGCATGATCTCCTCGAGCGTCGCACCGGGGTTCTCGAGCAGGTGCAGCGCCCCCGCGATCACCTCCCCGAGGTTGTGCGGCGCCATGTTCGTGGCCATGCCCACCGCGATGCCGCTCGCTCCGTTGACGAGGAGGTGCGGCCAGGCCGCCGGAAGCACCTCGGGCTGCGTGGTCGAGTTGTCGTAGTTCGGCACGAAGTCGACGACGTCTTCGTCGAGCTCCGCGGTGAGCGCCAGAGCGGCGGCGTCGAGGCGAGCCTCCGTGTACCGCGGGGCTGCCGGGCCGTCATCGAGCGACCCGAAGTTGCCGTGCCCATCGATCGTCGGCACGCGCTGCACGAAGCCCTGGGCCATGCGCACGAGCGCATCGTAGATGGCGGTGTCGCCGTGGGGGTGGAGGCGTCCCATGACCTCGCCCACGACGCGCGCCGACTTGACATGCCCCCGGTCGGGCCGGAGCCCCATCTCGGCCATCTGGTAGAGGATGCGCCGCTGGACCGGCTTCAGCCCGTCGCGCGCATCTGGAAGCGCTCTCGCGTAGATGACCGAGTACGCGTACTCGAGGAAAGAGGACTGCATCTCTGTCGAGACGTCGATGTCCTCGATGCGCTGCTCGCTCATCGAAGCGGAGTCGTCGTTGCGTGTTGTACTCATGTCACCTGTCGGGAGGGTCGTGCTTCGGCGCCCCTGTGGGAGACTGGGACGGATGTCGTCCATGCTATTCAGCGCGGCGAGCGGTCGCCCGACGCTCTCCGACGTGTTGCCGAATTCGCTCGCTTCTCTGCGGGGTGAGACCGGGTCCCTCGGGCTGCCGGAGACCCGCTCGGTCGTGGTCATGCTCGTCGACGGGCTCGGAGCCTCGATGCTCCGCGCCCGCACTGGGCACGCCAGGCGCCTCACCGCGGAGTGGCGCAAGAAGGACACCGCCTTCTCGTTCCCATCGACCACCGTCGCGGGGATCACCTCGCTCACGACGGCGACTCGAGCTGGTGAGCACGGGCTGCTCGGCTACTCCCTCTTCGACCGGGCTGCCGGTGTCATCCGCAACCAGCTCTCGGGCTGGGGGGACGGGATGGACCCCGCGACCTGGCAGCTGCGCCGCACGATCTTCGAGGAGCTGCGCGACGGGGGCTCCGACGTGCAGAGCATCGTCGTCGGTATGCCGCAGTACCGCGACTCAGGCCTCACGCACGCCTCCCTGCGCGGTGCCCTCTACCTCGAGGGCGGCACGATGCAGGAGCGGGTCGAGGTCACGCTGCGGGCACTCGACGATCATCCCCGCGCGCTCATCTACCTGTACAACGCGGAGCTCGATCAGGCGGGGCACGCCCATGGCTGGGAGTCGGATGCTTGGCTGGCTCGCCTGGAGGAGCTCGACGCGGCCTTCGAGGGACTCGCCAGGGGAGTGGATGCCGGCACCGGCATCCTCGTCACCGCCGACCACGGCATGATCGACATTCCCCGGCATCGTCAGATCGATGTCGACGACGACGACCCCCTCTTCGACGGCGTGCTCGCCATGGCCGGCGAGCCGCGACTTCGCCACCTCTACCTCGAGCCGGGAGCGACGGCGGACGCGGCGGGAGACCTGCGCGACAGGTGGATCGCATCCCAGGGCGCCCGCGCCACGATCGTCACCCGGCAGGAGGCGGTCTCCGAGGGGTGGTACGGGCCGAACGTCGACCCCGTCGCGGCTGAGCGCATCGGGGATGTCGTCGTCGCCGCGACCAAGGGAGTCACGTTCTACGCCACGTCGATGCAGTCAGGTGCGAGGCTCGTCGTCGGACAGCACGGATCGATCACCCCTGAGGAGACGATCGTTCCGCTCATCCGCGCCGGAGCGTTCACTCGCTGAGCCGCGCAGCTACTCGTCGCTGCGGGTCCCGAAGACGATCTCGTCCCAGCTCGGCATCGCGGCACGCCCTGCGCGCTTCGGCGAGTGCTTCGACGGTGTGGGTTCCTGCGCCTCGTGCTTGGGGTCATCGAGTCCGTCGAGCGGGACGTCGACCGCCCGCACGCCACCGGAGCCGAGATCGCTCGGCTCGATGGTCTCCGTCTCGAAGCTGTCCTCGTCCCGAACGCGTGGGGTGAAGAGCTTGACGGGCGTCTGCTCGGATGCCGTCGAGTGATCTTCGTCGCCCTCGTGCACTGAGCCCTGATCGTCGCCGTCCTCGGCGTCGTCTTCGAAGGACTGCGGGACGCGCTCTCCGCGACGCCGCCGGAGGGCCTCGAGGAGATCGGCCGTCTCGTGGTGCTGCTGCTCGGTTGCCCGCTCGAGTCGCGACGCCGCGGCACCGATCCAGGAGACCGGTTCCTTGCTCACCGGCTCGACGGAGGGAGCCGATGCGGCCTCGCGCTGCGGGGACTCCATGACGGCACGGAGCCGGGGGCTGCCGAGCGACGCGGGCTCGCCCTGCTGCGAGAGCATCGTCGCCGTCGGGTTCAGCGGGGTGAGCGCCTGCGTCTTAGGCTCGAAGCCCCACAGCGCCTCTCGCGAGATCTCGTCGACGGCGAAGGACAGACCGATTCTCCAGCCCTCCTCGTCGTCCTTCCAGGCATCCCAGATGACTGCGGAAGCAGCGGACGCCTCGAGGCGGTCATCGATGACCTCGCCGAAGGTCGTTCCGTCCTGGCCGAGGGGGTCGGTGTCGGTCTTCAATCGAACGGTGACCGCGCGCGCCTGGCGCACGAGGTAGTCGCGCTCGGCGCGAACCGGTCCCTCGAAGCGGACCACGTCCTCACGGGCCGCGCCCGTGAGCTCGATGACCTCGTCGATGGTCTTCCCGGCCCGAATGAGCTGCTGGATGGCGCGCGGAGGCACCTTCGGCGCGTCGACGCGAGTGGAGATGCGCGGGCGCAGCGCGTCACGAAGCGCTTCGTCGATCACGACGCGGAAGCGCTGGCCGTCATCTCCGGACACGACGAGGGCACCTTCATCCAGGTCGATGAATCTGAGCTCATGCATGCTCGTACTCCTTGGCGTTGCCGATTCCTGGGCCACAGCATCACACGCGAGGAGGGTGGAATCGGGGAGCCCCGGGGCGCGCCGTCCAACTCTGGCGTGGATTCGATCTCGCTCCGCGCGAACACTGCTCACTTCGGTTTGAGTTTCACCCCTGAGTCGTGCACAATTGCCGCGCCTGGGGGAGTTCCCCCCCATTGAAGAGATTTGGATAGGTATGGCGACCGACTACGACGCACCTCGCAAGACCGACGATGACGCAGAGTCCATCGAGGCGCTGAAGGAGCGAGTGCCGGATCGTCTCTCCGGCAGCGTTGACGCCGAAGATGCGGACAACCCCGGCAGCTTCGACCTCTCTGCGGCAGACCTCGCAGACGTTGAACTCGAGACCGTGGTGATCCCGCCGCAGGCCGACGAGTTCACCTGCGTCGAGTGCTTCCTCGTCAAGCACCGCTCGCAGCTCGAGAAGAGCTCGGCCCTCGGGCCGATCTGCCACGACTGCGCAACCGCCTGATCGAAGGCAGCACAGACGACCGAAGCCGCATCCCCCGGGATGCGGCTTCGGTCGTCTGTCGGCGCGACAGGGGAACGCGGCTCAGAGTCGCGCGACGGGAGTGTCCCGCTGCGTCAACTCGCCTGGCGCCTGTTCGCAGCCCGAGCCTCGGTGATGGCAGCCGCGAGCTCAGTGGGCCGGCGCGTCGAGATGAGCCAGTAGGGGACGGGGTCCGCCTCGTCGGTGATCTCGATCGTGAGCGAGGTCGGGATCCAGCCGCGGATGCACAGCCAGGCACGCAGGTCCAGCTGGGGGCCAGCGGCGAGACGAGCACGCTCACGGGTCGTGTGCGGGAGGCACTGCCCTGTGAAGCTCAGCGGCACGTGGGCGCCCGCCACTCGGACCTGGGTCGCCGTGACCTCGATGATGGGCGAGTACGCGAGGACGAGCGTGAGGAACGCGGCGTAGAGCGTCACTGCGATGGCCGCGCCGATCCAGAAGTTGATCGGCGTGAACACGAGGATGACGGCGGGCACCATGAGGAAGCCGACGGCGTACACCCACGCGGCTGGCCACAGGCGCTCGTGGAAGACAGGCATGGAGATATTGCATCACGCTTTGTCGTGCGCCGCTGTCAGATCACGATCCGGTCACGCCTCGGCTAGGCTCGTACGGTGAGCATTGCCATAGATGTGCCCGTCTCGGGCGTCCTCCCCACGTTCGCCCAGCCAGGCGACGCCGGGGCCGACCTGATCGCGACCGAATCCGTCACTCTCGCCCCCGGCCAGCGCGCTGTCTTGGGCACGGGAGTTCGACTCGAGCTTCCGGCGGGAACCGTCGGCTTCGTGATGCCGCGCTCGGGGCTGGCGGCGAAGCACGGCATAACGCTCGTCAACGCGCCTGGCACCATCGACTCCGGATACCGGGGTGAGGTGAAGGTGATCATGCTCAACACCGATTCGTCTGAGAGCTACGCCATCGCGGCAGGTGACCGGATCGCGCAGCTCGTGGTCATGCAGCTCGCGCCAGTGCGTTTCATCCAGACCGAGCAGCTCTCCGCCTCGCAGCGTGGAGAGGGCGGCTTCGGCTCCACCGGCTATTCGTCTGACCAGGAGGCACCCAATGGGACTGTTTGATTTCCTCAAGAAGGAAGAAGAGAAGCCTGAGAAGGCTGACAAGCTCACCGTCGACGATGACGGCATCGACGAGGAAGAACTCGACGACGCGGTTGACCTCGAAGACGACGAGGACGTGGACGCGAAGTCCGCGCCTGAAGATCGCGAGACCCGCGGGCCGTTCGACATCTCCGAGGCGAGCCCCGCGAAGCGCTACGTGGACCTGGGCGCGCTGCGCATCCCGGCTCGTGAAGGACTCGGGCTCCGGCTCGAGGTCGAGGAGAAGACGAAGCGACTCGTCGCCGTCGCCCTCGACTACAAGGAGTCGACCATGCAGATCCAGGCCTTCGCAGCGCCTCGATCCACCGGTCTCTGGCACTCGATCATGGCGCAGCTCGCCGAGCAGGTCCGCAAGCAGGGCGGAACGGCGGAAGAGGTGGAGGGCATCCTCGGCCCCGTGCTTGACACGAAGATCCCGGTCGTCATCAAGGGTGCCGCGTCGAATCAGACCAGGTCCGCGCGTTTCTTCGGCGTCGATGGCCCCCGCTGGTTCCTCCGAGGCGTCCTGACAGGCAAGGCGTTGCGGGACGAGGCCACCCGTGTCGAGCTCGTGGAGCTGTTCAGGAGCGTCGTCGTCGTCCGCGGCGATGCCCCGCTTCCTCCGCGCGAGCTCCTGACGCTCGTCGTCCCGAAGGCCATGGCCGACCCGACGTCGAAGACGGCAACCGAGGACGCCGCATCCGGGGAGGCAGAAAAGGCATGACGCTGCCCGAGGACGAACGGCCCGAGCAGGCGGAGCCCTCCGCCGACGCGCCCAACAGGCGCAAGCTGGAAGACGCCGCGAAGTCGTCTTCGCTCGGCAGGCTGACCGAGGGCGGCATCTCCGGTGCGTCGCTCCTGGCGGCCATGGGCGGCGTCCGCGGCCTGGTCGAGACGCTGCTTCCCGGCATCGTGTTCCTCGTGCTGTTCACGCTCGGCACCGAGCTATGGATCGCCGTCCTCGCGCCTGCGGTCCTCGGTCTCCTCTTCATCGTGGTCCGCGCGGTGCAGAAGGAGCCCGTCGTCCCCGCGATCTCGGGCCTCGTCGCGCTCCTGATCTCCGGCGTCCTCGCGATGACGACGGGCAGGGGCGAGAACTTCTACCTCGTCGGCTTCTACACCAACGCCGCCTACGGGGCGGCTCTGCTCGTCTCGGTCCTCGTCCGCTGGCCGGTCATCGGACTGGTCACGGGGCTCATCACCGGGCAGGGTTCGAGCTGGCGGCAGGACCGCGCGATGCTGCGGTGGATGTCCGTCATCACGCTCGTGTGGGTCGGCTTCTTCGCGCTGCGTCTCGTCGTGCAGCTGCCGCTCTACTTCGCCGGCAACGTCGAGGCGCTGGGCCTCGCCCGGCTGCTCATGGGCACCCCCATGTATGCCGTCGTCCTGGTCGTGACGGTCCTCTTCGTCCGGGCGCTCCTGAGCGCGTCACGGTCGGGAGAGCAGAGTGAACCAGGTAAAGTATCTTGATGTCAAGATAAAAGCGTCTCGATCAACTCAGGATCACCTTCGAGGCAAGCCACGGCGAGACGCGAGATGATTGCTGGGCGCGGGCCGCGCACCCAGAGTTGCAAAGAAGGAGCCGAGACGTGACCGCAGTCAACAGCTTCGGAGCCAAAGACACGCTCAGTGTCGACGGCACCGAGTACGAGATCTTCCGCATCGACAAGGTTGAGGGGTTCGAGAAGCTCCCCTTCAGCCTCAAGGTTCTCCTCGAGAACCTCCTCCGCACCGAAGACGGCGCGAATGTGACCGCAGAGCAGATCCAGAAGCTCGGTTCGTGGGTGCCTTCGGCAGACCCGGACACCGAGATCCAGTTCTCGCCAGCGCGTGTCGTCCTCCAGGACTTCACCGGCGTTCCCTGCATCGTCGACCTCGCCACCATGCGCGAGGCCGTGACCCAGCTGGGCGGTGACCCCGAGAAGGTCAACCCGCTCGCTCCCGCTGAGCTCGTCATCGACCACTCGGTCATCGCCGACCTCTTCGGTCAGGCCGACGCGCTCGAGCGCAACGTCGAGATCGAGTACCAGCGCAACGGCGAGCGCTACCAGTTCCTCCGCTGGGGCCAGACCGCCTTCGAGGACTTCAAGGTCGTCCCCCCGGGAACGGGCATCGTCCACCAGGTCAACATCGAGTACCTGGCGCGCGTCACCTTCGTCCGCGAGGTGGGCGGTGTGCTGCAGGCCTACCCGGACACCCTCGTCGGCACCGACTCCCACACCACGATGGTCAACGGACTCGGCGTGCTCGGCTGGGGCGTCGGCGGTATCGAGGCAGAGGCGGCCATGCTCGGCCAGCCCGTGTCGATGCTCATCCCGAAGGTCGTCGGCTTCAAGCTCAAGGGCCAGATCCCCATGGGCGTCACCGCGACCGACGTCGTCCTCACGATCACCGACCTCCTGCGCAAGCACGGCGTCGTCGGCAAGTTCGTCGAGTTCTACGGCGAAGGTGTCGGCGCAGTGCCGCTCGCCAACCGCGCCACGATCGGCAACATGAGCCCCGAGTTCGGCTCGACGGCCGCCATGTTCCCGATCGACGACGAGACCCTCAGCTACCTGCGCCTCACGGGCCGTAGCGAGGAGCAGGTCAAGCTCGTCGAGGCCTACGCCAAGGAGCAGCACCTCTGGCACGACCCGAGCAAGGAGCTCTCATACTCGGAGTACCTCGAGCTCGACCTCTCGACCGTCGTCCCGTCGATCGCCGGCCCCCGCCGCCCGCAGGACCGCATCGAGCTGTCCAAGGCCAAGGGCCAGTTCGGCGCCGACCTCAACGACTACACGGCGGAGGACTTCGGTCTCGTCGACGTCGCCGGCGAGGACAGCTTCCCGGCATCCGACCCCGCCAAGCTCACGCCGACCTCCGAGGACTCCGACGTCCGCGAGCAGCAGACGGCGCCGACCTTCTCGCACGACCGCAAGCCGGTCCAGGTGCAGGGTGCTGATGGCCAGAGCTACACGATCGACCACGGCTCGGTCGCCATCGCGGCCATCACGAGCTGCACCAACACCTCCAACCCCTCGGTGATGCTCGCGGCGGGCCTCCTCGCCAAGAAGGCGAGCGAGCGAGGACTGAAGGCGAAGCCGTGGGTCAAGACCACGCTCGCCCCCGGCTCGAAGGTCGTCACGAACTACTACGAGAAGGCCGGACTCACCGACTCGCTCGAGGCCCTCGGCTTCTACACGGTCGGTTACGGCTGCACGACGTGC
Organism: Pseudoclavibacter sp. RFBG4; assembly: GCF_002931515.1. NCBI lineage: Bacteria > Bacillati > Actinomycetota > Actinomycetes > Micrococcales > Microbacteriaceae > Pseudoclavibacter > Pseudoclavibacter sp. RFBG4. Next base: position 414,317 of record NZ_PSYC01000024.1, on the reverse strand, counting down.
ATCGGCAACTCGGGTCCCTTGAACGAGGAGATCTCCGAGGCGATCAACGACAACGACCTCGCCGTCACCGCTGTTCTCTCCGGAAACCGCAACTTCGAGGGTCGCATCAACCCCGACGTGAAGATGAACTACCTGGCTTCGCCGCCGCTGGTCATCGCCTACGCGCTCGCCGGAACGATGGACTTCGACTTCGAGACGCAGGCGCTCGGTAAGGACTCCGACGGCAAGGACGTCTTCCTCAGCGAGATCTGGCCGACCGCAGACGAGGTGCAGTCCACGATCGACACGTCGATCGACACGGACATGTTCACGCGCGAGTACGGCGCGGTCTTCGACGGCGACGAGCGCTGGCGCTCGCTCCCCACGCCCACCGGCGCCACGTTCGAGTGGGATGACCAGTCGACGTACGTCCGGAAGCCCCCGTACTTCGATGGCATGGTCATGGAGCTCACGCCGGTCACCGACATCAAGAGCGCGCGGGTGCTCGCCAAGCTCGGCGACTCGGTCACGACCGACCACATCAGCCCCGCTGGCTCGATCAAGGCAGACAGCCCCGCCGGAAAGTACCTGACGGAGCACGGCGTCGGTCGCAAGGACTTCAACTCCTACGGCTCGCGTCGCGGCAACCACGAGATCATGATCCGCGGAACGTTCGCGAACATCCGCCTCAAGAACCAGCTCCTCGACGGCGTCGAGGGCGGCTACACGCGTGACTTCACGCAGCCCGACGGCCCGCAGTCGTTCATCTACGACGCCGCGCAGAACTACGCGGAGTCCGGCACGCCGCTGGTCGTCCTTGGTGGCAAGGAGTACGGCTCCGGCTCTTCTCGCGACTGGGCTGCCAAGGGCACGAGCCTGCTCGGCGTCCGCGCCGTCATCGTCGAGAGCTTCGAGCGCATCCACCGCTCGAACCTCATCGGCATGGGTGTCGTGCCGCTGCAGTTCCCGGCAGGCGAGAGCTGGGCATCGCTTGGCCTCGACGGCACGGAGTCGATCTCGATCCAGGGCATCGAGCAGCTCAACGAGGGCTTCACGCCCAAGACGGTGCACGTCATCGCGGAGCCCACCTCTGACTCGCCCGAGGGCAAGCAGCCGATCGAGTTCGATGCGGTCGTCCGCATCGATACCCCGGGTGAAGCCGACTACTACCGCAACGGCGGAATCCTGCAGTACGTGCTCCGCCAGCTCGCCACGGCGTAGCGGGCGCAGCGCAGAACCGAAGGGCGGAGCCGAGAGGCTCCGCCCTTCGGCGTCGTACACGATTCGCGCTCTCACTCGCTGAGTAAGACCGCTGTGCGCGTGCATCTCCGGTCGATACCGTTGGAGCGATTTTCCACGACGAAGGAGTTCCGCATGAGCACTGAGATTCCCATCCGCACCGTACTGAGCCCCGGCCGCTATGTGCAGGGCAAGGGCGCGCTTGCACGGCTCGGGGAGTTCGTCGCGCAGATCGGGTCGACCCCGCTGCTGCTCGCGGACGACTTCGTCTGGGACCTCCTCGGGGAGCGCCTCTCGACCTCGTTCACCGGGGGAGAGGCCGAGGTTCCGCGCGAGCGCTTCAACGGCGTCGCCTCCTCGGGAGAGATCGACCGCATCGTGGAGGTCATCACGGCCAGCGGCAGCGACGTGATCGTCGCCGTCGGTGGAGGCAGCACGATCGACGCTGCCAAGGCCGCGGGCTACCTCGCTGGTGTCCGATGGGTGAGTGTCCCCACGGTCGCATCCACCGACGCGCCCACATCGGCGCTCGCCGTCATCTACACGGAGGCTGGGGAGTTCGAGGAGTACCGCTTCTTCCCGCGCAACCCCGACCTCGTGCTCATCGATTCCCAGCTCGTCGCGGATGCACCCGCACGGTTCCTCGTGGCTGGTTTCGGCGACGCGCTAGCCACCTGGCTCGAGGCCCGTGCGACGAGCCGATCCAACGCGAGCACGATGGCGGGCGGGTTGCCCACGCAGACAGGAACGGCCCTCGCGAAGCTCAGCTGGGATGTCCTCTGGGAGAACGCGGCGACCGCGCTGGACGCCGTCGAGGACGGCGTCGTGACTCCGGCTCTCGAGCGTGCCATCGAGGCGAACACGCTGCTCTCGGGACTCGGCTTCGAGTCAGGTGGGCTCGCTGCCGCCCACGCGATCCACAACGGTCTGACGGCCGCCCCGCAGACACACGGCCTGCAACACGGCGAGAAGGTCAACATCGGATCGATCGCTCAGCTCATCCTCGAGGGGGCTCCCGCGGAGGAGATCCGCGATTTCATCGTCTTCACCACGAAGCTGGGACTTCCGACGACGCTCACGGAGATCGGGCTCTCCACCGACGACAAGCACGAGCTGCGGCTCGTCGCCGAGGCCGCGACCGTGCCGGGGGAGACCATCCACAACATGCCGTTCGCGGTGTCGTCCGACGATGTCATCGCCGCGCTCACCTCGCTCGAGCGGCTTTCGCGCCGTATCCGTGCCGAGGCCGGGCTCCCCGAGCCCGTCAAGTACCACGCCAAGCACTGACGACGCCACGCGACGAAGGCGCCTCCTCACCCGAGCTTCGGGTGAGGAGGCGCCTTCGTCGTCAGCTGGCAGGACCGATCAGTGCGAGGCGGCTCCGCGGATCGGCGGCGTATGGAAGGTCCCTCCGAACGCCTTCTGCGAGGCTCCGACCCGGTCGAGGTAGGGCGTGATGCCTCCCGCCTGGAACGGGTAGCCAGCACCCAGGATGAGGCACAGGTCGATATCCTCGGGGGCCGCAACGACCTTCTCATCGAGCATCCGCTTGATCTCGTCGGCAAGGCCGACCTCGACGCGGTCGGCGAAAGAGGCGGCGGTCATCGGCGTCTTGCCCCCTGCGACGATCTGCACGGCCTTCTTGTCGAAGCCCTTCACGCGCCCCTTGCCGTCACGGTCGTACAGCTTGCCGTAGTCGGCCAGCCTGTGCAGGTTCTCGGACTCGAAGAACCGATCAGGGAACGCCTTGTGATGCGTGTCGAGCACGTGGGCGCCGACCTTGAGCCCCACCAGCTCGAGCAGCTCGAACGGCGTCATCGGCAGGCCGATCCTGTCGAGCGCGTGGTCAACGGTCTCGAACGAGGTGCCGGTGTCGACCGCATTCATGGCCTCGCCGAGGACCTTGGCGAGGACGCGGTTCACGACGAATCCTGGCGCATCCCTGGTGATGACGGCGGTCTTCTTGAGGTTCTTGGCGGTTGCCATCGCCGTCGCCAGCGTCGCGTCGTCGGTGCTGTCGGTCCGCACGACCTCGATGAGCGGCATCTGCGCGACGGGGTTGAAGAAATGGAAGCCCACGAGGCGCTCCGGGTGTTCGAGCTGAGCGCCGATCTCCGCCACCGAGAGCGAGGAGGTGTTCGTGGCGAGAACGGTCTCCGGTCCGACGATCTTCTCGAAGTCCGCGAAGACCTGCTGCTTGACGCCCAGTTCCTCGAAGACCGCCTCGATGACCCAGTCGCAGTCCGCGAACTCGCTCCGGTCGGTCGTGCCATGGACGAGGCCGATCAGTCGGCCGTACTCGTCGCTCTCGATCCGCCCCTTCTCGTGCAGCTTCTCGAGCTCGCGCCGAATGGCCGCGACTCCCGTGTCGACGCGAGCCTGGTCGAGGTCGGTGATGACGACCGGGACCTTGAGGCGACGCACGAAGAGCGTCGCGAACTGTGTTGCCATGAGCCCGGCACCGATGACACCGACTTTGTCGATGCGGCGAGCGAGCGCCTTGTCCGGGGCGCCTGCGGGGCGCTTCGCACGCTTCTGCACGAGGTTGAAGGCGTAGATCGAAGCCACGAACTGGTCGCCGGAGATGAGGTCGGCCAGGGCCTCGTCCTCCGCGGGGAAGCCCTTCTCCCGGTCGTCGCCCTTCGCGAGCTTCAGCAGCTCGAGCGCCCGGTAGGGAGCGAGCGCGACGGTGCCGAGCTTCTCCTCCAGCGATTTCCTCGCGATGCTGATCGCGAGATCCCACTTCGCGAGGCGCTCGAGGCGCCCCGGAGCATTCGCCCGCTTGACCTCGATGTCTCCGCCGATGACCTTGTCGGCCCACGCCAGCGAGTCCTCCAGGAAGTTCAGGCTCGGGAAGATCGCGTCGGCGATGCCGAGCTCCGCGACCTGGGGTCCCTTGAGCATCCGGTTCTGCTTGAGCGGATTCTCGATGATGACCTTGAGGGCGTTCTCGATGCCGATGAGGTTCGGGAGGATGCTCGCGCCGCCCCAGCCCGGAACGAGACCGAGGAAGGTCTCGGGCAGGGCGAATGCCGGAACGGTCGCGTCGACCGTGCGGTAGTCGGAGTTGAGCCCGATCTCGACGCCGCCCCCGAGCGCGAGGCCGTTGTAGAACGTGAAGCTCGGTACCCCGAGCTTGCCGAGGGAGCCGAGCACCTCATGGCCGAGCCTCGCCAGGAGGAGCGCGACCTCTCGGCTCGGGATCGATCCCACGTTGGAGAGATCGGCGCCGGCTGCGAAGTTGAACCGCTTGCCCGTTATCGCAACCGCATGGATGTCATGGGAGGAGGCGCGGGCGCGCAGACCGGAGAGGACCTCGCCGAGTTGGGCGAGGGTCTCCGGTCCGAGCGTGTTCGGGCGCGTGTAGTCGTGGCCGTTGTCGAGGGTGATGAGGGCCAGCGTGCGGCCGCTCGGCAGTGTGACGTCACGGACGAGCGAGTGCGTCACGACCTCGTCGGTGCTCATGGCGAGCAGGGGAGCGTAGCGTGCTCGAAGATCGGTTGCCATGGTGCTCAGCGTCCCTTCTTGCCGAAGCCTCGGCGTGCGTGCGACTTGCCGTTCCAGTTCGGGTTCTCCCAGATGACCGTGCCGCCCTGTCCGAGTCCAACGCACATCGCGGTCAGGCCGAAGCGTACCTCCGGGTGCTCCTCGAACTGCTTCGCGAGCTGTGTCATGAGGCGAACACCGGAGGATGCAAGGGGATGCCCGATGGCAATGGCTCCACCGTACGGGTTGACCGAGGGGTCGTCGTCGTCGATGCCGTAGTGGTCGAGGAACGACAGCACCTGGACGGCGAAGGCTTCATTGAGCTCGAAGAGTCCGATGTCGTCGATCGTCATGCCGGCTCGGTCGAGGGCCTTCTCGGTCGAGGGCACGGGCCCGAGACCCATGACCTCGGGCTGCACTCCGGCGAACGCGAACGTCACCATGCGCATCTTCGGGGCGAGGCCGAACTCCTTCGCGGCGGCGCTCGAGGCCAGGATGGCGGCCGTGGCCCCGTCGTTGAGCCCGCTGGCGTTTCCGGCCGTCACTCGGCCGTGCGGGCGGAACGGGGTCTTCAGCGTCGAGAGCGTCGCCATGTTCGTCTCTGGTCGGAGCGTCTCGTCGCGGGTCGCGAGGCCCCAGCCGGCTTCGGATTCGATGGCGACGGGGATGAGGTCCGGCTGCAGCTGGCCGTTCTCGTAGGCGGCAGCGGCCTTCTGCTGGCTGCGCATCGCGTAGCGGTCGCTGCGTTCGCGCGTGAGCTGTGGGAAGCGATCGTGGAGTCGCTCGGCGGTCTTGCCCATGTTCAGGGCGTCACCGCTGACGAGCTGCTCGGCGACGAAGCGCGGGTTGGGGTCTGCGCCGATGCCGAGCGGGTGCCTGCCCATGTGCTCGACGCCGCCGGCGATGGTGACGTCGTAGGCCCCGAAGCCGATGCCGGACCCCATGGTGGTGACGGCCGTCATGGCGCCAGCGCACATGCGGTCGATGGCGAGGCCGGGAACGGTGTTCGGAAGTCCCGCGAGGATCGCCGTGGATCGGCCGAGCGTCAGTCCCTGGTCGCCCTGCTGGGTCGTCGCGGCGATGGCGACGTCGTCGTAGCGTTCGTGCGGGATCTGCGGGTTCCGGTCGAGGAGACCCTTGATCGCCTTGACCGCGAGGTCATCCGCACGGGTCTTCCAGTACATGCCCTTCTCGCCCGCACGTCCGAATGGGGTTCGAACGCCGTCGATGAACAACACTTCTCGATTGGCCACACTGCCTCCAAGCATCTATTGACTCGGTCATCCTATGGATGCTCGCCTGGTCGGAAGCCGATGCGTCGTGTGAAGCTACGAATCCTCGTCGTTCGGGACGGAAGTCAATTGGTCAGCTTCTACAAAAGCCGAGGCGATTCCCTGTGCAACCTCGCTGGTCTGCCAGGCCCGTGCGCCGAGCTCGCGCAGGTGCTCCGCGACGGCGTCGGCGGAGACAGGCTGACGTGGAACCCAGGCCGCTCGCCGCAGCAGCTCAGGAGTCAGCAGGTTCTCGACGGGCATGTGGAGGGTCTCGGCGTGGGCGACGAGGAACTCGCGTGCGAGCTTGAGCCGGCGGTCCGCCTCGGGGGACCGCTGCTCCCACTGCCGATGGTGCGGCATCCGGTCCGGGTCCCGCGGGGCCTGCGGAGGCAGCTCCTCGGTCGTGAGACCGCGCTCGACGGCACCCCACCAGCGGTCGAGCTGGGTCCGGGATGCGCGTCCGGTGAATTCCTTCAGGCGAGCCAGCTCGCCTCGAGTGCGGGGCATGGCCGTCGCGACCGCTGCGAGTGCTCGGTCGGGGAAGAGTCGACCAGGCGCGGTGTCGGTACTGCGTGCCGCCTCGTCGCGGGAGAGCCAGAGCTCCCTCGCCACGGCGAGGGCCCGCGGGCTGCGGAGCCGGCTGATGCCGCCGATGCGTCGCCACGGGTCGGGCTTCTTGACCCCGAGCTCGCGAGTCAGGATGTCCGCGAACTCCTCGCGGGCGGCATCGAGCTTCTCGGCGTCGATGAGCTCCTGGTGGAGCTGGTCCCTGACGTCGATGAGCAGCTCCACGTCGAGCGCCGCGTACGCGAGCCAGGTCTCCGGCAATGGGCGAGTCGACCAATCGGCCGCTGAGTGCGCCTTCTCGAGCGAGATGCCGAGCAGGCGCTCGATGACGGCGCCGAGACCGACTCTCTCGTATCCGAGGAGCCTCGCCGCCAGCTCGGTGTCGAAGATGAGGTTCGGGTCGAGGTCGAGCTCGCGAAGGCACGGAAGATCCTGTGTCGCGGCGTGGAAGATCCACTCCTCGTCTCCGATTATCTCCTGCAGCCGCGCGAGTGATCCCGTCGCGATCGGATCGATGAGGAGCGTGCCGCTCCCTCGCCGGTAGAGCTGCACCAGGTAGGCGCGCTCCGAGTATCGGTATCCGGATGCGCGCTCCGCATCCACGGCTACAGGTCCCGTGCCGGCGGCGAGACGATCGAGTGCCGCCTGCAGCTGCGCTTCGGTCTCGATCACCTCCAGTCCGCCAGCTTTCAGACGGTCGGCATCAAGCCCCATCTTTCGCCTTCCTCAAGTGCCGGAGAACCTGTACCCCGTCGTCGGCCTCGGTCTCCGGGGGCATGCCCGCCAGGAGACAGAGCAGCTCACCCCAGGCCTCGGCGTGAGCCGCGAGGTCCGTCTCCCGTGGGGTCCAGGATGCTCGGAGTTCGATCTGGGCGCCCTCGCCCTGCTCTTCGAGCTCGCCGAAGCCCCGACCGTTGATGGTCGTCGCCGTGCCGGACGGGTGCTCGAAGGCCGCGCCTCTGGACTCGAGGGCATCCATGAGCCACGACCAGGCAACGGGTGCGAGGAAGGGGTCGACGCCGATCTCGGGTTCGAGGGGAGCCTGTGCGAAGCACACGACGCGAAAGGCGCCACGCCAGGCTTCTGGCTCGCTCTCGTCGTGCAGCAGGATGAACCTGCCGGTTCCGAGTTCGGAATCGCTCGCATGAGCAGTAGGTCGCACGTCTCCGGAGAGAGCGAGCGACTCGGGGGCCAGGTTCGCCGGGGGCCGGATCTCGCTCACCGTGAGGGCAGAGCGGAACTCGGCCGCACGGACCGCCTCTACGGCGGCCTCGAACTCCGGGGCGGATCGATGCAACGGGACAACCACGCGACGAGACTAGGCCTGGCCCTGGGCTCCGCAGATCAGGCGCGCCGTGTCGGAACGTCGCCCGTCCGGCGTGTTCCCGGCCGGGTTGCGTCATCATCGACGTGATGTGTGCCGCAAAACGTGCCTCAGCCGAGTCGTCGTCCTCGGCGACGAAATTCGTCGCAGCCTCGCTCGGCGCTCTCGTCGTGGGACTCGGGGCCGTCGTCGCGACCGCCTCGACCATGGTCGCGCGCGCAGTCGTCACCCCGCCGCGCCGGCGCAAGGATCCGGTCCGTCTGCTCGGCGTCGACAAGCAGGCAGGGACCGTCACGCTCGCGCGCACGCCGGAGACGGCCGCTCCCGGGCACTACAGCCTCGTCTTCGCGGCCGAGACGGGTCGCGCCAACGTGGGTGCAGTGGTCGACGAGTCGGAGCGCACCGTGACGAGGCGCTTCTGGGGCGAGCAGGGTGCGCAGCTCGAGCGAGTGCGGTCCGTGCGCCTGGCATCTGCGCCGCAGCTCTGGGTTCGAGACCTCAACCTGCCCTGGCGCTGGGTCGATGTGCAGACACCGCTCGGTGCGATGCCAGCCTGGCTCATCCCAGCGGCCCAGGCGAGCGACTCGTGGGCGATCCACGTCCACGGTCGAGGCGCGGTCATGACGGAGCCCCTCCGCGCTGTTCCGCTCTTCCGCGGTCGAGGCTGGAACTCGCTGGTCGTGAGCTACCGCAACGACGCACTGGCGCCACCCTCGCCAGACGGCAAGTTCGGCCTGGGAGCCACGGAGTGGCGCGACGTCGAGTCGGCGATGGACTGGGCCGTGTCCAGGGGTGCACGGCGCATCATCCTCGTCGGGTGGTCGATGGGCGGGGGTACGGTGATGCAGGCGGCCCTCAACGCGCGACATCGTGAGCTCATCGCGGGCATCTTCCTCGAGTCTCCGGCGTTGAGCTGGCGATCGATCCTTCGATATCAGGGGTCGGCCATGCGGCTCCCTCGTTTCGTGACCGCCCTTGGCATCTGGCTCATCGGCAGTCCGCTTGCCCGGCCGCTCCTCGGCCTGGAGGCGCCGATCCCGCTCTCGAAGCTGGAGATCCTCGATCGGCTCGCCGAGCTGACGGTGCCGGTCCTGCTCTTCCACTCGAGCGGTGACACGGTGGTGCCGGTCGAGGCGAGCCGCGAGCTCGCCAGGCGGCGCCCAGACCTCGTCACCTATCGAGAGTTCGAACGGGCGCTGCATACGCGGCTCTGGAACGTCGACAGCGGGAGATGGGAGCAGTCGCTGGACGAGTGGCTGGCGACCTTCTAGGGCGTGTTGCTAAACCCGGTTCGGGTGCCGGTAGTTGAGTCTTGACTCGTGTCGCGTGATGTGATTTCTGATGAGGCCTGGGCCGTGATCGGCCCGCTGTTCCCTCAGGTGAAGAGCACGGGTCGGCCGCCTGTGGATCGGCGGATAGTAGTCGAGGCGACGGCGTGGAGGTTCCGGACGGGGGCTCCGTGGAGGGACCTCCCGGAGCGGTTCGGGAACTGGAACACGATCTACAAGAACTTCAACAGGTGGTCCGACGCCGGTGTTTGGGCGCGCGTCCTAGAGAGGGTGCAGTCTCTCGCGCAGCAGTCCGGTGACATCGACTGGGTCACCTCGATCGACTCCACCATCGTCCGAGTGCACCAGCACGGAGCCACCTTGCCTCGGGTCACGGGGGGCTCAGCAGAATTACAAGAAGTTCGGGTCGGAGCCACCTGATCACGCGATCGGCCGCTCACGTGGCGGGTTGACGACCAAAAATCACCTGGTCTGCGATGGGAGGGGACGCGTTTTGGCGTTCCTGCTCACCCCGGGGCAGTCAGCTGACACCAGCTGGATGCAGGCCACTCTCGCTGAGATTCGCGTCCGTGGCGCCGCCGGGCGCCCGCGGACCCGGCCAGACCGGGTGATGGCTGACAAGGGCTACCCATCCAGATCGAACCGGGCCTGGTTGCGCGAACACGGCATCGCGGCGACCATCCCGGAGCGTGACGATCAGATCGCGCACCGTCGCAAACGACGTGGTCGGCCGATCGACTTCGGTGACGCGCAGAAGGCGCGTTATCGCGGTCGGAACGTCGTAGAGCGTTGCTTCGGCAAGCTCAAGCAGTGGCGCGGGATCGCGATGCGATCAGACAAACTCGCCAGCAACTACCATGCCGGGCTCTGCCTCGCCGCAACCCTGCACTGGATCAGCAGCGCCGAACTATGAGAGCCGACGCTTAGAGCGGCGACGAAGAACCAGATACACCCCTGTGAGCACTGCCCCCAAAAGGACAAACACTCCACCGAACCAAGGCACCTCGGTCCAGAACCACACTGCGCCGCCGTCAGTGAAGGAGAACCCGAACGACAAGCACACCGTGAGAATTGCTCCGACCAGCAGCAACGATCGACGACGATCCACAGCAGTCATCCCACACCAACCTTCGATTTTAATACCCGTGTGCGTCGCAACTTTAGCAACACGTCCTAGGAGGGTCCGGCCGCCGAGAGGCGTTCGAGCAACTGGCGCTTCGCCCGCGCCTGAAGGGCAACCATGCCGCTTCGTCGCAGCGGCGAGACCAGATCCGTGAGCCCGAGAGCGCTCGGGAGATCCTCGGGGAGTCGCAGGAGAGCCTCCGGTTCCTGCCCATCCACGCCCTGGACGAGCGCGGACGCGAAACCGCGTGTCATCGGCGCGCCGGGTGGCACGGAGATCCTCAGGTGCACACGCCGCTCCGGGGTCAACGTGACGTCGAAGAAGACGGGTGACTGGCACTCGATGACGCGCTCGAACGACTCGGTGTCGCCGGGGTCGACACCGGGGAGCTCTGCACCGATCTCGGCGAGGAGCTCGAGGCGATCGCGGGGCGATACCTCGAGCAGCTCCTCGCGGAGCAGATCGAGGGATTCCGGAAGCGTGACGTCGTGCATGCCACCACGGTACCGGGCAGGCACTCTGGCGACGCGCAGCTGAGCGGCTGGCGGTAGGATTTGCAGGAGCCCGCACCGGGCATTACTCACTGGAAAGTACGAGGACTCCGTGGGCGTAGGCCGCTTGCTGCACCTGACCGAACTCTCACCGACCGTCACGGCGGCAGAGATGGTGAAGGACCTCGTGCCTCCCAGGCAGTTCGACGCCGCCAAGTTCGCCACCTACCGGCCCGATCCCGAGTATCCATCCCAGGCCGCGGCTGTCGAGGCGGGGGAGCGGTTCGCAGGAGTCAAGGCAGCTCCCGCGTCCGGGAGCAAGGGCCTCTTCGGCTTCCTCAAGAAGGCACCACCCGTCAAGCCCGGCATCTATCTCGACGGCGGCTTCGGCGTCGGCAAGACGCACCTGCTCGCCTCGATCTGGCACGCGCATCCGGGACGCAAGTACTTCGGCACCTTCATCGAGTACACCGCGCTCGTGGGCGCTCTCGGCTATGCCGAGGCAGTCCGCTCTCTGCGAGGCACCAGCCTCATCGCCATCGACGAGTTCGAGCTCGACGACCCGGGCGACACGATGGTCATGTCCAGACTCCTCGGTGAGCTCGTCGACTCGGGCACGAGCATCGCCGCGACGAGCAACACCCCGCCGAACGCACTGGGCGAGGGGCGCTTCGCGGCCTCGGACTTCCTCCGCGAGATCACGAAGCTCGCCGACGTCTTCGACACCCTCCGCATCGACGGCACCGATTACCGTCGCCGCGACATGTCCGGCCATGCCACCGTCACGCCGCCGGAGCGCCTCGACTCGCTGGTGGACGACGCGGTCGCAGACGGCAAGTCCGTCGCGTACGACGGCTTCGATGATCTCGTGCAGCACCTCGCCACCGTGCATCCGTCCAAGTACGTCCGGCTCGTCGAGGACGTCGACCTCCTCGTTCTCCGCGACGTGCACGAGCTGACCGACCAGGCCGAGGCCCTCCGCTTCGTCGCCTTCATCGACCGCGTCTACGACGCGCAGATCCCCGTCGCGGCATCTGGCCTCGCCCTCGACCAGATCTTCGGCGGCGGAATGATCGACGGCGGCTACCGCAAGAAGTACCTGCGCTGCGTCTCCAGGCTCATCGCCTCGACCGCACAGGAGCAGACCGCCTCCGTGTGACGGCGCGCGTGCCGTGCCGCGCCTCCGATGGCACGATGACGCTCGCGACACAGACTCGTAACACGCGGGGCCGCTCCGAAACATGATGGAAACGGCCCCGCCCCATCGCTGACACGCGCCTTGCGCAGACTCATTGCATCTCCCCACTCCGTGTCACGACGACGCGGCCTCCAGGTCGCAGCACGGGTGGCGAAAGCGAGGATGCAATGGATACCGGTGGAACCGCCTGGCTGATGATCAGCGCAGCGCTTGTGCTCTTCATGACACCAGGACTCGCCCTCTTCTACGGCGGCATGGTGAAGGAAAAGAGCGTCGTGAGCATGATGATGCTCTCGTTCGGGGCCCTCGGCCTCGTCGCAGTGCTCTGGATCCTGTACGGCTACAACATGTCCGCCGTCTCGGGAGATTCCTTCTTCCAGTTCGCGGGTGACCCCTTCTCCGACTTCGCGCTGACCAACCTGATCCAGGACAGCAACGCGACCGCCGGTGCGGCGTACGGCGGCACCTTCGCCATCATCACCACGGCCCTCATCTCGGGAGCGATCGCGGACCGAGCGAAGTTCGGTGCCTGGATGCTCTTCGCCGGCATCTTCTCGACCTTCGTGTACTTCCCCGTCGCTGCCTGGGTCTGGGGCGGTGGCTGGATCATGCAGCTCGGCGCGCAGCTCGGCTTCGAAGGCGTCGAGGTCATCGACTACGCAGGTGGCACGGCGGTGCACATCAACGCTGGAGCGGCCGCGCTCGCCCTTGCGCTTGTCCTCGGCAAGCGCGTGGGCTTCGGCAAGGGCATCACGCAGCCGCACAACGTTCCTCTTGTGCTCCTCGGAACCGCGATCCTCTGGTTCGGCTGGTTCGGCTTCAACGTCGGAGCTGCCTGGGGCGACCTCGAGGGCACCGAGTTCCCGGGACCCGGACTGCTCTTCATCAACACCATCGCGGCTCCCGCCGCTGGTATCCTCGGCTGGATCATCGTAGAGAAGCTGCGCAACGGCAAGGCGACCTCGATCGGCGCCGCGTCGGGTGCGATCGCCGGCCTCGTCGCGATCACACCGGCCTGCGCCGTGCTGACTCCCGGCTGGGCGCTGCTCCTCGGCCTCGTCTCCGGTGTCCTCTGCGCCTTCGCGATCGAGCTGAAGTTCAAGCTCGGCTTCGACGACTCGCTCGACGTCGTGGGTCTGCACCTCGTCGGCGGCCTCGTCGGCTCCATCTGGCCCGGCCTGTTCGCCTTCAACACGGGCCTCTTCACCGGTGGCGGATTCGAGCAGCTCATCGTCCAGCTCATCGCTTCCCTCGGTGTTCTCCTCTACTCGTTCGGAGTGAGCTTCCTCGTGGCCTGGGTCATCCAGAAGACCATCGGCTTCCGGGTGCGCCACGAGGATGAAGTGGCCGGCGTCGACGTGGTCGTGCACGGCGAGACCGGTTACGCGCTGTCCCGCTGATCACGCGGACGGCCTTCGGGGGCCGTGCATCCACAACTGTGGATGCACGGCCCCCGTTCTCGTTCCTCACCCCGAGCGCACCCCCAAGGGATGGGACTCGGCAACCCGGTACGGTTGAGGGCATGAGTGCACCTGTGATCGCAGCAATCGTCGCCGTGATCCTCGCCATCATCGGCATCGTCGGCATCATCGTTCCCGTGCTGCCAGGCAGCATCACGATCGTCATCGGCTTCCTCGTCTGGGCGATCTTCGCCGGCTCCTGGCCTGTCTGGGCTGCGTTCGGGGTCGGCGCCGCACTGCTCATCACGGGCATGATCATCGGCTGGGTGCTCACAGGGCGCGGCCTGCGCAAGAAGCAGGTCCCGAATCGTTCCGTGCTCATCGGGCTCGGCGTCGGCATCGTCGGGCTGTTCGTGCTGCCGGCGTTCGGGCTTCCGATCGGGTTCGCCGTCGGTCTCGTGGCGTCGGAGTACTGGAGGGTTCGGGAGTTCCGCGCGGCTCTCGACTCGAGTTGGACCGCAGTGAAGGCGCTGGGCCTCGGCATGGTCATCGAGCTCATGTGCGCGCTCGTCGCCACCACGATTCTCGCGATCTCGATCTTCGTCCACTTCGTCTGGCTCTGAGTTTCCTGAACTCGCGGGCAGGTCTGACTTCGTCTTTTGCGCGGATCCCCATACTCTGGATGGAGCTGTCCGCGTTCTGAGCGCGAGAGCAGATCGTGTTCGGAGGAGCCGTATGTCGAACGGGGAGACCTCGAACGCCGTACTGGCGTTCGTGAAGAAGCGCCCTGGTGAGCTCGCCGCGGCGACCATGAGCGTCATCGCCGTGGGGGCCGTGGTCGCTGCGCTGACGGTCTCGAGCGGTCAGGGCGCCAACGTCGCCGAGCCCATCGACACCGTCGCTGTGCCTGATACGACGAGCGTGGCCGCATCGACCGCGAACTCGAGTGACGTCGTCAACCTGCACATGCTCGCGCAGCCGCTCGCCAGCCTGCCCGCCGAGCGTGTGGGTTCTGCGCAGAAGACTGCTCTGGAGGACGCCCTCAAGCAGGTCAAGGACGCGCTGAGTGCGACCGCTTCGGAGGCGGATTCGCTGCAGACGGCGTACACGGCGCTCCAGAACGCGGTGGGCGGAATGGCCACGAGCACGCTCGCGCTGGGTCGTGAGCATCGCCTGCAGGTCACGCTCGCTTCGTCGGACATCCTCACGGCCTACGACGCAGCGCTCATCGAACTGGGTGACGCCGCCGACGACCATGCCCGCACGAGCGGCATCTCAGCGGTCGTGCGCCAAGGCACCGCGGCTCAGAGCTCACACAGCGCCGCTGTCGACTCCCAGCAGGGGGAGGACACCAACGCACCAGAGCCTCCGCTGGACGATTCTGGAGGAGACGAGCCCACCCAGGCCCCAGCACCGTCCGATCCTGTACCACCGGCGTTGACGGCCCAGCCCGTCCCGGACGGTCCTGGTGCCAGCACGCCACCAGCGGAGCCCGAAGAGACTCCGGCGCCGACGGAGCCTCCCGCTCCGGATCCGACAGAGGGGCCGATCGAGCCGCAGCCGACGGGGGAGCCGACGGCCACTTCCGAATCGGGAAGCACACCGAGCACCTGACGTTCGGGGGCTTGCCCGGATGCCGACGAGCCGGCCGCACTGCAGTCATGCAGTGCGGCCGGCTCTTTCTCCGTGGACGAACGTCTCGGCGCCTGTCCGTCAGATCAGGCGCGTGCCTTGCGCCGCCTCAGGAGCAGCGCAAGCACACCCGCGAGCAGGCTCGCCCCACCGCCGACAGCCAGGAGTGCGCCGAGATCGGTCCCGGTGCTCGCGAGCTGCTGGCCGTCCGCGCCTGGGCCATCGTCCGAACGGTCCCCGTGTGCGCCTGGGGTCGCGGGACCTGCGCCGGGCGTTTCCAACGCACCGGGTCCACCAGCATCGCTCGGCGTCGGCGTCGGAGTCGGCGTCGGCGTCGGGGTCGACTGCGGCTCGGAGGGGGCCGGCGTGCTCGGCGGATCCGCCGTCGCCGTCGGCTGCGGCGACGACTCTTCGGCGAAGTCCAGTCCGATGAGGAACGGGTTGTGATCGGAGGAGCGGTAGACATCGCCCGAGTAGAGCTGTGTGCGGTTGTAGTTGTTTCTGCTGTACTCCGTGCCGACCTGCTCGTAGGCGTTGATCGTCCAGACATCGGCGCCCGTGACCGCGTCCTCCGCTGCGTTGCTCGCCAGGATGTGGTCGAGCGACCCGACAGCGCCGCCGAAGCTGTACGAGTACTCGGTGCCCGGTGAGCCGGGTGCTCCCGCGGCGCGGTTGCGCGCATCCCCCAGATTCGTGAAGCCCGCATCCGCGAGCACGCGCATGGGGGCCTCGTAGGAGTAGCTGTTGAAGTCACCGGTCAGGAAGACCAGATCGGTGCCGTGTTCCGCGCGCTGCGCATCCGTGAAGCGGACGAGGGCCTGTGCCTGCCGTGTTCGGTCGCCGTTCCAGCCACCGACGGCTGCTGCGGGTCCGACGTCGTCGTCGTTGGCATTGTCGCCGTCGCCTGAGCCGCCCTTCGACTTGAAGTGGTTCGCGACGATGACGAACTCCGTGTCCGTCGCTGGGTCAGAGAACGCCTGGGCGAGCGGCGCGCGACCGTTCGCGAAGGCCGGGTCGTCGAGGATGCTCGAGGGGTGGCTCACCTCGACGGAGGCTGGCTGGTAGATGAACGCCGTGCGGATGACGTCGTCGCCCGTGGACGGCACCTCGGCGGGGGATGGGACGTGGGCCCATCGCTCCGAGCCTGCCGCCGTGTTGAGCGCCGTGACAAGATCGATGAGCGCTGCGTCGCGGTCCTTGCCGAAGTCCGACGAGTCCTCGATCTCCTCGAGCGCGACGATGTCGGCGTCGAGCTGATTGATTGCGGCTACGATCTTCGCTTCCTGCCTCGCGAGGTTCGCCTCGTCCCAAGCGCCCCGCGGGAGGCATCCGTTGGCACTCACCGGCTTGCCGTCCCGATCGGTGTAGCTCTCACTCGGGTCGCAGAAGTCGACGCCAAGGCTCGTGAAGTAGTTGAGCACGTTGAACGTCCCCAGCTGGATGCTGCCGCCGACCGGTTCGGGAGTGGTCTCGCGGGCGTCGGAGAAGGTGGCCGGTGCGCCGTCGCTGCCCGTGAGCGTCGATGTGGGCTGGAAGCGGTAGCTGTCGAAGGAGTAGTGCACGACGACTGGCTGTGTGAAGTTCGCCGTCGCGCCGATCGTGACGGGCGAATCGATGCTCAGGTAGGGGAGCGGGATGTCGGCGTTGATGAGGCCGCCTTCTTCGCGACGGAGGAAGTCAGTGGACGCGCCGTCATCGAGGATGACGCTGTTGGCGGCGTTGTACTCCGCCTGAGCGTCCGCCTCTGGGCTACCCGGTGCCCCAGCCTCCGTCGGCGTCACGAGCAGACGCTCGCCGACGGAGAGCCCGATCTCGCCGTACTGGTTGAGGGCGTAGTTGTCCGCCACCCGGTAGGCGCCAGCCGGGGCGAGGAGCATTCCCTCGAAGCGCTCCCGCTCCACGTCCGTCTCCGGCCACTCGATCGAGAGGGGCTCCACGACGTCCTCGGGCCCGCGCTCGAGAGGCTCGACAGCGCTCGCGCTGATCTGCGTCGACCCGAACCGCTCAGCCAACCGTCCGGTGACTGCGACTCGATCGCCGGTGCTGACGGTGGCGGCGGCGGCCGGGCCGTAGACGAAGATGCCGGTCGATGCAGTGTGCGTGGTCGGGTCGGTCGCGCCTCGGGTCTGGATGTTGAAGCCGCCGAGTCCGCCTTCCGCGTAGACCGCGGTGACGATGCCCTCGGTCGTCACCGTCTGGTCGACCAGCGGCGACGCCGATCCCGTGCCCTGTATCTCAGCGATCGAAGAGAGGTGCGCGCCGGGCGGCAGAGTCGGAGTCGAGCTCGCCGTGGGCTCGGGGGTGGTGGTCGATCCGTTGGCAGAACTCTCGGGTGTCGGCGCCGCGGCGATGAAATCGGCGGAGTTCTGGTCGGTGTCGACCCCCGTCGTCGCGCGCTGCGTGCTCAGAGCATTGTCGAGTTCCGGCGCGGAAGCTGCGCCCTCGAAGATGCTCGCGCTCCCGTAGCCGACAAGATCCACGACTGCAGCCGCGCCTGTGCCGTCGGCCGAGGGAAGGGTTATCGCGTCGGTCGTGTTCGCGAGAGCCACGATGCCACCACGCGCCCCCATCGCGATGTCGCCGCTCGAATCCGGGGTCGGCAGCTCGCCGGTGCTGGCGCTTCCGGCCGCGAGCGCGACGAGGTAGTGACTCCCAGGTGCCACGTCGCCCGAGAGCTCGGCGACTCCGCCGAGGTTGCCGCCCGCAGAGAAGTACTGCACCGACCAGCCGTCGACGCTCACCGTCGAAGCGCTCGGGTTGTAGAGCTCGACGAAGTCGTTCGAGAAGCTCGACCCCATGTTGCCCCCGCCGCCGTATGCCTCGTTGATGACGAGCTCGGTGCCGCTGGGAGCCGCGAAGGTCGGGGGCGCAGCGGCGACGAGCAGGCCGCCTCCGGCAACGGTCGTCGCGGTTCCCACCGCAAGGAGCTTCTGCCAAGTTCGAGTCACGGGTTCCTCCTGGACGTGCGTCTCTGACGGGTTGCGGTCACCGTATCGCCGCGGTCTCGCCCAGCGACTTCGCGCACGTGAACACCCGGTGAACGGGGCAGTCCGTCTACCCGGCCTTCGAGCGCCTCGCTGAGCCGGTCTTCGAGTTCGAGCCGGCCTTCGAGCGCTTGGCTGAGGGGTCGTCGGCCTTCGCCTCGGCCTTGGTCTTTCTCTGCTTCGTGGGAGCGGCCTTCTTCGGCGCAGTCTTGCTGGCAGAATTCTTCTTCGCGCCCGCCTTCTTCTTGCCGCTCTTGCCGGAAGCTCCCGTCGTTGACCTCGTCTTCCTCGCGGTGCCCTTCTTTGCAGGTGTCGTCTTGCCCTTGTCGATGCTCCTGCGAAGCGCCTCCATGAGGTCGATCACCTCGCCGCCTGGTTCCGAGTCCTCGGACTCGCCGAAGGTCGCCGCCGTGTCGAGGGCGTCCCCCTCCGCGAGCTTCGCGTCGATGAGCTGCTGCAGCTGCTCCTGGTAGTCGTCGGTGAAGCGGTCCGGCGCGAAGTCGGCCGCGAACGAGTCGACCAGCGACGCCGACATCTTCAGCTCCTTCGCCGAGATCCTCACACGTTCGTCGAGGGCCGGGAACTTCGCCTCGCGCACCTCGTCGTCCCAGAGCAGGGACTGCAGCATGAGCACATCGCCTCGGGTCCGAAGCGCGCCCAGCCTCGACTTCTGCCGCAGCGAGAAGTGCACGATGGCGGTCCTCTCGGTCTTCTCCAGTGTCTTGCGCAGCAGCACATACGCCTTCGCGGATTTCGAATCGGGTTCGAGGAAGTAGCTGCGGTCAAACATGATCGGGTCGAGTTGCTCGCTCGGCACGAACTCGACGACGTCGATCTCACGACTGCGCTCTTCCGGCAGTGAGCTCAGGTCCTCCTCCGTGAGCACGACGGTCCTGTCCTCCTCGGCGTAGGCCTTGTCGATGTGCTCGAAGTCCACGACCTTCCCGCAGACCTCGCAACGTCGCTGGTAGCGGATGCGCCCGCCGTCCTTGTCATGGACCTGGTGCAGGTGGACGTCGTGGTCCTCGGTGGCGCTGTACAGCTTCACGGGCACGTTGACGAGGCCGAAGGCGATCGAGCCTTTCCAGATGGATCTCATGCGCCCAGTACAGCCGACGAGTCACGTCGGAAACCGGGTCGAGGCTGTGTATTCACCGTTCCGCGATTCAGGAGTCGGGTGCATCCTGGGCCGATGGCGACGTCCCAGCAGACGGTGGTGGTCGAGGGGCACCGGGTGACCCTGACGAACCTCGACAAGGTGCTGTACCCCGAGTCGGGCACGACAAAAGCGGAGGTGCTCTCGTACTACGCGGAGATCGCTCCCTTCATGCTTCCGCACATCCGGCAGCGGCCGGTGACCCGGAAGCGGTGGGTGGACGGCGTCGGCACGGCAGAGCATCCCGGGAAGTTCTTCTTCCAGAAGGATCTCGAGGCGAGCGCGCCGGCCTGGGTGCCGCGGGAGGGGATCGATCACCGGGACCACAGGAACGAGTATCCGATCGTCCGCGATGTCGCGACGCTGACGTGGCTCGCCCAGGTCGCGGCGCTCGAGCTCCACGTGCCGCAGTGGCGCTTCTCGGCTCACGGCGCAGCTCTGAATCCGGATCGGTTGGTGCTCGACCTGGATCCGGGGGAGGGCGCTGGGCTCCTGGAGTGCGCCGAGGTTGCGCGGCTCGCGCGCCGCATCCTGAGGGACATGGGGCTCGACCCGGTCCCGGTGACAAGCGGCAGCAAGGGCATCCACCTCTACACGGCCCTCGACGGAACCCACACCTCCGAGCAGGTGTCGCAGGTCGCGCACGAGCTCGCGAGAGCCCTGGAGGCCGACCACCCCGAGCTTGTCGTGAGCGAGATGAGAACGGCTCTGAGGGCAGGCAAGGTGCTCGTGGACTGGAGCCAGAACAGTGCAGCGAAGACCACGATCGCTCCCTACTCGCTTCGCGGGCGCGCGCGCCCGACCGTCGCCGCTCCGCGCACGTGGCGAGAGCTCGCCTCCAGCAGGCTTCGGCAACTCGAGTTCGCGGAGGTACTGGAGCGGATGCGCACGCGCACGGATCCCCTCGCACCCGTTGCCGAGGCAGGCCAGGAGGACAGGCTGCTGCGCTACCGATCGATGCGCGATGCCGCGAAGACGACCGAGCCCGTGCCCGAGGCGGCCCCACCCTCCTCGGACGGGCGGAGCTTCGTCATCCAGGAGCACCACGCGCGGCGGCTCCACTACGACGTCCGCCTCGAGCGCGACGGCGTGCTGGTGTCCTGGGCAGTCCCGAAGGGCATACCCCCAGAGACCACGCGGAACCACCTCGCGGTCCAGACCGAGGACCACCCGCTCGAATACGCGACGTTCGAGGGGATGATCCCGAGCGGCGAGTACGGCGCAGGCGAGGTGCATCTCTGGGACTCCGGTACCTACGAGCTCGAGAAGTGGCGGGACGGCGAGGAGGTCATCGTCACGCTCCACGGCGCGGCCGCGGGCGGACTCGGCCAGCCGACACGGGTGGCCCTCATCCACACGCGGGGGAGCAGCGACGAGAAGGACACCTGGCTGCTGCATCGGATGGAGCGAGGAAGTCGTTCGACGAAGACCCCGAAGCCGAAGCTCCACGGCCCCGGGCAAGAAGGTGGTGCCGGGAGCTCGATAGCGCCCATGCTCGCAACGCCTCGAGAGAAGGGCGTCTTCGAGGACGAAGAGGAGTGGGCCTTCGAGATGAAATGGGACGGCCTCCGTATCGTCGCCACCGTGCAGCCGGACGACATCCGTCTGCGCACGAGGAACGGCAACGACGTGACCACGGTCTACCCGGAGGTCGTCGATGCGCTGCAGGCGAGCACGGCGGGCCGGTCGGTGGTCGTGGATGGCGAGGTCGTGGCGCTCGATCGCAGGGCACGGCCGGACTTCGGTCGGCTGCAGGCGAGGATGGGCCTGCGATCGCCGAGGGACGTGGCACAGGGTGTGAAGGATGTGCCCGTCGAGTACTTCGCCTTCGATCTGCTCGAGGTCGAGGGTCAGAGCCTGCTTCGTCGGCCATACGTCGAGCGCCGTGCCTTGCTCGATGAGATCGTGCGGGAAGCGCACGGCCTGCGGGTACCACCCGCGATCCCCGGCGACGCCCGACTCGCCCTGTCCAGCAGCGCAGAGCTCGGGCTCGAGGGCATCATGGCGAAGCGTCTCGAGAGCGTCTACCGACCGGGACGGCGCTCGGAGAGCTGGGTCAAGGTCAAGCACCACAGGTCCCAGGAAGTGATCGTCGGCGGGTGGAGGCCGGGGCGCGGACGCCGGTCGGGTGCGATCGGCTCGCTGCTCGTTGGCGTGCCAGGGGTCGACGGGCTTCGCTACGTCGGCCGGGTCGGCACCGGCTTCAGCGATCGAGACCTGGAGCGCGCGCTCGGCAAGCTCGAGCTGGAGACGACGGGGACCTCGCCGTTCGAGAACATACCGGCGTCCGACGCGAAGGGCGCCGTCTGGGTAGCTCCGGTGTTCGTCGGCGAGGTCGAGTTCGCGGAGTGGACCGCTGGCGGAAGGCTCCGGCAACCGAGCTGGCGAGGATGGCGACCCGACAAGTCACCCGCCGAAGTGGAGCCTGCGGGGGAGTGAGCTCCGAGCGTGAAGCGGGCCGGCGACACCTGGGCTGAGGACGACGAAGGCCGGGCCCGCCATCGCGGACCCGGCCTTGCGTGAGACCGTTCAGCCGTTGACGCCGGCGGGCGGAATCGTGTCGTCGCGGTGCTGCGCTGCGTCGTCGCGGACCTGCGTCGGCGGCTGGTCGGGTCGTTCCTGGTTCGGTTCGCCGGTGCCGAGGCCCTGGATCGACTCGGCTTCGAGCCGCTCGTTGGTCTCGTCGAGGGCGGCGTCGTTCTCGGACTCTGGGTTCGCGTGCTGATCTGACATGACAACGACCGTACGCATACCAGCCGAGACGAAGATGAGTGCGTGACGGGCCCCTCCCGGGGCTGGTCGCGCATCCGTTCACACGGAGACCATAAGGTGCTGGTGGAGAATCGGCATCGCCCGACCTTGAGGAGACCGCTGTCTATGACGAGCACCCGGCCCGCGCCGCCTGCCCACGCACGAGCGGCGTCGCAGCGACGCCGGCGACGTTCACTCGGCAATACCGTGCTCGGCGTGCTCGGCACGGCCCTCATCTTCGCTGGAGCGGCGGTGCTCGCGGCGTCGCTCTTCGCGCCGACCACGGTCGAGCGCGGATATGGTCAAGTCAAAGCGGCGGTGAACGACGTCGCGGCTGAGGTACAGCTCCCTGCGGTGCGACTCGGCGTCGAGGGCGGACAAGCCGAACTCGACGTATGCGACGGCTCCTTCATCGAGATGACCTCGTACCGGAACACCGTCGGAGTACCAGCCGTCTACGCGGCGCACAACAATTGCGGGGGCGACGTCGTCTTGAACTGGGAGGTCGGCACGCAGTTCGAGGTCGAAGGGCAACCGGGCACGTTCGAGGTCGTCGACGTTCGGCACACGGCAAAGCACTGGGAGACGACCGAGGCGCTCATCGGGTTGCAGGGCGATTTCGCGTTGCAGTCCTGCTTCTACGGCGAAGACCGGATGCAGTTCGTCGGCGTCCGTCCCGTAGCCGGTTAGGGCTGCTCGCCAGTCTCCGGCATGCACGAAACGGGGGCGGAAATCAAGAGCTGGAGCCTTGATTATGTCGTCACCTATCCTGCGGAGATGATCACCACACGAGCAAGGGCGCTCCTCGACTTCGAGACCGCGAATCCTGAGCGCAACGTCTCGAAGCTGGAGAAGATCCGAGGGCTCGGCCTTACCCCTGACGGCTACGAGGCCCGGCTCGAACAGCTGGTCGCCGACGTCGACGTCATGGCCGAGTATCCCGAGCTCGTCTATCGCTACTGGAACCAGCGGCGCGGGCAGGAATCTCGCCGCTGAGCTCCTCAGCTGGCCAGTGCTACGGCGCTCTGGCGCCCGATGCTACGCGTTCCGGTTGACGCTCTGCCAGTCGGCGAGCGTGGCCGCAGCGTTGTACGTGGCGGTCAGGAAGCCATGGACAAGCGCATCCGGTTCAGCGGACGCTCGCACCGCTTCGTAGGGCAGGAGGAACTCGCCGAGCGCATCGTCCCAGTACGCGCCGTTCGGAACCTGCGCCTCGGCGAAGCCTGCTGGTGAGGGGTACGCGTACGAGTAGTAGGCGCCCTCGCGCCCGCCACCGGGCCAGAAACCGGCGCTCGAGATCTCGTGCGAGTACCCCTCGATCATGACCTCGTGGGGGCAGTTCGGAGCGCCACCCGGATGCTCGGGCGCTTCGCGTCCGGAGAAGCGCGTGACGGCCAGGTCCATGGCACCCCAGAAGAAGTGCACGGGGCTCACCTTCCCGGTGAACTCGGCCCTGAACCGCGAGAGCGCGCGGTCGGCGTCGACGAGCTGCTGCCAGAACGCGTGCGCCGCGTCCGGGTCGTAGCTGCAGTGCTTCGTATCCTCGGCGAACGGAATCGCGAGCTCGACCTCGTTCGGGGCCCCATGGATGCGCGGGTGCAGGTCGAGCTCGGCGAGCAGCTCGAAGAGCCCAGCCGAGAACTCGGCGACCGACATCGGCACGAGCGGCAACGTGCGCTCGCCGCCGTCGCTGTGACGGATGACGAGCAGGTGCGTGGCGAAGTCGAACTCGATGTCGAAGATCGCGTCGCCGTGCACCTGCGAGCCCGTGCCCAGCCCACGCGGTGTGACGTGCAGGGTCACGTTCCACCAGTGGTTGACATGTGGCGTGCTCACCATTCGGATCTTTCCGACGATCTGCAGCCAACGGTGGAGGGTGTCCCGGGTATCGGTCCAGCTGTCGACGGTGAGAAGAGGTCTGTCGGTCACGCCATGACGATAGCCGAGGCGACCGCACCGCGGCCAGATGCGGGCGTCTGACCTCCGTCTCGTGGGCGAGCCGAGTCTCCGGCCGAGGGCTGAGTAATCTCCCCCTCACAGGCGAAGGCACGCCGGCGAGGAGCGCATAGCTTGAGGAGTGACGAAGGGATACGACATGGACAACGCAGAACGCGGAGGCGCCACGAGTGGCGCGAACGGATCAACGCAGATGAGCGTCGGCATGTCCCTCGGCCTCCTCATCGGCGTCACCCTCGCACTGATCCTGGACAGCTGGGCCATCGGACTGGGCATCGGGGTTCTGGCAGGCATCCTCATCGGAATCGTCTGGTTCCTCGCGGTCCGAGGCAGAGCTAGCGCGGACGGTGAAGGAGATGCTCGTGCAGACAACGGTGCTTGAGCGAACGCGCTCACGTCGATGACTGCGCGCCGTTGCACGCTGACCACAGAGATCTGCATACTGAGGCCATGCCCCGCGTCCAGCGCATCATCCTCGCGTCCGGCTTGCTGCTGACCGCTGCGCTTGCGCTGGTGATCGTCGCGAGCCAGATCGGCATGACGTGGTACTCCGCGCCTGGGGCCAGCGGCGTCGCCACGAAGCAGGTCGCGGTGTTCGAACCAGCGATCGTCGGGACCGTGCTGACCGCCCTCGCCGCCCTAGCGCTTCTCGCGCAGGTCCTGGTCGTCGCACGGCGCACCGTGCCGCGTTGGACCTGGGCTGCATCTGGCGCAGCCTCGGCTCTCGCCGTGGTCGCAGCCGTTGTCGTGTCCACGGCAGACCGCCCAGTGTTCTAGGCCTCGCCGCTGTCGCGCGCTAACTCTGATCGGGAAGCCAATCCGAGGTGAAGACGATGTCGAGGAGCATCGTCGTGATCTCCAGGCCGGCGAGGGCTCCCGCGGCCAACAGGACGATCGCGACCGTCACGACGGTTCGACGCCGTCGTCCGAGCGGGGTGAGGAGCAGGACACCGCTCGCGAGCACCACGGCGCCGAGCACGAGGCCGAACAACGGGAAGGTCATCCACGCATCTTGGCTCGACGAGAATCCTGGTGCCTGTGAGCGCGGCCGCAAAGCTGCCCCTCCGCGTCAGCCGCCTAGGATCGCGCCATGACCAAAGTCGCGGGCCCCCGATCGGGCAACGGGTACTGGGGCACGCAGATCGTCGTGACCGCGCTGCTTGGGGCCGGGAGCGTTGCAGCCAGCTACGTCCTCCTTGTCGTCAAACCGGATGAGCCGGGCGGCGCGGTCCTCATCGCGCTCATCGGCATCGCGCTCCTCACTACGTTCGCGTGGACCGTCGACACGGCGACACGGTCGACCCCGCTCGAGCGAGCTCTCTTCGCCTGGGCGATCATGCAGCACGAGGCGGCAGGACACGGGAACGACGCACTCGCGATGAGCGATGCTGCGCGGGCACGTGACGGCACCCTCGACGCATATCGAATCCGCACCCTGCAAGCCCTTAGGCCCGGCAATCCCTACCCGAGTCACCTCCCGGTCTCGGATGCAGCGAGAGGCGAACCCGCGGCGGCCAGGCGAGACACCGGCCCGGACCGAACCCGCCTCGCGCTGGCCGCGCTCTTCCTGGCGTTGACCGGCCTCTACTTCAGCTGCATTCCGCCCGTGTTCATCCTCGGCTGGCCGTTCCAGCTCGCCGCGTCGATCATGGCGGTGTTCGCGATCGTGCCGCGCGGTCGTGGGCGCCGCCTGGGTATCGCCGCAGCGAGCGTGTCCGTGCTCGGGACGCTCGTGACGCTCGTCCTTCTGCTCGTGAGGATCCTCCAGGCGCTCACCTGACGCTCGTCGTCGGCCGAGCCGCTGGCGCAGACCCGCGCACCCGCCGCACTACCAAGGCAACCCGTTATGCTCCTGGCCAACGACGCGGAGGAGATCACCTTGGCCAAGAAGCGCACCACCCTTCCCAAGGAGTTCCGCACGGGCGAGCTGTACTCGATCGCCGAGCTGGATGGCATCTTCGCGAACGTTGAGGTGACCGCCGTCGGTCGCGACTACACCAAGGAATCTGCGCTCATGAGCGAGCGGCTCGACGCCGACGGCATCCGCTGGCTGATCGAGCGTGGGGCCCAGGTCAACGCGACGGACCGCTTCGGCAACACCGCGCTCACGCACCATTCGATGTGGAGAACGAATCTCGACGTCGTCTCCACCCTGCTCGAGCACGGCGCAGACCCGAACATCACCGGGCACTCATCGCCGTTGGCGTCTGCCGCTGAGTACATGAACGTCGATGGGCTCGAGCTGCTGTTGGAACGCGGTGCCGACCCGATGCTGAGCTTCGGTCGCCCGGATGGGAATGCCCTCGACCGCGCGATGACCCGAATGAAGGACTATCAGGCAGCCGCGGCGCTCGAGGTGGCGCGCATCCTCGTCGCCCGAGGTGCGAGTGTCACCGGCGACACTCCGAAGTACCTGCGTCAGACCATGTCTCGCCTCCAAGGCCTCGTCGCCCGTGGCAAGGGCTCCGAGGCGAACCTGGCGCAGCTCCACGAGCTCTTCGAGCTGCTTGGCGTCGAGCCGTCGGTGCCGCCGCGTGTGCTTGCTCCCGGCGCACCGATCACGGTGACCGTCGAGGCGTGGAAGGGGCAGTACAGCGAACTCTGGAAGATGCTTGTGCCGGGAGGGGGTCCGGCCGAGAGCGTGCAGGGAGAGGTTGTGCGTATCGCCGGGCGCGTCGGCCACGAACTGCTCGACAACGGCGGCGGCAACTGGGACAAGGACTTCGACCAAATGCTGCAGACCTACCGGATGCACGTGCGAACGGGCGCGACGCTCAGCGAGGACGACCTCGACAGGGTCGACGAGGCGGTCGAGACCCTGACCGGCGGTGGTTACGACGAAGACGCCGTCGACACGCTCACCGAGCTCGCCGTGGCCTGGGTGCTCCGAAACCCCGACCGCGTCGGATTGACGCCTCCGAAGTACGCGCGCTAGTCAGCCGCGAGCGCTCAGACGTCGTTGTCCTCGGAGGGCGTCCGCACTGTCGGCTAGCCCTTCCGCTGGTGCCGGAGGACGGCGGCCGCGAGAGCGGTGAGCGTCGCACCGATGAGCCCCAGCGCCCAGGGCAACGCAGAGGCAGTGGTCCCGTTGGCGGCGGGCGAGTCCGCTTCCTCAGCCGCCATGCTCGGTTCGGTCACCTCAGCGCCCGTCGGCAGGGAGCACGAGGTCACACCCACGACGGGGACACCGTTGATCGTGCCGCCGTTGAGGATCGCATCCTGATCGATCGGGGTGACCGCGAGGTCGTAGCTCGTGAGGACGTTCGTCATCTGGGCCAGGTAGGTGCAGTGGAAGGCCGTGTTCGTCGGCATCCACTCGGAGGCGAGGCGCATGCCCTTTGCTGAGTTCGCGCGACCCTCAACAGCCTGCAGGTTCACAGGGTCGTTTGAGAAGGCCTCACGCTGGGCCGCGTCCCATGTGTTCGCCCCACCGGTCCAGGCTGCGGCGAGTGGGACGATGTGGTCGATCTGGACGGCACCGGACGTCGCGACACCACGGGTGAAGGGGACCACCTCGCCCGTGTACGGGTCATCGAGGGTGCCTCGTTCCACGATGCAGGCGCTTCCATCGCGGAGTACGAAGTTCGTGAGGTCCCGCTGCAGCATGTCGTTGCGCGCGTCGCAGCCGTTGCCGTCCGGGTCCGACCAGTGCACGAACAGGTCGCGGTCGTACTCCGTCGCGGACGAGTTGACCGTCCGCAGCCCTTCAGCGGCTGCTGCCACCGCAGCGCCGTCGACGTACCAGGCACCGTCGACCTGGGACGCGAACCCGGCGTCGACCAGGGGTGCGATGTTGCTCTTGGTCACGTCCAGCGCGATTGGAACGTGCGGGGCGTCCGTTGCGGCCAGAGCAGGGGCGGCGACGAGGGTGGTGGCTGCGATTGCGAGGAACGCACCAGCGGCGCCCGTGCGGAGGAGGGAGGAGGACATGCGTGCCTGCAAGGTTAGAACGAAGTGACTGCTCCTTTCGGCGGACGCGCGCGGGAAGCGGAAGAGGAGGTGCCGAGGCAGCTCGGAGATCTCGATGTGGGCGTCAACCTGTTCTGAGGGGCGTCCGTCTTCCGTGGTGGGCGTCGAGTGGTGCCCACAACGAACTCGATCTACCCATAGACCCGTCGCGCGAGGAGCGGGAGCGGCGCAGAGACGGCCAGGAGCAGCGCGAGAGCGAGCAGCACGCTGGGCGTCGTGAGCGCCGCGCTGGTGCCACCAGCGAACGCGCTACCCGCGGCTGAAGCGACGAGCGAGACACTGATTCGCAAGCCGGAGGCACTGCCGATGGTGCCCGTGTCGGCGGCGTTCTCCGTCGCTGACGCCAGGAGCACGGCGATGGGGCCGGCTGCCGCACCCACGCAGAAGAGGAGCAGCCCGAACAGCCACAGGGTCTCCAGCGTCATTGCAGACAGCGCGAGCGCAGCACCCGTGAAGGCGAGAGCCGACACCAGCTGCTTGCTCGGAGAGACGGACCATCGGATGGCGCCGTAGGCAATCGCACCGAGCACCTCGCCAAGTGCGAGAGCGGCGAACAGAAGGCCAGAGGCGTCAATGGCGTCGTTCGCTTCGGCGACGCGGGGGACGACAAGAACTGCGACTCCACCGACGGTTCCCGTAACTGCAGCGAGGGCGAGAATCGCCAGCATCGGACCCCGAAGCCACCTCACGGGTTCACGTGGTCGGACGGTCACGGGAGTTGCGTCAGCGCGACGAGCGGTGCGCAGGAAGAACCCGGCGCTGAGCACGGCGAGGCCACCGATCATCAGGATGATGATGTCGGGTCCCGCGATGACGACGACCAAGCTGACGAGGAGTGGCCCGAGCACCAGGCCCGTTTGGAAGCAGGCTCCGAGGAGCGAGTAGCTCGCGACACGTTCTCTTGGACCGAGCGAGGATCTCGCGAGCCAGACACGGACCGCCGTCGTGATCTCCGGCAGTGAAACTCCCGCGACGAAGGCGGCGATGAGCAACGCCGCCGTCCAGGACGAAGCTGAGCGGCCACAGAGCACGAGCGCGAGGATCGCGATGAGGAACGTGGCAGCTGCGGCGGTGATGGTCTTGCGTGTTCCGATCCGATCGATGAGGTACCCCTGGCCGATCAGGCCGACTGCGGTTCCGCATGTGAGAGCCGCGCTTGTCCAGCCCGCGGTGACGAAGGACCCGGTCCAGGCGTGCACGGTCAGGACCACGGCGATAGGGATCATTCCCAGGGGCACAGTTGAGATCAAGACCGAGAGAAGCTGTCCGGCCACTCGCCGGTCTCGCATCAATCCGCGATAGATCTGCCGCTGCTCCGCACCCGAGGATGCACTCATCGTCTTGGGGGAGTCATGCGTGCGTGGGGCAGCCTGCTGCTCGACATGGTTCCGAGAAACGCAGATCGACGTTGGGAATCGCCCGCGAGCAGTCGATCCTTGGGCTCCGCCTCAAGCCATTCCGGGTCGTGCGCGCCGAGCCCACCCCCGGACGAGGCCGAGAACGCGTTGCCCAAGTTCTGGTTCGTGCCTGATCGAGTGTCGACCAACTAGAACGGGTGCTCGGACTGCCAGTCCATCCAGCAGTCGTCCGAACAGAACTGTGGGTACGGGCCAACGTAGTTCGGGTCGAGTATGTTGTGGCACTCGTGCCACTTGCAGGTACCTTCGCCGTGGTCGGTCGTCTCGACTCTTGGTGGGGTGTGCGTCTTGATGGAAGTCATTCTGGGCTCCTTCGCCCGGTGTGTTTCGAGGATGTTACGCAATCTGGATGCTTTTCGATCACCCGGTTGATTTCCTGGCTCCTCTGGGGGGTCACGCCCGGCGGACTCCGTTCAACCGGTCTGAGGGACGTCATCGCGGTGGGTCTCGAGATCACGACGACTCTGGCGGTCGTCCGGGGGACTCGAACGGCGTGAGCATCCGCGGCAAGGACCAGGCGGCTTCTTCTTCGGGGCGCAGCTCATGGCCGGCACCCGCGGCGGGCTGACGACCTCGGTGTCGGCCGCCCGCGGCGGCCACCACACGATGTGACTCCTCGGCATCCGTACGTGGTCAGTGGTCCGCGAAGATCGCGTGAACGCTCGACGATTCGTGAGGAGTGGCCGACCGGTTTCGGCTGATGAACGGGCTCGTCGACAGCGGCTAAGTTGATTCGAGGCATCCATTCGGCTCAATGATCGCGTCGAAACGTACTCGTACTCGGAGGACCACATGATCGGTTACGCAGACCTGCAGGCTCTTCAGGGGGAGCAGCGCGAGCGCATCCAGGCCCTTTACGATCGCAGTCACCGCCTCTGGGCGCTCCCGAACGATATGGGCAAGATTGACGCTCTTGAGGAGTTCATCGGTGACTGTGAACGTGCTCAGCTGCCGCCCCTCATCGCCAGCGCGCTCTTCGACCTGCACGTGACGTACGGTGACGGCGGTCTGACTCGCGAAGCGCTGACAGCCTTCGCACGACTCATGCGTCACCTCGACCGCTACGGCGACCTGGTCCATCCAAGCAACGTCACCCGCATGCTCAACGCAGTGGCCACGAGTACCCTCACCATGCTGAACGACCCGACACTGCCACTCGAGCAGCTCACGCGAGTCATCGATCTGGTCGAAGCTCAGGTGCGCAGACGCGGCACCGACCCAGTCGGCGTGCTGGTCGCCAGGGCAGCAATCGCTTCGGCCCGCGGCGATGGCAGCGAAACTGCCGACTGGATCGAGCGGTGGCGTTCCGAGGCAAGTGAGGAATGGCGAGCGGACGATCTCGGGGTCATCCAAATCGAGCTGCCGCTCATTGCAAGCTTCGACCTGCAGCGCGCCACCGAGACACTCGAGCAACGACTGCGGATGTTGGGCATCGACCGTGATCGACTCGACATTCAGCAGCGTATCGAAGCGATTCCTGTGCTCGCCATGCTCGCGTTCTTCCATCTTCGCTCCGGCAACATCGCCGAGGCCCGCGCCATCGCCGATCAACTGCTCGATGGCGTGGGTATCGAGGTCCTCGCCCGCGAGGCAGTGGCCTGCCAGCTCATCCCCATCCTGGAGCATCGTCCCGACGCGGCCATCTTCGTTGTCGACGAGGTCTTGCGCAACCTGTCGTTTGACGAGAGCGACGCGGAGACCTTGGCCGCGGTGGCGCGAAATCGGCTCCTCGCCGACCCTGATGGGGACGAGGGTGGCCTCATCCGAGTTCTCGCGCATCAGGCTGCAGCGGCCCTCGACCGGCGCGGTGCGACCGACACGCACGTCCGTGAGCTCGCAGACTTCTGGTGGGCGGGCCTTGAGTCCCGGCCCACGCCGAGTGTGGTCCAGGACGACAAGACCTGGGGAGACCCAAGTGAGCGTGCACTGCTGATCCTCTCCGCCGGGTGGCTCACAAGAGCAGGCTCGGTGCGCGAAGACCGCATCCCCGTGTCCCTGTGGGAGAGATACACGGCGCTGTTCGACAGATTCCGTGAGCTCATGGCAACAGCGAGTATGGAAGAGACGAATGCCCTCGCTGCCGAGCTCGAAGCTGAGGGAGAACGTCTCCGCTGCGCAACCACACGCTTCTGTGTCCCGCTTTTTCACTCACTCCAGTCGTCGATGCTCGGCGCCAACGGCCAGGTCGTCGACCTCTACCAGCGTGCGCAGCGCTCCCTGGCGACCGACCCTACGGCGGTGAACGCCACGTACCGCGGGTTCGCGCCCTCGGCCTTCCTCCTCGCGCTCCTCGACGGTGTCTCCACACCCAGCGTGCCGTGGGCGCAGGTCGACGCGGTCATCGACGTCGAGGATCAGCTCCGGACGTGGACAGGCGGCTCCGAGGCTCGAGTCCATTTCGCTCGAGCGGAGATCGCCGCCCACAATGGCGACCTGGCGGAGCTGCGCGAACGCACCGACCGCATGTTCGCCAGCCTAGCTGCCGGTGAGGAGCCCTTTGATCGGAACATCCTCGACCTCGTCGCAGTCCGGCAGACGGCGCTGACCCTCCCCGACATCGCCCGGAGGGCGGCCATCCGCGTCGCGGAAGCAGGCAACGAGCTGCAACGGCGCGGTGCGGCAGGCTGGTTGTGCTGGATGCGGGTGCGCGACGGTGACCCTTCCGGCGCCACCGAGCTGGCTGCGCTGCTCGAGTCGGTCGGTGGTGCCACCGAGGAGATCGAGCAGTTGCCCGGCTGGGCGATGCTCGAGGCGTTGACCGACTCAGATGTCGATCTCGTCTCGGTGGTGGATGCGCTCCTCACCGAGGCAGTTGCGGGTGACTGCACGGAAATCGAACTCTTCGCGGCCGCGAGCCGAGTGCTGCAGGACCGAGCCCCGAACGACCCGCGGGGAGTGGAACTGAGGAATGAGGTCCAGAGAACCGCACGCCGTCTCGACGAGCGCAACGGCCACAACGGGTGGAGCACGCATCTTCACGACCGTTGGCTGAACGAGGACCGGGTCTTCGGGGCGCGAGTATGAGCGACGAGCGCTTCCTCGTCGACCTCCGCGGACTCGTCGACATCCTGTCCCACCACTTGTACTCCAGCCCGAGGGTCTACCTGCGTGAGCTCATACAGAACGCGCGGGATGCGGTGGTCGCACGGCACGAGATCGATCCGGACTCACCAGAGCAGATCAGCATCACCGTCGACGAGGCTTCCGGGGCAGTGATCGTCCGAGACCAGGGCATCGGCCTCACCGAACAGGAAATGCGCGACGTACTCGCGACTATCGGTGCGTCGAGCAAGCGAGAAGACTTCGCTCGGACCCGGCGCAAGTACCTCGGGCAGTTCGGCATCGGGCTGCTGTCCTGTTTCCTGATCGCGGACCGCATCGAGGTACGTTCTCGCAGCGCCCGGACTGCAGATGCGGCCACGATCAGCTGGGTAGGTAGCGCGGACGGCACGTTCGCCATCAGCCCCGCCACCGAACCCCTCGCTGAGCCAGGCACGGAGGTGCGCGTAAAGGCCCGCCCTGACGAGTGGGAATGGACCCAACCGCATCGAGTGCGACTGCTGGCAGAACGCTTCGCGGGACTGCTCGAGCTGCCCGTCGCGCTTCATCGCGGACCCGTCTTGCCCGCTGAGATCGTCAGCCAGCGGACACAGCCCTGGCGGGGCAGCGCACAGGAAATGGAGGACTGGGCGCACCAGGAGCTGGGATTCCGGCCACTCGCAATCCTCCCGGTCGCTGTGCCCGGCGCGGGGGTGCGCGGGCTCGCGTTCATCGCTGATAGCCCCGGCCAGGTTGGCACGCGTCGAGGTGACACTGTCTACTCGAAGGGCATGTTCGTCACCGACAGCAGCGTGCAATTGGTTCCATCCTGGGCGTACTTCGTGCGCCTCGTCGTGGAAGCCGGTGATCTGCCGCTCACTGCATCCCGCGAGGCACTTCAGGATTCGTTCACCATCGACGCCGTCAAAGAGCAGGTGGGCATACAGGTCCGGCAAGGCATCGAGCGTTTCGCTGAGAACGATCCCGCTGGCTTCTCCAGATTCTTGGATGTCCACGCCAAAGGCTTGATGGCGATGGCGGTCAGCGACGACGACATGCTCGATCTCGTGTCGCAGAGCGTGAAATGGGAGACCAACGAGGGCTACCAGACCCTGGCGCAGATGCGGCGCCGCGCGGAGGTGGTGCTCTATACGACCTCGATGACTGACTTCACGGCATTCGCTCCGATTCTCGCCGCGCGCGGGACACCCCTCGTGAACGCCTCCTATGTCTACGGACGTGAAATCCTGCGACGTCTGGTCGAGCGTCCGCTTCGAGGGGCAAGGCTGCGAGCCTTCGATGCGGGGCGCTTCATCGATGAGCTTCAGCGTCCGCTTGCCGGGGACACTGCGGCCCAGCTACTTGAGGAGCAGGCACGCCCGGTGCTGCAGCAGCTCGGGGTTGCACTCGACCTGCGAGAGTTCTCGCCCGTCACGGTGCCGGTGCTCTTCGTCGGGGCCTCCGGGGACGCTGAGTTCAACGCAGCCGGCGATGACCAAGCCGACGGCGATGACGCCTGGGGCGCCCTCCTCAGCGATCTCGTCACGGCAGCTGAGTCGTCTGCGTCGCACGGCCCACGCCTGGTCGTCAACGTCGGAAGCACTTCGGTGCGCGCGTTCGGGACGATCAAGGATCGCTACGTCCGAGAGGAGGCGATCGCCGGCCTCTACGTCATCGGCAGGCTCACCGCGGGGGAGCGCCTCCAGCCACAAGATGCGGTGCTCCTCAACCGGGCCCTGCAGGCGCTGATGACCGCGGCGGGAGATGCCGAGACCGAGTGAACAACCCGTCGCTGCGGCATCCTCACCTCAGCGCACCGTGCGAGCATCCCGCAGTTCCTTGCAACATTGGATCCATGACGTGAACGAGGCCAGTGCGGTCGTGCTTCGATCACACGCAGGTGTCGCGCCCACCATGACCTAAGTATTTCGCTGCGATTTCTCGTTATCGGTGAGCGTTCTGAACGAACCGGCGACAGCATACGAATTTGCCGACGATTCCACAACAACGTGTCCCCGACCAAGTTCAGACACCTAGGGTGCTGATTGGCGTCGAACCACTCGTGGAAGGTCTGACGCCTGGATTGAGCGCGACGATCGGGGTGGCGATGCTCTCTGCATATGCTCAGGGCCTTAAGGATGGTGACGCCCTGCAGTGGCTGCACGAACAGGGCTGGGGTGTTCAAGATGATGAAGCGTCAGTTCGTGCTCATGTGGACTTCATCGGGACCCGAACGTTCTTGGTGGGGCGCAACTGGCAAACGACGACGGCCGTTGACACAGACGCGGACTCGTACAATCCCGACCTTGTCCATGTGTGTTTTGTTGTGAAGGGTTGTCTCTTGCTCCAGGCCGGAGAAGGGAAGAAAGAAGAAGTCCCTGCGCCGTACTTCTTCACGTATTCAGCGCGTCGACCGGTGCGCATCTCCGCTGTGGAGCCCTATTCCTGTCTCTTTATCGGGATACCAAGGGAGCGTCTCGTAGATCTTCCGTGGGTCGAGAGTCAGGCACCTGGACCCTTCATGATGACCAGCAGTCTTCGAAGAGTCCTCATTGCATCTTTGAATGCCTCCTTCGAATCACAACTCAAAGAGGGGCAGGTTGGCTTCCACTCCTGGAGGCGCGGGATCGAGGACCTGCTGCTTGCAACGCTCGCCGATGCGAACGTGCAGCACAATACGAACTGTCAATCGCCTCGAGATTCGCGTCTCGCTCGCGCGCACCTCCTGATCAAGGAGAATTTTCAAGACCCAGCCTTTTCGATCCATGTGCTGGCCCGTGACCTCAACATCTCCGTGTCGCAGCTGCACCGAATTTTCGCACACGAAAGCAATTCAGTAGGCGCGCTTGTTCGCCGCTTGCGCGTAGACCGGGCGCGGATGCTTCTACGGTCAAGCGATAATACAAAATCGGACCGTTACAGAATCGCGCAAGAAAGCGGATTCGGGTCACTGCGAACCATGCGTCGACTTTTGAGCCAGGAATCCGCAGAACGCAAGCCTGCCGGGGACTGAATCCAGACACGGCGGCGAACACTGCAACGCGCCGATGCGTAGTCGTGCAGGCACGAGCGGTGACCAGGGCCCAGACGTTGCGGACGCTCTGGGTGGCGAGGCGGATGCCCGCATAGGACTGACATGACTTCCGGCACCACTCCCACTGCAACCCTGCCGTTGAACCAGGTGCGCGTCTTCGACTTGGAGGCCACCGGCATTGGGATACCCGTGTTGGGCAACGACAGTGCGTGGCATCACCACGGGGTCCGCCTCGACGACGCGCACACCGCACGCGCAGACGCCGTCGCCGCGGGATCGCTCGTGCTGATGCGGCAGTCGCTGTTCCGAGACCTTGCCTCAGGGGTACTCCTGGGCCTTCAGCGGGCCGCGTATCGGGGGCAGGTGACCGGCTTCGAAGCCTATCGACGGCGCACGGAGCCGGGCTTTGATTGTCTAGGTTCGCGTGAATCGATAGGAGGCGCGCTGACTCGGTCATGGTTCGTGTCTTCGTCACTACACTGCTGAAAAGCAGTACCGTGAATCTGCCGTCAACTCATCCTTTGGAGCCCACCGCATGCCGCAATCCCCCCGCGCCGCGACCACACCGCAATCTGTCGCAGAACGCCTCGGCTCCTCCCTGAAGGCCGCTGAACAAGTCCTGATCGCGGCAAAAAGTCGCGCATTGCGAGAGTTCGATCTCACTGTGCCGCAATATGCGACGCTGCTAGCCCTACATCTCACCCCCGGACAGTCCGCTGCGCAGCTGGCCCGAGCTGCTACGGTGTCGCCGCAGACGATGTCGACGATCGTAGGCAACCTCGAGATGAAGGGCCTCGTCAGGCGTGAGGTTTCTCCGCTCCACACTCGAGTCCTCGTCACCACGATCACGGGCGAGGGTACCGAACTTGTTGTCGCCGCCGATGCGAAGGCACGCGCCATCGAGGATGCCCTCGCGGCGCAGTTCAGCCCTGGCGAGCTCATCGCATTTCGCGACTACCTCCAGCGTGCCATCGAACAGCTCCAACGCGAGGCATAGGCAGCAGCTCCTAGCTTCACGGGGAGTGCTGACTTATGACAGGGCACTGATACTCTCGTGGTGGTGCAGCAAGCATCACTGAAATAGGGGGTCATCAGCATGAAAGCAATCTCGATCGTCAACTTCGAAGGTCCAGCCGCGCTCACCTATGGCGATGTTGGCACGCCCAGAATCGGGCCGAAGGATGTCGCGGTCGCCGTTGAGGCAAGCGGAGCGAATTTCGTGGAAGCACTCTTCGCACGTGGCTTTGTGGGGATTGAATTGCCCTGGGTGCCAGGCATTGAAGCTGCGGGCACGGTGATCGCAGTGGGTCAAGAGGTCCGACGCGTCAAGGTCGGTGAGCGCGTCGCAGCCCTGACGATCAACAACGGTGGAGGGTACGGGGGAGTGGCAGTGACGCGGTCCGAACTGGTCGCCCCCATCCCCGACAGCCTGGATTGGATTCAGGCAGCCGCGCTGCCAGCGAACACGACGACAGCTTTCGCGCTGGATGGCGAAGTCGCTCACTTCGGCTCGCAAAAGGCCGTGCTCGTCCTGGCTGCGGTCGGCGGTCTTGGATCGCAGGTGGGGCAGGTCGCCAAGTTGCGCGGTGCCGGCGTCGTCGTCGGAGTCGTTGGAACGGAAGCCAAGAAGGCTCTTGCGCTCGAT
The DNA here is from genome assembly GCF_002931515.1 of Pseudoclavibacter sp. RFBG4. Classification (NCBI taxonomy): domain Bacteria; kingdom Bacillati; phylum Actinomycetota; class Actinomycetes; order Micrococcales; family Microbacteriaceae; genus Pseudoclavibacter; species Pseudoclavibacter sp. RFBG4. The sequence continues at coordinate 377,363 of NZ_PSYC01000024.1, read as the reverse complement.
CTGGGTTACGACGATGTGGTGCTCCGCGAGGAGCTGACGGGCGACCTGGGCCAGCAGTTCGATGTCGTCGTCGACCCAGTCGGCGGCGCAGTGCGCGAAGCAGCGTTGGGGCACTTGCGATTCGGCGGGAAGCTACTGAGCGTTGGCAACGCGTCCCAGTCGGAACCAGTCCTCGTGGACGCGACGCAGCTGTGGCTGTCAGGCACAGGCGTCCAGGGGTTCAACCTTGGCGCCCTTTGCGCTCTCGAGCCAGAAAGGGCCAGTTCCTATCTAGCGGATGCTGTCGCAGCGGTCGCGGATGGCGCCGTGCGGATTCACGTGGAGGGCACGGCGCCACTCGCTGACGCTGGTGCAGTGCTGGCGCGCATCGAGGGTGGGGCGACGAGCGGCAAGTGGGTGCTGGAGCACCCGGCGGCTTAGGACCCGAGGTCCTCCTGGGCCCCGGTAAACACTGGACCGTGGCCCGGGAGGATGACGTGGGTGCCGATGCCCGCTGTGACCAGTTTGTCAAGTGATTCTCTGAGTGCCCGAGGATCGCCCGTAGGGGCGATAGCTTGCGGTGGTGACGATGCGAAGTACGAGTCGCCGCTGCAGAGCAGCTCTGCGTCAATTCCGATGAGGTAGGCAAACGATCCCGCGGTGTGGCCCGGAACCGCGTGCGCGGTCACGTGTAAATTGCCGGCATGAATCTCCGGGCCAGGCAGTGCGAACACGTTCTTCGGGAGCTGCCGGGGATACCCGACGAGTGCGTGGGATGGGAAATCCGGCGGAAGCCCCGACTCCGGTTCGACCAACAGCTGCAGGTCGCTCGCGCCAACATAGACCGGCACGTCAAGTTCGTCGGAGAGCGGTTGCGCGTCCCACGAATGGTCCATGTGTCCGTGGGTGAGCAGGACACCATGGACCCGCACGCCTATGGACGCAACCGCGGGTAGGAGCCAGCGGGTACTCCCCTTCCCGGGGTCCACGATCACTGCATCGAGACTGTCTTCGTCGAAAACGACATAGGAGTTCGTGTCAAAGCCATGACCAAACGATTCACCCACGAATCTGGCGCTCACGTGCGCACCGATGGACGGTGTTGTTCGATTTCTCCCGAGGTGCGAACCCAGAATCCGCCCCCCACCGCTTCTAGCATCGGGAGATCGCTCTCGTGATCACCAAAGGCGATGCAATCTGCTGGATCGACGCCATTCCTGACGCAGTACTCCAGGATGGCGTAAGCCTTGTTCTCTCCAATCATGGGCGTCTGCAGGGTTCCGAGATATCGGTCACCCGCCTAGCTTCGGCGATGAAGTGCGCGGGCGACCAGAAGGTCGCGCCTTGAAAGAACGTGGAGGCGTAGAAGATCGCCTCCAATTCGTCCGCTGAAACCGCGCTGTCGAGGAGCGCACTCTTGGCTGCCTGGACTGCCATTTCGGGTGCAGACAGGTCATGCTCGACAGGAAGCTGCGCGACGCCCGACCTTGCGGCGGTCGCTCCGAGCACGGTTCCGTTGGCGACCGCCTCTGCGGTTCGTTCGAAGGATGATGGCAGGTAGCTCCTCGCGCTCTCGATAAAGACTGGCTTGAGGACGGATCCGGATCTCACGCGGCTTCCTCCGCGGAGAGCTGCAGATCAAACCTTCCGAGTGCGATACCTCGTGCATCCTGAATTTCGCCGAAGAGTCGGCTTCGCGTTGCCACGCCGTCCTGCGCCGACTCCCCAACGATTCGTCCCGCGTCGTCGTTCTCAAGGAAGTTGTAGAACATGCACGCCCCGGAGACAGGGCGCGCCAAAGCGCCGAAACTGTACTGTGCCGCCTGGCGGACAGCTTCGAGAATGACCATGCCGGGAACATGGTCCTGTGCGTGATCGAACATGCTTGGGTTGGAGAACTGCGGTTGAATCTGGCAGACGAGTTCGCGATGGCTAGGCCGAGACGGATCAGCGATTACGACATTGATCGGATGCCGTCGACCGACGGATTGTGGTGTGACACCGACCGTTGGCGCCGAGATGAGTGCACCCTCAGCATCCCCACCTCGCTGAGTCCGTCCCCCGCGGAGGACCGAGTAGACCGGATCCGTCAAGAAGCTCGTCTCGAACTTCACACGTCCGACGAAATTCGAGCCGTTGTAGAGCTCCGAGGTGAATACGGCGGTCTGAGGAATTCCACGTCGTTCTCGAATGACTTCGATCTGGGTGTTCGCGACGATGGACCTGCGCGCGTCGAGTCCGTCGTAGCGGAGGGTCCGCAGGTCGAATGCGAGCTCGTTCAGCACGAACTTCGTGCTGGTGGGTAGGGCGAGTGCAGTGTGCGCGATGCACGAGCAGCTCTGTCGAACGATCTCGATGAGCGCCAGAGGGTCGACGTACATCGTGGGCTCGTGGTGATCATTGAAGTAGAGGTTGCTCCGTGGAACCTGCCCCACGGTGCTCCAGACATCTCCTGCCTCGGAGACGCTGCCGAGAAGGAAGATCTCCCCAATGCTCGTTCGGTGTGTCAGTATGGCGGATGCGCTCTGGTCGAGCGGCGAGAGACGCGCCGGCTCAGGCGTGAGTGCCTCGAGAGTCAACTGCGGCCTCCGATAGCTGCTGGAAGCGCGTCCAGCTTGGACATCCATTCGGGAGTGAGCGCGAGTCGCTCCGCGCCGAGGTTTTCGAGGAGATACTCGATTCGCTGGGTGCCCGGGATAGCCGTTACGTGGGAACCCTGCGCGAGCACCCAGGCGAGTGCGACCTGGGCTGGGGTGGAGTGCGAGTCCGCGGCGCAAGCGCGGACAATCTCGACGAGCTCAATGTTTGCTGCCATGCTGTGCGCCTGGTATCTCGGGTGGTTGAGGCGCCAGTCACCCTCCGGGAGGTCCTCAGGAGACGACAGGGCGCCCGTGAGGAAGCCTCGTCCGAGTGGGGAGAACGCGATGAAGGCAATCCCGTTCTCCTCGCAGTAGGGGAGAACTTCGTCGAGCGCGTCTCGACTCCAGAGGGATAGCTCGGACTGCACGGACGCGACGGGGTAAATGCTCTGCGCGCGTTCGATCTCCCGGACGCTTACTTCGGACAGGCCGATGCTGGCGGTCAGCCCACGTTCAACGAGGGTGGCCATGGCTTCCCAGCTGCGCTCGATTGGGACCGCCGGATCAACGCGATGGAGCTGATAGAGGTCGACCTGGTGCGTCCGGAGTCGCAGCAGGCTCGCTTCGAGCGCAGCGGAGAGATGTTCGGGTCGCCCGTCCCGGCTTGTCTTTCCGTGCTCGTCGACGACAAGGCCACCTTTTGTGGCGATCGAGACTCGGTTGCGGAGAGTCTCAAGGGCCTCGCCGACGAGGGCTTCGTTTGTGAACGGTCCGTACTGGTCGGAGGTGTCGAAGAAGTCGACTCCGCGAGCGACTGCCTCTCGCAGGAATTCCAGTTTCTTCGCGTGTTCGATGCTGGGGTCCTCGTAGGCCCAGCTCAGTCCCATGCATCCGAGACCTATCCGACGGGCGGCTGTCGAGGATTCTGAGCTCAGGTCGTTTGGCATTGCAAATGGTCCTTTCGAAGGGGGCAAGATTGTTGGCTAGGGAGGGAGGACACGGCCGAGTGCGATGTTTAAAACGGCACGGCCCGCGATATAGCTGGTGTGAGTCGCCGAGATCCCGGGAGCAGACGACCGCGATGGAGGCCACACTGTCCACTCGCGAAACACGCTTGCTACCCCGTGCCCGCGAGCTTTGGAGATGGCTTCTTTCAGCGACCAGATCGTGAGCAGTACGTCCTCATGCTCCCGGGCGTGACAGCTGCCCAGCAGCTCTAGTTCGACGGAGCTGCAGAACACCCGGGCATGAAGGCCGAGACTCATCGGCCGGAGCCGAGTTCGCTCAATGTCCACGCCCACTGGGCAGGCGCCGAGCGTGGCGGCCCACAGTCCTGGAGCGCGACTCCAACTCACATGCAACTCGGTTGAGGAAGTCAGTCGCGGGGCTCCGGATGGCAAGCGGCTGATCGAGTGCGAGCCGACCGAGAGCGGCTCCACAAGATTCGCGATCTGAAGGGCCGCGTGGACTGGGGCACTCTTCGTCGAAGACTGCCCCCAGAGCGTGACCACCCCATGCGCCGCCCAAGCGGCCAGGATCGCGGTGTCAGACGTGCCTGAAACGCCCATCGGACCCCCGAGGGTCGTGGTAGAGCGCGACGACTCCACGCGGGTCACTTACGCTTGGGGCCGCTCGCGGCGCGCGAAGCCAACCAACAGGCTGAGAGCGACCAACACAGAAATGACCGCGTTCACGCCAATCGCGCCGCTGAGCGCTGTCGCTGACGTCTCCGCGGAGCTGGTGCGCTCGGCCGCCGCGATGAGCGCGACCACGGCAGCCAGCACTGGCGTGCCCAGCGCGATCGCAACCTGTTGGCTCGTCGAGGTCAATCCCGTCGCCAGGCCTTGTTCGGTATCTGGCAGGCCCGACGTAGCCGTCACCGTGTAGCCGATGATGCTTGAGATGTGGCCGAGACTCGAAATGGCAAGCCCCGCGCAGATGAGCGAGATCGACCCAGCGTGGTCGCCGGCGATCGCTACGAGCGCGGTTCCAACTCCCTGGACGACGAGCGCTCCGATGAGGACGCGCACCTGCCCGAAACGTCCGATCAGCTTCGGCACGAAGAGGGCACCGACGACCGCGACGATACCAATGATCGCGATCACAGCTCCCGTGAAGACAGGATTGAGACCAAGTACGAGCTGCAGATAGAGAGTCGTGAGGTAGGTGAAGGAGGACATCATGGCGAAGGTCGTGAGGCCCGCAAGGTTGCCGAGACGGACGTTCTTGCGTCTCAGGACCGACAACGGAATGAGGGGATGCGAGCCACGAAGCTCCACCACGACGAAGACCGCGATGAGCGCCAAGCCTGCAGCAAGAGCACCAAGAACCTGCGCATCCTCGAAGCCATGCTCGCCGGCTCGAGAGACCCCGTAGACGAACGCAGACAGGCCCAGGGTGATCGTGATGGCACCCGGGAAGTCGAGTTTCGGCTTCACGGTCGGTCGCGACTCAGCGAAGAGAACCGGGGCCACGAAGAGGACGAACAACGCAACAGGAACGTTGATCCAGAACGCGGCCCGCCAGGACACTCCAGCCGTGAGCACGCCGCCGAGCAGGGCACCTGTCGCGAATCCCGCCGAAAGGAGAGCTCCGTTGATCCCCAGGGCCTTCGCGCGCATTGGGCCCTCAGGGAACGTTGTGGTGAGGAGGGCGAGTGCCGTCGGCGCGGCAGCTGCCGTCGCGATTCCCTGAAGTACGCGAGCGAACAGGAGCACCCAGGGCTCGGCAGCGATTGCCCCGAGGCCTGAGCCAAGTGCGAGCAGGGCCATCGACGCCAGGAACACGCTGCGGCGTCCAACAAGATCCCCGAGGCGTCCGAAGAACAGGCCGAGGCCTGCTGCCGGGAGCGCGAAAGCGGTGATGACCCACTGCAGGTTGTTCAGCGTGAAACCGAGATCACGCTGGATATCGGGAAGTGCGACGTTCAAGACCGAGAAATCCACGGCGAGCATGAACGTTGCGCTCATCAGGACGGCGAGCTTCCAGCGATCGCGGACGGACATTCTCACCGCGTCTGGCTCGTGGAGCCGCGGCACAGATTCAGAGGAAACGGTCATCAAATACTCCTTGGATGTGTACGCTGATTCGTTACAGTACACGAACAAGAGACAGAACCTTGACATTCAACAGGTCACCGATGCTCGACTCGCTTGAGTGAGCCCCACTAGGCCCAAGGAATAGTCCGGCCGCGACCTGGCCAGCCGAGGAAACCGTCTCGAGGTTCAGGTCGTTGAGATCGCGTTCAGCCAAGGTGCGACGCAGTTCCGCCCTACGCAAGCTCGAGGGTGTCGGCGACACACCGTGCGAGAGCGGTCCAGCCCTATGGGCCACCGTGTCGCCGCTCTCCTGCCGCATCCGCCCCAGCAAGCACGTCTGCGGTGAGGGCGCGGTTGCGATTTGGGCGGAGGGTCTGGATCTTGGTGGGTTCGACGTCTGCCGCGTCCGGTCGGAGGTTCGAACCCACACAACCGCTTCTCGAACTCGAAAGGGGGTCTGCTCGGTGTGAGTACTGGAGTTCGAATCGGCCGTGCCGCGTTCCGCACCCTCGAGCGTGCTCTCGCCGCGCCCGCGCAGCTGGACTGCCCTCTCGATGGCTTCGGTCAAGAACGTCTAGACAGAAGCGCGGACCCCTGACTCGAAGAACCGAATCTGTTCGCCCATCTTGAGCAGATTCTTCGGGCCCTTCCTTTCTGAGTTGAAGTGGGAGAGCGTGTCCTTTGGGGGCCGTTGGGTTCAGCCAGGTCCTCCATTGAGGAGAGACAGCCGAGGGGCTCGCCTGAGGAGAGGCGGCCGAGGGGCTCGCCGGCCCCGAGTGGGAGCGGCTGTGGGGAAACGGTGGCCTTGCGGCTGCATGTAGCAAAACCCCCGACCCAGGAAGAGCGAATGTCTTCCCGGCCGGGGGTTTCTCGCGGTGGGTGATGCGGGACTCGAACCCACGACCTCTTCCGTGTGAAGGAAGCGCGCTACCAACTGCGCCAATCACCCGCGACGAGCACTAATCATGCCACAGATTCGGGCTGTGCATGATCACCGACGTGCGTGTAGGCGTTGCGTGTCGCCACTCCGACAGGCAGTGACCCGCACTGCAAACGCGTGACGCCTCGCGAAGGCCGTCGACCGATCGTGCAAGCGGCGAGAGAGGGGTATGGCTTCGTGCTCACGATCGCGACCTGCCGTTCTGACCAGGGTTTTCCTCGAATTACACCGGTGGATTTTGTATCGCGGCCCGAGTTCCTATAGAGTCATTCTCGCGCTGGTCAAGCCGGAACGGAAGTTCCCGAGACAAGCGCGATGCGGATGTGGCGCAGTGGTAGCGCATCACCTTGCCAAGGTGAGGGTCGCGAGTTCGAATCTCGTCATCCGCTCGAGTGTGACTCAGTCTGGTGTTAATCACCAGACGGAGTTTGCACGGGTTTCAACCCACAACACGGTGACGTGGCCGAGAGGCGAGGCAGCGGCCTGCAAAGCCGTCCACACGGGTTCGAATCCCGTCGTCACCTCACAATGGGCGATTGGCGCAGCGGTAGCGCGCTTCCCTGACACGGAAGAGGTCACTGGTTCGATCCCAGTATCGCCCACGAGAAAAACCCCTGGTTCGCCGGGGGTTTTTTGCTGTCCGAAACACGGCGGTCGACGATGACCACGACCCGTGTTCAGGTGCTCGACGATCGGCACTCCAGAGCTGAGACGTTGCTGCAGTCCCGGTATGAGCGGCGCAGGAGGAGCCCTCCAGCGTGTCGCTGGTAACAGGCAGGTCTCGCAGCCCACATCGCGTTCCAGGATCGTCACGGACCAGTCGGTCACGCGACGAACGGGCCATGACACGTGCACAGTTGGCACGGCACTCGTTCAAGGGAGACAGCAATGGCGATCGTAGGCACGAACAGGCTTCAGAGGCGGTCAATGATGAATCTCCGGATGCAGTTTCTTGTCACGGCTCTCCTCCTGCTGAGCTTGGCGACATCAGTGCTGGCCGTGGGGGCCTGGATCACTCCGCGCGGCATGGACTCGTTCGGGCTCCGGGGAGAAGTGCTTCAGCTGGCTGCGCAAGTGCGCGGAGCCGAAGCTTTCCGAGTGAGCGGAGCTGACGACTCATTTCCGGTGGTGGTCGACGTGCTCCTTCCTGCAGATGTGTCCCCGAACCAGTTGAGGCATCTTGAAGAGGTCGGAGACGCCGGCTCGGCAGACATGGGGAGTTCGTCCTTGTGGGTTGTGTGCGTCTTCGACCAGACCGGGGCGCAGTTGGCCGTGTGGGGCGCTGGCAGAAGGTGCAGCCACGACCACCGGTTCACACAGAACACGTGGATTCCTGCTGAACAGTTCTACTCCGAGCATGCGAGATGAGCTTTGTTCGAGGAAGCTTCGGAATCTTCGCCTGCCTGGTTCTGGCCAGCGCGTTCTCCGTCCCTTTCGTGATCGGCTTCGTGCTGATGGACTCCTTCACCAGCAGTTATGACAACTCCGGCAGTGGAGCACCGTTCAGGTCCTGTACGGAGACGTCGACGTCTTGCGGTGGGCCCGACATCCTCGGCGCGGCTGTCTTGACAGTGCTGCTCTCGGTCGCAGTTGTTCTACCCAGCCTCGTCGGAGTCGCTGTGGGGTCCAACAGTGTGCACGGCCAGAGGCTGGAACCCCAGCCGCGGCTGTCGACGGCACCACCACCTCACGATCCATCTTGCGTGATGCAGAGCCGTGACGGATGGGTCTCGATACCGCCGAATCCATCAAGCGACTGTCGAGCCTGGAGTCAGAAGAGCACCGTTCGAGGATTAACTTCACTGCCACACCGGAGCGGCTCGTCGGGCCCTGAGATGGCCACTGCCAGGTAGTCTGGGTTACGGGAGGAGTCCATGCGCGCATCACGGCTCACAGGGCCAGAACAGGCTCTCGCTCTCGATGATCGAGTCGAGACTCAGCTGAGCCGGTCGATACCGGTGCTTCTCGGAGCACTCGGGCTTTTCCTCTTCCCGACCGTGTTGCTCGTGTTCTGGGAACCGCTGTTCGGCGCAATCGACACCGCGGCATCGGAGCCGCGGCGGGTCCGGCAGGGGCTGACGTTCATGCCCGTCATCATTCCGGCTCTGTACGCGATGTCGATCGTCACCTTCGTGCAGTTCCTGCGGAAGTCACCGAGCTTCATCGACCGCGCCAGCGGCACGAAGCTGCGGCGGATCTGGGACGGGGCACGGCACACCGACGCTGGCGGGGCCGAGGCACTCCATCGAGGGTTCGCGTATGCGGAGCCCCGCTACTACACCCCAAACATCAACTCCACGAGTAAGCGGTATTCCACTCGTTTCACTCTGTGGGAAGTTCCGGGCGAACGGCGCGCCTACGTCGCGGTCGCCCACGCGCGCAAGCATGAGGACCGCCGCCTCTTCCCAGTCCTAGAACTCTCGGGAGCACGGTTCGATGTATTGGAGCACCAGCGTTCGCTGTTCCACGACCACCACTCCATGTTGCAGTCTCCCGGCCCGAAGGAGGCAGCTCAGCAATGGGACCTACTCGCGGCGAGTGGAGTCGCGCTCGGGGAGCGTCCGCTATTGCGTTGAGGCATGGCCCGAGCTTCGCTGAGCTCTGCGACGTCGGCCGGTGTGAAGATTAAGATCTCGGGTCCGGACGTGGTGAGGAACCCGAAGCGAACGTCAGCGATGTGAGCCCCGCCCGTCGGGCGTCGGCTCAGCTCCGCCTAGGTCCCTCGGGCGCGGAACAATGCCGGGTCAGTCCGACCGCCAGCTTGATAGTCCGCGACCGCGGTCGACGGTGATGTCGCAGAGGTGAAGTAGAGCACGCCACCGTCCTCGCCCACGAGAATCGAGATGCCGCCGCGACCTTGTTTCGAGACGATGATGACTCGTTCCTCGTCGAAGACGGTCGTGCCGAATGGGCCCGGTGCCTGTATTTTCTCGAACAACCGCATGGCGACGAGCTCGAGACCAGCGACGTCGAGCGGCGAAGGTGCTGGGCTGGACGTCGCTGACTCCGTCTTGCTCGGTGGATGCACGACGTCGGAGTGCCTCGGCTCGCCACCGACGGCGACGAGGAAGAGGAGGTGCTCGCGCAGCTTCCGGCGGGACAGGTTCTCAGAGGTCTGCGGCCCGCCCAGGGGCAGTGGCAGCGTGAAACCGAGGTGCATGAATCTGATTCTAAACGCGTAGAGCATCCGAGCTCGATTATGCAGATGATCGATTCACTTTTGAGACGATTTGCGCCGAATATCGGCCACTTTGCGCAGTGCTCGTCGTTGGGCGCGCGCGATCTCTACAGTGAGGAACGATCGTGTTCTGGGGAGACGGGCGCCGGGGGCGTTCGCCGGCTTTCGGGTAACACCATTGCCGACACGATCAATGAGGGCCGCGCGAACCTGGGTGCACCGTTTCGCGCGGCCCTCGCGCATTCTCGTGGCACCTGCGAGCGGTTCTTGTACTCTTGGGTCTCGATGCACTGCACGGGTTGTTCCGCTTCAGGACGGCGCAGACCCAGCAGGATGAGCGCTTTCAGGCGTCGACTCCAATGACGCCTTCACTGGTTCGATCCCTGCATCGCCAACCAGTGAGGAGAAGGCCCCTGAGAGATCGGGGGCCTTCTTCGCGCCCCGTCGAGATCCTGACCGGAAGGCGTGAGGCCCGTGACGAATACCGAACACGCAGAGAGCATGGTGTTCGCGGCCACCGGAGCCCGCGCTGCCCGCCACGAACTCGAGGAACGCTATTTCCGCCGCATGGCAGCCGCCGTGGATGAGAAGACCCAGCTCACGGACTGGCTGCGCGGCGGGCGGGTCCTCGACATCGGCGCCGGAGGAGGGGAGCTCGCGGCGAGAATCGCAGTGCTTCCGGACATCGAAGAGACCATCGCACTCGACGACTCCGCCGATGCGATCGCACATCTCCAGCAGGTGCCCGGCATCACTGTGCGCTCAGGCTCCGCGGACCAACTGGAGGTGCTGGGCCTGCGGGACCTGGATGGCATCGTGATGAGCTCTGTCCTGCACGAGATCGCGTCGTACGGCCCGAACGGGCCGGAGAACGGGCGTCAGGCCATCATGGCGAACCTCGCGATCATCGCCAAGGCGCTCAGGCCAGGCGGGGTCCTCGTCATCCGTGACTTCGTGACACCCGCTCGACCGGATCGCCTGACGACGCTGGTCAGCCCGGGCGACGATGGCGACGATCTCCTCAGCGCGTATCTCGAGGGCGTTCCCCTCCCTGAGCTGACGCGTCTCGAGAGCCTCGGCGAGCATCGTTTCGTCGGCACAGCTCGGGTGGTGACGGAGGCGCTGCTGACCGTGAACTGGGGCGCCGAGTCGCTGGCGCGCGAGACACAGGAGCAGTACTGCCAATTCGAGTTGGAGGAGCTCGTCGACGTCGTCGAAGCGCTCGGTGCGGGATTGACGCCGGTGCATCGGGAAGCCTGGGTGCAGCCCGGCTACCGACAGCACCTGGCCGCCTGGTCCGTGCTCGAGCAGGACGGCACCCCGTGGTTCCCGAAGACGAAAGCCCTCTGGGTCTTCGAGAAGGCGGCCTCGCCGCTCTCGACACGCGCCTGATCGTGACCACGGTGGTTCAGCCCGCCTGAAGCGAGCCGGGTGGCGGTCATCGCCTCGTCCCCGCCGGCCCCTCGAGTGCGCTCGAATCTGAGTCCTTCCACTCCCAGACCGTCGTCCGGCCCCGGAGCTTCACCCCAGTGGTGTCAGTGGTGACACGCACGACCCCCGTCCCCTCCAGCCACCGGCGGAAGTTCGGTCGGTCGAAGGGCTCAGCATCGAGCGCCACCCCGAGCGCCAGAGCCATCCCCGACGTGAACTTCTCGCCGAGCAGCGCCCGGGTGACGGCCCAGTCGCGCCAGACGATCTCACCGAGTCGCACACGAGCCGCCTCGACGATCTGCGCATGGTCGAAGGGGAGGTGCGGCACGCTGTCGAGCGGATGCCAGCGCAGCAGCCCGTCGCGCGCCTCCGCGCGCAGGAAGACGAGGCTGGCGAGCGAGATCGTGGCGCTGCGTGGGTCGCGCATCGTGCCGTCGAACCAGCCGAGCTGGCGCGTCAGTCGCACATCATCGTCCGGTATCCCAGCCTTCGTCCGCATCGCGCGCAGCACGGGGCCAGCCCCGTGCTCCCCGGACAGCAGCAGGACGCCGGGGATGGCCTCCACCCCGGCGTGCGGCGCGTTCTCGCGCACCGCGACGCCGAACTCCAGCCGCTCGTCGCGATAGCGCACAGCGAGTGCATCCATCGCGACGAGCGGCTGGTCGTAGGACTCGGTCAACGCAGCACCGTCTGCTTCGCGAGCACCGCCCGAACCTCCGGGAACGTCTGCCGCCGCACGAAGGCGCCGTCCTCCCAGATGGGCTGCAGCAGGGACTCCGCCTCCTCGGCAGGCGTAGCCCGCTCGATCAGGCGCATGCGACCATCGGCGTCCGTCACCACCGCCAGGCGGCCCGTCGCGCTCTTCTTCGTTCCGCTGTCCGTCACAGGGTCCTTCCGGATGTCGACGCCGCGACCATCGACCTGAATCCACGTCGCCTTGATCGCCGACATGAACGTGTCCCTGGTCTGGTACTGGTACCCGAAGCTTCCCATGCCGAAGACGACGTTTCCAGAAGCGAAGCCCTTCGCGGCAAGCCGCTCGGTGATCCGAACCGCCCGCTCGCGGGTGATGGAGTCACCGTAGATCGCCCCGATGTGTGGGTCGAGCTCCTTGTAGCCTGCCTCGTTCACCGTTCCGCCGAACGTGTCCCAGAGCAGTTCGATGACGCCCTTCCGCTCAGCCGCGCCAGCGTCCTGGGCACCATCCTCGACCCCGCAGAGGATGTCGACGGGGTTCCCGGAGTCTGGCCGGATGACCAGCTTCCCGTCCCGGGCGAGCACCTCTTCTCGAAGCGCCGGCAGGTACTCGGTGAGCACTCGCCAGAGATCGAAGGTGTCGGAGACGACGGAGACGATGCCGCTCGGGTAGAGGCCGAGCAGCCCCTCGAAGAGCTCACGCTCGCCGACCGTCGCGATACCCGCGCACATCACCGAGTGCTCCGTGGCCGGCACGCTGCCGGCGATGAACGCTCCGCCGTAGTGGCGCTCGATCCAGTCGATGGAGACGAGTGAGTCGGTGCCCGTGAAGCTGAGCAGGTGCGCGGCTCCGCTCATCGCGGCGGTCTCGTTGGAGGACATCCCTCGGTAGGAGAAGTCGTGACCCTGCCAGTCGACAGCAGCCAGGGGTGTCCCCGTTCTCGTCGCCGCGGTCTCGAGCGTCTCACGCATCGCCTTCGCGATCGTCGCGGTCGTCGATGCCTGCCAGATCTCCGCGCTCAGCACCGTCTCGATGTAGTTGGTGAGCCAGAAGAAGTCGGGGTGCGTGTTCTCGATCGTGAAGCTCGGAACGCGAAGTGGCACTGCTGTGCCCTCCGGCACGGCACAGAACCGCAGGGGGAGGAAGCCGAGGCGGTGCAGCGCGCGGATGTGGGCGCTGCCGATCGTGTTCGGCCCGAGGATGCTCGCGAGACGAGCCTCGTAGGCCTGGCAGACCTGATCCTCGTCGGCCTCGAAGAAGACGCGGAAGCTATCCGCGTATCGCTCGAGGAACGCCTGGAGTCCGAAGTGCACGACCGCGCCGATGTCCGGGATGCGGGAACCGCGGTTGGTGTAGTTGGAGTAGACGCCGGTGACGTCGCCGGCGAGGCCGTACTGCTGAAGGTGGCCGAGCTTGTAGGCATCGGTCTGGAAGAGGGGCGCAACAGATGTGTAGTCCATGGTCATTCCTTTCGAGGGGAGCTTGTGGCGTCGAGGTCGCGTCTGCCGCGACTCAGTACTCGACGTAGGGCGCGAGGATGTTCCGGATCGAGAGCACCTTGGTCGCGACGCCCTCGCGTGCGGAGCCTGGGTGCGAGTCGGTGGTGATGATCTCGCCGAAGTGCTGTCGGAGGGCGGGGGCGTCGCCCGAGAAGACCCCATGGCTCACGAAGAGTGTCAGGCGCTCCTTCGGCAGTCCAGTGGCCTCTGCCAAGCCCCGGAAGGTGCCGCCCCCGTCGCAGATGTCGTCGACCACGAGGAGGCGTCCGTCACGGGGGAGAGCCTCGCAGCTGAAGCCGGAGAGCTTCCCGGTCTGGAAGTCACGGTGCTTCTCGGCGCGGAAGAGCGGGAGGTGCAGCGCGGACGCAGCGGCCTGTGCACGGCCGACGGCACCCGCATCCGGTGCGATGACGCCGACGTATTCGTGCGGGGATCCGACGCGTCCGATCGTCGCGCGCCGCACGTAGGGGGCCGAGCCCACGACTTTGACATTGTGGATCAGGCCGGGAGCGACCGAGGAGTGGGGGTCGAAGACGATCACCTGATCGAGCCCGAAGCTGTTGATCAGCTCGGCGTAGACCTTCGCCCCGAAGGGCGCGCCTCGGTCGGCACGAGCCGCCGGGAGATAGGGGAGGACCGCGACTGCCCGCTGGCCGAGCTGATGCGCGTAATCGGCCCAGAGCCCGAGGGCGATGAGGTCGCCCGGTTCTGCGCCCGTGACGGTGGCGTAGGCGGGCTTCTCGTTGAGATCCGCGGGGACGACGAGGGTGATCTCGCCTCCGGGGAATCGCAGGACTCGGATGGCGCTTGTGGCCTTCCAGCCGGAAGGCATCTGTGCTTGGAAGTGGATGCTCATGCTCCGACTGTACCAGCTATTCGTAGATTTACGAATAGCTCTCTCGCGGGAGGAGCATTCAGCACGCAGAAAGGCCCACCCGGATGAACCGGGTGGGCCTTTGTGCGCGTGTCAGATCAGACGCGGCGGAACTGATTGACGAGCGGGCAATCGAAGGGATCGCGAGCCTGGAGGCCGACCCTGTTGAGGTAGTCGATCACGATGCCGTACGACTTGATGAGCGTCGTCTCCGTGTACGGGACCTCGAGGTTCTGGCAGTGCTCGCGAATGATCTCGCGAGCCCTGGCAAGGTGCGGGCGGGGCATGCTCGGGAAGAGGTGGTGCTCGACCTGGTAGTTGAGGCCACCCATGAGCGCGCTGGCCCACCAGCCGCCGCTCACGTTGCGCGAGGTGAGGACCTGCTTGCTGAAGAAGTCCATCTTCACGTCGGCGGGGATGATCGGCATGCCCTTGTGGTTCGGAGCGAACGATGCGCCCATGTAGACGCCGAAGACGGCCATCTGGACGGCGATGAAGGCGAACGCCATGCCGAGGGGGAGCAGCCAGAAGATAGCTCCGAGGTAGATCGCGAAGCGAACCGTGATCATCGTGAACTCGACCCAGCGTCCCTTGATGGGCTGGCGAGTGAAGAGGGACTTGATCGAGCGGAAGTGCAGGTTGTAGCCCTCGAAGGTGAGCAGCGGGAAGAACAGGTAGCCCTGTTTCCGCGTGATCAGCGCGAGGAGACCGGTCTGCTTCCGAGCGTCCTCCTCCGTGAAGGAGATCGTGTCGAAGTCGATGTCGGGGTCTTTGCCCATCTTGTTCGGGTTCACGTGGTGCTTCGTGTGCTTCGTCATCCACCAGCTGTAGCTCATGCCGACGACACCAGCAGCGAGGAAGCGACCGAGGCGGTCGTTGCCCGGGCCGGACTCGAGCACCTGTCGGTGCGACGCCTCGTGGGCGATGAAGGCGAACTGCGTGAAGATGACGCCGAGGGCTGCAGCGATGAGCAGCTGGAACCAGCTGTCACCGAGCAGGATGAACCCGGTGATGGCTCCGCCCAGTGCGACGATGAGGCCAGCAGCCAGCATTCCGTAGAACCAGCGAGTGCGCTTGAGCAAGCCCATCTCGCGGATGACCTTCGACACGGCGCTGTAGCTCTGCGTGACGGATTTCGCTCCCGGGGTGCGGGGCTTGGTGGTACGGATCCGGCCGATGCCCTGGGGGAGCGCAGAAGATGAAGTCGTAATGTGAGGATCCCCTCGGTCGGCAACCTTTGGTTGTTTCGTTCGCCAAAGGCAGTGCGCCGATCGCTGACTTCAGGCTAGCGGGAGGAGCTGCTTTGTTGGCTGTGTATCTGTGCGAGTCGTCACCCAGCGTCTTCACACGCGATGTATCGCGATTGCGCGTATCTTGATGCCATCACGGATCGCGCCGGTCGGCGCACTTGGAGGAATCATGGTTTCGACGGGCAGCGGCGCAGGCGACAGCACTGGCTCAGCGAGGGGTGAGCGGATGCGGGAGTCCGCGAACTCCGGTGCGCGAGTCCAGGCCGTGCACACGGGCCTGAAGAAGGTCGTGACCGGACGAGAGAGCGTCATCAAGGATCAGGCCGTGAAGCTCGCCGAGAAGCTCGACGTCAAGACCGAGGGCCGACACCACCAGAAGATCCGCCTGGCGCTCCTGGCTCTGAACAGCCTGGTCGACACCCTTGGCAGGGATGGCAAGGCCGAGTCCGATTCCAAGGCCTCGGCCGAGAGTGGCGACGCGAAGCCCGCAAGCGGAGGCGCACGCCCCTCGGCGACACGCTCCGATTCGGACACCCCCGAGGACATCGGCACGTTCACGCCCCGCGAAGGACGTCGCAAGAACTAGGAGTCCCGCTCCTCAGGGTCGGCTTCCGTGCGCCGCGCGAGGGCAGTCGCGCGATAAAGTGGTCGCTTGTTCATGCCTAACGACAAGGAGCATCGTGACCAGCGATCCCGTTGACCTCGAGACCGAAATCCGCCCGCACGAGAACGGCGGCGCGACGACCACCGGATTCGAGCTCTTCACAGACCGCTCCGTCGTCGCGATGAAGCTCGACGGTGTGCTCGTCGACCTCGCCACGGTGGTGCCGGACGGGGCGATCACGGAACCGGTGACGATCGACAGTGCCGACGGACTCAACATCCTCCGCCACTCTGCCGCGCACGTCATCGCGCAGGCCGTCCAGAAGATCAACCCGGATGCGCGTCTCGGCATCGGACCTCCCATCACCGACGGCTTCTACTACGACTTCGACGTGGAGACCCCGTTCACACCGGAGGATCTCAAGGCCATCGAGAAGGAAGCCCAGCGCATCCAGCGACAGGGGCAGCGCTTCGTGCGTCGGGTCGTGACCGACGATGAGGCACGGGCCGAACTCGCCGACGAGCCCTACAAGCTCGAGCTGATCGGGCTCAAGGGCAGCGGCGCGAACGCCGACAACGAGTCGGTCGAGGTGGGCGCTGGTGAGCTCACTATCTACGACAACGTCGACGCGAAGACGGGAGAGGTCTACTGGAAGGACCTCTGTCGGGGGCCACACATCCCCTCGACCCGGATGCTCAGCAATGGCTTCTCTATCCTTCGCTCTGCGGCCGCCTACTGGCGCGGGTCCGAGAAGAACCCGCAGCTCCAGCGCATCTACGGAACGGCCTGGCCGACGAAGGACGAGCTGCGGGCCTACAAGGAGCGCATCGAGGAGGCCATGAAGCGCGACCACCGTCGCCTCGGCCGCGAGCTCGACCTGTTCAGCTTCCCGGACGAGCTCGGATCCGGGCTGCCGGTGTTCCATCCCAGGGGCGGGATCATCAAGCTCGAGATGGAAGAGCACTCGCGAAAGCGCCACGTGCAGGAGGGGTACAGCTTCGTCTCGACCCCGCACATCACGAAGGGGCGTCTCTACGAGATCTCCGGGCACCTCGACTGGTACCGAGACGGCATGTATCCGCCGATGCGCATCGACGAGGAAGTGGATGAGGCGGGCAACGTCACCAAGCAGGGCCAGGACTACTACCTGAAGCCCATGAACTGCCCGATGCACAACCTGATCTACAACCAGGGCGCGCACTCCTACCGTGAGCTGCCACTGCGGATGTTCGAGTTCGGCACGGTCTACCGCATGGAGAAGTCCGGCGTCGTGCACGGCCTGACCCGCGCACGCGGTTTCACCCAGGACGATGCCCACATCTACTGCACGCGCGACCAGATGCGGGACGAGCTGACCCGCACCCTCAAGTTCGTGCTCTCGCTGCTCAAGGACTACGGCCTCGACGACTTCTACCTCGAGCTGTCGACCAAGAACCCCGAGAAGTTCGTCGGCGACGACGCAACGTGGGAGGAAGCGACGCGCACGCTCGAGGAGGTCGCCACCGAGTCCGGACTCGACCTGGTCCCCGATCCGGGCGGAGCCGCGTTCTACGGTCCGAAGATCTCCGTGCAGGCGCGCGACGCGATCGGCCGCACCTGGCAGATGTCGACCATCCAGCTCGACTTCAACCTGCCAGAGCTCTTCGACATGGAGTACGCGGCTCCGGATGGCACGCGCCAGCGTCCCGTCATGATCCATCGCGCCCTCTTCGGCTCGATCGAGCGCTTCTTCGGCGTGCTCGTCGAGCACTACGCCGGCGCCTTCCCAGTCTGGCTGTCGCCCGTGCAGCTCGTCGCCATCCCGGTTGCGGAGCAGTACGGCGACTACCTCCAGGGCATCGTCGACGAGCTGCGCTCCCACGGCGTGCGAGCCGAGCTCGACGCGTCCGACGACCGCATGCCGAAGAAGATCCGCAACCACACGAAGGCGAAGGTGCCGTTCCAGCTCATCGCCGGCGAGGACGACCGCGCCGCGAAGACGGTCTCCTTCCGCTTCCGCGATGGAACCCAGCGCAACGGCGTTCCGATCGAGGACGCGATCCGCCTCGTCCGCGGCGCCGTCGACGAGCACCTGCTCGTGAACACGGCAGAAGACCTGGCATGAGCGCGCTCGGGTTCCCCGAAGGCGAGCTCGACGGCCTCGGCATCGAGCGCTCGGCTGACTTTGCCGGGGTGCCCGACTCCTTCCAGCGGCTCTGGACGCCGCACCGGATGGCGTACATCCAGGATGGCCAGGACCCCGCACAGGATGCCTGCCCGTTCTGCGTCGGGCCCACGATGGACGACGAGAAGTCGCTCATCGTGGCCCGGGGCGAGCACGCGTTCGTGGTCATGAACCTCTATCCGTACAACTCCGGTCACCTGCTCGTGTGCCCGTACCGGCACGTGGCGATGTACGACGAGGCCTCCGAGGCCGAGGTGCTCGAGATCGCGCACCTGACGCAGACCGCGATGCGTGTGCTCCGCGCAGTCTCGAACGTCGACGGCTTCAACATCGGGATGAACCAGGGTCGTCTGGCCGGAGCTGGCATCGCCGGGCACCTGCATCAGCACATCGTGCCTCGCTGGCAGTTCGACGCCAACTTCTTCCCGATCATCGCGAAGACGAAGGCGTTCCCATCGCTGCTCGGCGAGACCCGCCAGGCCCTCGCCGACGCCTGGCCGAAGGCCTGATCTACCGCGATTTGATTGGGCAGTCGCCCAATCAAGCCGGGACGCACGCGCGTCTACACTTGAGCCAATTCATCTCCGAACCGCCATGCACTCTCTGCACGCGGAAAGTAAGGACATCATGAGCGAAAGCACTGCCCCCCTCGTCGCCGTCGACGGGACCGTAGGCTCCAACCGGGTCAAGCGCGGCCTCGCGGAGATGCTCAAGGGCGGCGTGATCATGGACGTCGTCACCGCAGAGCAGGCGCGCATCGCCGAGGACGCCGGCGCTGTCGCCGTCATGGCCCTCGAGCGCGTCCCGGCCGACATCCGCGCGCAGGGCGGCGTCGCCCGCATGAGCGACCCCGACCTCATCGAGAGCATCATCGCCGAGGTCTCCATCCCCGTCATGGCGAAGGCTCGCATCGGGCACTTCGTCGAGGCGCAGGTGCTGCAGGCGCTCGACGTCGACTACATCGACGAGTCCGAGGTGCTGAGCCCCGCCGACTACGTCAACCACATCGACAAGTGGCAGTTCACGACGCCGTTCGTCTGCGGCGCCACGAACCTCGGCGAGGCGCTGCGGCGCATCAACGAGGGCGCCGCCATGATCCGCTCGAAGGGCGAGGCCGGCACGGGCGACGTATCAGAGGCGACCAAGCACATCCGGAAGATCCGCGGCGAGGTCGCCGCCCTCACGTCCATGACCCGCGACGAGCTCTACGTCGCCGCGAAGGAGCTCCAGGCTCCCTACGAACTTGTGCGCGAGATCGCCGAGACCGGCAAGCTGCCCGTCGTGCTCTTCACCGCGGGTGGCGTCGCGACCCCGGCCGACGCCGCGATGATGATGCAGCTCGGTGCAGACGGTGTCTTCGTCGGCTCCGGCATCTTCAAGTCGGGCAACCCGGCCCAGCGCGCCGCCGCCATTGTGAAGGCGACCACCGCGTTCGACGACCCTGCCGTGATCGCTGCCGCATCGCGCGGACTCGGCGAAGCCATGGTCGGCATCAACGTCTCCGACCTCGCAGCCCCGCACCGTCTCGCTGAGCGCGGCTGGTAGCGAGGCGTTGGCGACTCCCGTAGTCGGCGTCCTCGCCCTGCAGGGCGACGTCCGTGAGCACCAGCAGGTGCTCACGGACCTCGGCGCCGACGTGGTGCTCGTGCGCACCCCGGCGCAGCTCGAAGAAGTCTCGGGCCTCGTGATCCCCGGAGGCGAATCGAGTGTCATCGACAAGCTGTCTCGGATCTTCGACATCGCCCAGCCCATCCAGGATCGAATCGCAGCTGGGATGCCGGTCTTCGGCACGTGCGCCGGCCTGATCATGCTCGCCGACACCGTCGTCGACGCGATCAGGGGGCAGCAGAGCTTCGGCGGCCTCGATGTGTCGGTGCGGCGGAACGCCTTCGGCTCGCAGAACCAGTCGTTCGAGACGCAGATCGAGGTTCCGGAGCTGGGCGAGCCGGCCGTGCACGCCACCTTCATCCGCGGCCCCGTCGTGGATGCCGTCGGGAGCCGTGCCCGCGTCATGGCGGCGCTCCCGGACGGTCGAGTGGTCGCCGTCGCGCAGGGCAACCTCCTCGGGACGTCGTTCCACCCCGAGATGAGCGGCGAGACCCGGTTCCACAGCTACTTCCTCGACCGGGTCGCCGAGCACGCCGGCTGAACGACGCCACGCACCGACCGATTCGACAGAGAACCAGGAGCAGAACATGGCGAGACGCCGTCCGAGCAAGGCAGCCAGGAGCAAGCAGGTCAGCGAGTCCCTCGCTGCCTTCATCCGCGAAGCCCCCTCCTCCTATCACGCGGCAGCTGAGGTCGCACGGCGGCTCGAGGATGCCGGCTTCACGTCGCTCGACGAACGCGATGAATGGCCGCAGGAGGCTGGCGGCTACGTCGTCGTCCGCGACGGCGCGGTCATCGCGTGGCGAGTGCCGGAGTCCACGTCGCCGATCACGCCGTTCGCGATCGTCGGAGCGCACACCGACTCGCCTGGGTTCAAGCTCAAGCCGAACCCGGAGTCGACATCGCAGGGCTGGCAGCGCCTCGAGGTCGAGGTCTACGGCGGGCCGCTGCTGAACTCCTGGCTCGACCGCGAGCTGCGCGTCGCTGGCCGCCTCGCCCTCGCTGACGGCACCACCGTGCTCGCCGCCTCAGGACCCATCGCGCGCATCCCGCAGCTCGCGATCCATCTCGACCGGGGCGTCAACGAGCGCGGACTCGTCCTCGACCCGCAGCGCCATACCCACCCCGTCCTCGGTCTCGAGGCAGCGGGAGGTGTCGTAGCGGCGCTCGCATCCGACGCCGGGGTCGACCCGGAATCGATCACGGGCTTCGACCTCTTCCTCGCAGATGCCCAGGACGCCCAGCTCTTCGGACACGGCGAGGCGCTGTTCGCCGGGGCACGCCTCGACAACCTCGTCAGCGTCCACGCCGCGACGACGGCACTCGTCGAGACCGTGCCGAGTGGCGTGATCCCCGTCATCGCGGCCTTCGACCACGAAGAGGTGGGTTCCGCGAGCCGTTCCGGCGCGGCCGGCCCGTTCCTCGGCGACGTGCTCGCTCGCATCCAGGAGGGCCTCGGCGCAGGTCCCGCCCAGCAGCGGCGAGCGCTGGCCGCCTCGTGGCTCGTCTCGAGCGATCTGGGCCACAGCGTGCACCCGAACTATCCAGAGAAGCACGACGACGAGACCCGGCCCATCGCGGGCCGAGGAACCCTCCTCAAGCTGAACGCGAACCAGCGCTACGCGACGGATGCGCGTGGGAGCGCACTCTGGACCGGCGTCTGCCAGAACGCCGGCGTGGCCGTGCAGGCCTTCGTGTCGAGCAACTCGCTGCCGTGCGGTTCGACGATCGGCCCGATCGCGTCCACCGAACTCGGCATCTCGACCGTCGACGTCGGCATCCCCATCCTCTCCATGCACTCGGCCCGCGAGCTGGCCGCGATCGCCGACATCGAGGCCCTCGAACGCGCACTTGCTGTGTTCCTCGCGGGCGCTTGGCCGGAGCACGCGTAAACTAGACGAAGAGACCGCTCGCCGACGGCGACCAGTGGCGTCCACTTCTCGGGCCACGGTGTCAGCGTGCATACGAACAGCAGCAGGCGCCCACCGCAGGTGAGACGCGCTAGAACAACGGAGAACAGATGTCCGGACACTCCAAGTGGGCGACGACCAAGCACAAGAAGGCCATCATCGACTCGCGTCGCGCGAAGTCGTTCGCCAAGCTCATCAAGAACATCGAGGTCGCGGCGAAGATCGGCGGCGCCGACATCGCTGGCAACCCCACGCTGGCTGACGCCATCCAGAAGGCGAAGAAGACCAGCGTCCCGATCGACAACATCAACCGGGCCGTCAAGCGCGGCGCGGGCCTCACGGGCGAGTCGATCGACTACACGACGATCATGTACGAGGGATACGGCCCCGGTGGCATCGCGCTGCTCATCGAGTGCCTCACCGACAACAAGAACCGCGCGGCGGCCGAGGTGCGCACCGCCATGAGCCGCAACGGCGGCAACATGGCGGACCCGGGCTCCGTTGCCTTCAACTTCGAGCGCAAGGGCGTCATCGTCGTCCCTCACGAGGAGACCCCCACCGAGGACGACGTGCTCGAGGTCGTCCTCGACGCCGGCGCCGAGGAGGTCATCGACCACGGGCACGTGTTCGAGATCCGCACGGAAGCCAGCGAGATGGTCGGCGCACGCACGGCCCTGCAGGCCGCTGGCATCGACTACGATTCCGCCGACGCCGAGTTCGTGCCGAACGTCAAGGTCGAGGCCGACGCCGACACCGCTCGCAAGGTGTTCCGCCTCATCGACGCACTCGAGGACAGCGACGACGTGCAGAACATCTTCACGAACATCGACGTCTCCGCCGAGGTGCAGCAGCAGCTCTCCGAAGACGACGAGTAGTCCGAGTGCCGCGGCGAATCCTGGGCATCGACCCCGGCCTCACGCGCTGCGGCCTCGGCATCGTCGACGCGCACGGCCGACAGCGTGTCGAGTTCGTGCACGTCTCGGTGGTCACGTCAGCTCCCGGAGATGAGCTGCAGCGGCGCCTCCGACTCCTCGCAGACGGCATCGAGGCCGTGCTCGACGAGTTCAAGCCGGATGCCATCGCCCTGGAGCGCGTCTTCGCCCAACAGAACCTGCCGAGCGTCATGGGGGTCGCCCAGATCTCTGGAGTGATCCTCGTCGCGGCGGAACGTCGGGGCATCGCCGCTGTCCTGCACACCCCGTCGGAGGTCAAGGCCGCCGTCACCGGCTACGGCTCAGCCGAGAAGAAGCAGGTCGGCACGATGGTGCAGCGCATCCTCCGACTCGACGACATCCCCAAGCCGGCCGACGCCGCCGACGCGTTGGCGCTCGCTATCTGCTCGGCATGGAAATCCCCGCTCGACACCCTCAAGCCCGCGGGGGGCCAGACGCCAGCGCAGCGAGCCGTCGCCTCAGCCGGGCGGCCTGCGGACGCGCCGACAACCGCGCAGAGCGCGTGGCTCGCCGCCGAGCGTGCCGCGAAATCTCGCGGCCGCCGCGTACGGTAGACCGGTGATTGCTTCCCTCCGCGGCCAGGTGCTGTACCGGACCGCCACAACGGTCACGATCGAGGCCGCGGGTGTCGGCTACCAGGTCTTCGTGACCCCAGCCCATGCTCTGCAGCTCCGCCTCGACTCCGAGGTGCTGCTGCGCACGCACCTCGTCGTCCGCGAAGACGCCTGGACTCTGTACGGGTTCCAGCGACCGGAGGAACTCGAGATCTTCGAGCACCTCATCACGGTCACCGGAGTCGGCCCTAAGTCCGCGCTCGGCGTGCTCGCTCATCTCGAGCCGGAGCAGGTCGCACGCGCCGTCGGCGAGGAGGACGTCAAGGCCTTCACGGCAGTGAGCGGCATCGGCCCCAAGACCGCCAAGCTCATCATCCTCTCGCTCGCGGGCAAGATCACTCTCGCGCCTGCCCCGGGCACGACCACGGGGGAGCCGTCTTCCGACAGCGGAGCGGCGGCGGTGCGCCGCGACGTGGTCGAAGCGCTGCTCGGCCTCGGCTACGCAGAACGGCAGGCTTCACCTGCGGTCGAGGACGCCGCGAAGGCGCTCGAGGGTGAAGAGCAGGACGTCGCGAAGCTGCTGCGGGCCACACTCAAGCTGCTCGGGCCGGCTGGGAGCCGATCGTGACCGACGCCTCGCACTTCCCCGAAGCACCCGAGTCCGAGGCGGAGATCGCCTTCGAGGGAGCCCTCAGACCAGCGAACCTCGCCGAGTTCGTCGGCCAGGCGAAGGTGCGAGTGCAGCTGGAGCTGCTCCTCAAGGCCGCTGCCCTGCAGAGCCGCACCCCGGACCACATCCTGCTCGCTGGCCCCCCTGGCCTCGGAAAGACGACGCTGGCTCTCATCGTCGCCGAGGAGACGGGGCAGCCCATTCGACTCACGAGCGGTCCGGCGCTGCAGCACGCGGGCGACCTGGCGGCCGTCCTCTCCAGCCTGGTGCCGGGTGAGCTGCTGTTCATCGACGAGATCCACCGCATGGCGCGCACGGCCGAGGAGATGCTGTACCTCGCAATGGAGGACTACCGCATCGACATCATGGTCGGCAAGGGCGCTGGCGCAACGAGCGTTCCGCTCGAGCTTGCCCCGTTCACCGTCATCGGCGCCACCACCCGGGCGGGCCTCCTCCCGAACCCCCTTCGCGACCGCTTCGGCTTCACCGCGCACCTCGAGTTCTACGAGGACGCCGAGCTGGAACGGGTCCTCGCCCGTGCGGCCCGCCTGCTCGACCTCCGCGTCGACGATGCGGCGCTCGCCGAGATCGCGACCCGCAGCCGGGGCACACCGCGAATCGCGAACCGACTCCTCCGGAGAGTGCGCGACTACGCCCTCGTCCACGAGACCGACGCCAACGAGCAGGCCGTGCAGCACGCACTCCTCGTCTATGACGTGGATGCGCTCGGCCTCGACCGCCTCGACCGCGCCGTCCTGCAGGCGCTCATCGATCGCTTCGCCGGGGGACCGGTCGGCGTGAGATCGCTGGCCGTCTCCGTCGGCGAGGAGGCGGAGACCGTCGAGAGCGTGGTCGAGCCCTTCCTCGTCCGGACCGGACTCGTCACGCGCACGCAGAGGGGCCGCGTCGCGACGCAGCAGGCCTACGCGCACCTCGGGCGCACCCTCCCTGGCGGGGGAGCACCCCAGCGGGCAGCTCTCGACATCTAGGAACCAGCTTCAACCCTCCAGCTCTTGCTGAGCGACATCCGGACGACCGCGACGTACACTAGATGCGTTTGCCGTCGTTCCGGGCGTGCATAGTCGTAGTACGGACTGCCAGAAAGGCACCCACAATGGATCTCACGCTTCTCCTTCCCCTCGTCCTCCTCGGCGTCATGATCTTCTTCATGTGGCGTAGCAACAAGAAGAGGTCTCAGCAGCAGCAGGAGATGCGCAGCAGCGCGGTGATCGGCGCGGATGTCATGACGCAGAGCGGCGTCTACGGCACCATCGTCGACATCGACGAGGAGAACAACATCACCACGATCGAGTCGGAGCCGGGCACGCGTCTGCGCGTCCACTCGATGACCGTCGCCAACATCCTCACGCCGGCTGTCCCGGACGACGCTTCCGCGCTCTCCGAGCACGAGGCCGTCGAAGAGCGTCCCGAGCTCGAGGCCGAGGCTGAGTCCGAGCGCCGCGACAGCGACAACGGCTCCGAGTCCGGACCGAACATCAACAAGGCGTAGGCGACTCCCTCACCTCTCACGCACGGGCCTCGTCTTGAGGTCAGAAGGCAGAACTCTCTTGGCGAAGTCGACAACGTCATCGGCGCGTCGTGGTCGGGGTGCTGGCATCGTCCAGCGCGCCTGGCGCACGCTCACGTGGCTCTTGATCCTCATCCTTGCCCTCGTGGGCCTCAACTGGCTGGCCGTTGCCACGCAAGGCGGTCAGTGGACGCCTCGCCTCGCGCTCGACCTCGAGGGTGGTACCCAGGTCGTGCTCGCCGCGCAGCTGCCGGAGGGCCAGGCGGACCCGTCGTCCGAGCAGATGCAGCAGGCGGTCTCGATCATCCGCCAGCGCATCGACGCGTCCGGCGTCTCCGAGGCGGAGATCACCACCCAGGGCGGTCGGAACATCGTCGTCTCCGTCCCAGGTGAGATGGATCAGCTCACGCGTGACCGCATCGAGAACTCGGCCAAGCTCGAGTTCCGTGCCGTGCTCGTCGCCGACCAGGCCGCGAACAGCCAGGCCATCCCGGCTGACCAGCTGCCTGAGGAGCTCTCGACGACGCCAACGGCGGAGCCGACGAACGCGAGCGACATCAACTGGGTCACCGAGCAGATGTACGTCGACTTCCTGCAGTTCAACTGCGCCGACCTCGCACCCGCCGCTGACATCGACCCGACCCAGCCGCTCATCACCTGCGACGACAGCGGCACGGAGAAGTACGTCCTAGGTCCGGTCGAGGTGACGGGTGAGCGCATCGCCGACGCCACCAGCGGTCTCACGACCACGAGCACCGGTGCGACCACCAACCAGTGGGCCGTGAACATCGAGTTCGATGCGCAGGGCACGCAGGAGTTCGCCGCCGTGACCGAGCGACTCGTCGGGCTGACGGAGAACCAGAACCGCTTCGCGGTCACGCTCGACAACCAGGTCATCGTGGCTCCGACCACCAACGCGGCGATCACCGACGGCAAGCCGCAGATCTCCGGAAACTTCAACGAGGAGAGTGCCAAGGCCCTCGCCGACCAGCTGAAGTTCGGCGCGCTGCCCTTCAACTTCGTCGCGCAGTCGACCTCCACGATCTCGGCGACACTGGGCAGCTCGCAGCTCGTGAACGGCCTCATCGCCGGTCTCATCGGGCTCGCGGCCGTCGTCGTCTACTCGCTGTTCCAGTACCGCACGCTCGGACTCGTGACCGTCGCGTCGCTGGTCATCGCCGCGGCCCTGACCTACATCGTCGTGACGTATCTCTCCAACCAAGAGGGGTACAGGCTCTCGCTGGCGGGTGTCGCGGGCCTCATCGTCGCCATCGGCATCACGGCCGACTCGTTCATCGTCTACTTCGAGCGCATCAAGGATGAGCTGAGAGACGGCAAGGGGCTTGTCTCGGCCGTCGAGGGCGGCTGGACACGCGCCATCCGAACGATCCTCGCATCGGACGCCGTCAACTTCCTCGTCGCCATCGTGCTGCTGTTCGTGGCCGTCGGCAACGTGCGCGGCTTCGCGCTGACACTCGGCATCACGACGATCATCGACATCATCGTGGTCACCCTCTTCACCCACCCACTCATGCGCCTGCTCGCTCGGACACCGTTCTTCGCGGACGGACACCCCGCCTCGGGCCTCGATCCCAGATCGCTCGGCGCGGTGTACCGCGGACGCGGCACGTTCCGCACCCCGGAGCAGAAGAAGCGCGGCGCAACACGCGAGGCCGAGCGCCGACAGACGCTCGCCGAGCGCAAGGCAGAAGCCGCCAAGAAGGCCGGCGGCGATGACCTCGTGGCGGCCGGATCGGCCAATGCCGACCAGACGTCGACCACGAGCAATGGGGAGAAGGCCTGATGAGCAAGTTCCAGACCCTGGGCAACGACCTGTACACGGGGGAGCGCTCGTTCAACTTCGTCGGCAGACGGAAGATCTGGTTCTCCATCGCGGGAATCGCGGTCCTCATCTCGATCCTCGTGCCGATCCTCCGCGGAGGCCTCGAGCTCGGCATCGAGTTCACTGGTGGCTCCGAGTTCCTGGTCTCGCAGCCGGCGACCGACGAGCAGGAGCCAGCCATCGCGGCCGCCGCCGAGTTCACGGCAACCCCCGCGAAGGTCGCCGTCCTCGGCGACGGCGGAATCCGCGTGCAGACCGACGCCCTCTCCGAGGACGCCAACACCGAGCTGCGTGCGCAGCTCGCCGAGGCGTACTCCGTGCCTGTCGAGGACGTCAACCTGTCCACGATCGGGCCATCGTGGGGGCAGGACATCACCCGTCAGATGGTGATCGGCCTCGGCGTCTTCGTGGCGATCGCCGCCATCCTCATGTCGCTGTACTTCCGCACCTGGAAGATGTCGATCGCGGCACTCGTCGCCCTCGCCCACGACCTCGTCGTGACCGCGGGCGTCTACGCCGTCACCGGCGTCGAGGTCACCCCCGCAGCGGTCATCGGCTTCCTCACCATCCTCGGCTACTCCCTCTACGACACCGTCGTGGTCTTCGACAAGATCCGTGAGAACGCCGAGGACTACAACGCGGAATCCTCCCGGACCTTCGGCGAGCTCGTGAACCTGGCCATCAACCAGACCCTCGTGCGCTCGATCAACACCTCGGTCGTCGCGCTGCTCCCGGTCGGAGCGATCCTGTTCATCGGCGCCTTCCTGATGGGCGCGGGCACGCTGCGGGACATCGCCCTCGCGCTGTTCATCGGAATCTTCGTCGGAGCGCTCTCCACGATCTTCGTCGCGGGCCCGCTGTACGCTGCGCTGCGCTCACGCGAGCCGGAGATCGCACGCACGGACAAGCGCATCCTCGCGGCTCGCGCCCGCACGCTCAAGGAGCGCGACGAGGCGGATGCGGATGCCGAAGACGACGAAGAGGCAGTCGCCTCGGAGTCCGAGCCGGCGCCCAAGGCGTCCGCGTCCTGAGGACACCCCGCACGGTGATAACTTGTCATCACCCTGGTCCGCGTACCCACGCAGGCCAGGGTGATGATGCATATGGAGGTGCTGCATGAGTGAGGTCTCCTCGTTGCGCTGGCGAATGCCGCGAATGTTCGCGAAGCAGCCGGTGCACGTCCTCGAGCCGATTCTCAAGTCGCTCAGAAAGCACGACCCTCGAGCGAACACGGCACTCGTGCAGCGGGCCTACGAGGTGGCGAAGGACGCCCACGAGGGGCAGTTCCGCCGCAGCGGCGAGCCCTACATCACGCACCCGGTCGCCGTCGCGAAGATCCTCGCCGATCTCGGCATCGGCTCGATCACCGTGGCCGCCGCGCTCCTCCACGACACCGTCGAAGACACCGACTACACGCTCGACGAGCTTCGATCCGACTTCGGCGACGAGATCGCGATGCTCGTCGACGGCGTGACGAAGCTCGACAAGGTCAAGTACGGCGACAACGCGCAGGCAGAGACCGTGCGCAAGATGGTCGTGGCGATGTCAAAGGACATCCGCGTCCTCGTCATCAAGCTCGCCGACCGCCTGCACAACGCTCGAACGTGGGGCTTCATGTCCCCGGAGAAGGCGAAGAGCAAAGCGAAGGAGACGCTGGAGATCTACGCGCCCCTCGCGCACCGCATGGGTATCCAGGCGATGAAGAACGAACTCGAGGATCTCTCCTTCGCCGTCATCAATCCCAAGATCTACTCCGAGATCAAGAACCTCGTCGCCCACAGGCAGCCCGAGCGCGAGAAGTACGTGCAGCGCGTCATCGCCGAGGTGCAGTCCGACCTCCGACAGCTGAAGATGCGGGGCGACGTCTACGGGCGCCCCAAGGAGCTGTACTCGATCTACCAGAAGATGATCGTGCGGGGCCGCGACTTCGACGAGATCTACGACCTCACGGCTATCCGCCTCATCGTCGACTCGGTGCGCGACTGCTACGGCGTCCTCGGAGCCATCCACGCCAGGTGGACGCCCATGCCAGGGCGATTCAAGGACTACATCGCGACGCCCAAGTTCAACCTGTACCAGTCGCTGCACACCACGGTGATCGGACCGGACGGCAAACCCGTCGAGATCCAGATCCGCACGATCGAGATGCACCGCCGCGCAGAGTTCGGCGTCGCGGCGCACTGGATGTACAAGCAGAACGCCCAGTCCGGCAAGCAGGACAAGGCTGACGAGACCCGCACCGAGATGGCGTGGCTCAAGCACCTGAGCGACTGGCAGCAGGAGACCACCGACCCCGGAGAGTTCCTCGACTCCCTCCGCTTCGACCTCGGCGCGAAGGAGGTCTACGTCTTCACGCCCCAGGGCAAGGTCATCGGGTTGAGCGCGGGGGCCACGCCCGTCGACTTCGCGTACTCGATCCACACCGATGTCGGTCACCGGACCATGGGCGCGAAGGTCAACGGGCGTCTTCTGCCCCTCGACTCGAAGCTGCAGAACGGCGACGTCGTCGAGGTCTTCACCTCGAAGAATCCGGATGCCGGGCCAAAGCAGGACTGGCTGACCTTCGTCGCCAGCGCCCGAGCCAAGAACAAGATCAGGCAGTGGTTCTCGAAGGAGCGCCGAGACGAGGCCATCGAGCAGGGGAAGGACTCCGTCGCCAAGGCGCTGCGGAAGGCCGGTCTCCCGCTCAACAAGGACCACGTCCAGGAGGCGTTCTCCTCGGTCGCGTCGAACCTCCGCTACCTCGACGTGACCGCCCTCTACGCCGCAGTCGGCGACGGGCACGTCTCGACCCAGTCGGTCATGGAGAAGCTGCAGGCAGCCCTCCGCCAGGAGCAGGACGTCCCCGCCGCGGATGAGGCGCCGCAGTTCACCCCCGGCACGACGATCCCGACCACGAGCGACTCCGGCGTCCTCGTCCGGGGTGCGCCTGACATCCTCGTCAAGGTCGCGAAGTGCTGCACTCCCGTGCCAGGTGACGACATCCTCGGCTTCGTCACACGCGGCCAGGGCGTCTCCGTGCACCGCGCTGACTGCAACAACGTCGCGAGCCTCCGGCGCGAGCCCGAGCGCATGATCGAGGTCCAGTGGGCCCCCAGCTCCTCGAGCGTGTTCCTCGTGAACATCCAGGTGGAGGCGCTCGACCGCTCCGGACTGCTCAGCGACGTGACGCGCGTGCTGAGCGAGCACCACGTCAACATCCTCTCCGCAACCGTGCACACCTCGAAGGCTCGCCTCGCCATCAGCAAGTTCTCGTTCCAGATGGGCGACACGACGCACCTCGACCGCGTGCTCAACGCCGTCCGCAGGATCGACGGCGTCTACGACGTGTACCGGGTCAAGACGCAGTAGCACTCGCACAGCGGGACAGCGTCGCGCGGTCCCTCGCGAGCGAGACGAATGGTCTCCGGTGGCTGGGATAGTCAGCGAGAAGCTCCACCGGGTCCCTGGCGAGCAGCCGCACCGCGTGATCGATCGACGCCTGGCTGCTCTCCGGGTCGTGCAGGAGATCCAGGAGCGCAAGATCGGCCCGGACGACCCGGACGCCACCGACGAGCACAACGGCCTCCGCCGGCGGAGCGGTGGACCTGTACCTCACGCCCGCACGTTGCCGCCTCGGCGGCCGCGCACCACGCGGGGACGCCAACGTGAGCTGCTGCGGCGCAGGGCCACCCGCATGCACCCAGATCGCTGATTCGCCACCCACGGCGCAGCTGCCGGTCACGAGACGCGCGAGCGTCGAAGCCCGGTCCTCCGCCGTGAGCTGCCCAGCGATCGACGCGTACCCCACGGCACACGCGTGGCCGAAACGGAAGATCTCACCGTCCCGCTCCATGACCTGGAGCTCGGCGAAGGACAGAAGACGAAGTGGGGCAGGATGCACGCTCGCATCCTGCCCCACTTCGTGACTCACACGGCAGACGGTCTCGCCTGCTGTGGAGTGACGCTCAGCCTCAGCTGCCGATGGCGGCGAGCCAGACGCGGCGGGCTTCGAGGGCCTCTTCAGCCTCCTTGACAGCCCGCTTGTCACCCCGCGCCTCAGCGTCGGCGCGCTCGGCCTCGAGCTTCTCGATGGCCTCGGTCAGCTGGCTGTGCATGCCCTGGCTGCGGGCCTGACGCTCGGGGTTGGACTTCTGCCAGTGATCGTCGTCGAGCTTGCGCACATGCTGCTCGATGGCGCGAAGGCGGTCTTCCGTGGCCTTGAAGTTCTCACGGGGCACACGCCCGATCTCATCCCACCGACGCTGGATGTCGGCGAGCTTCTCTCGCGCCGCCCGGCGGTCGGTCAGCTGGAGGATCGGGGTCGCCTCCTCGAGAAGAGCGGCCTTGGCCTCGTAGTTGGCGGAGTACTCGACGCTCTCTGCTGCGTCGACCTCGCCCTTGGCCTGGAAGAGCACATCTCCGGCAGCCTTGAACTGGTTCCAGAGCGCGTCGTCGTACTTGCGGCCCGCACGGCCCGCGGCCTTCCACTCATCGAGGAGCCTGCGGTACTCAGCGACACCGTCGGCGCCGCGAGGGGCAAGCGCCTCAGCCCGCTCCAGAATCTTGGTCTTGGCATCGCGAGCCGTCTTGTGGCTCGCGTCGAGCTCCGCGAAGAAGGCTCGACGCTCACGCTCGAGCGTGCTGCGCGCGCCACGGAATCGCTTCCAGAGCGCGTTGGCTTCAGCCTTCGGCAGCCGTGGCCCGTCCTGCTGGTGGGTCTTCCACTTCGCGAAGAGCTCGTCGATGCTGGCCGTCGTCTGCTTCCACTGGATGGAGGCAGGAGGCTGGGCGGCGAGGCGCTCAGCCTCGACCACGATCGCCTCGCGCTCCTGGAGCGCCCCGGCGATCTCTTCCTGCTGCGCCTCGCGCTGCTGCTCGGTGAGCTCGCTGACGGTGCCGCCGAGCGCCTCGAGACGCGAACGGAGTGCGGCGAGGTCGCCGACCGCGTTCGCGTCGCTCAGCTGTGCGCTGAGGTGCTTGGCGGACTTGGCGATGTCAGAGGCCGGAGCTCCGTTCTTGACGCGCTGCTCGAGGAGAGACACCTGGCCTTCGAGGTCGGAGAACTTGCGAACGAAGTACGCGAGGGCTTCCTCTGTCGTGCCATCGGGGTACTGGCCGACCTTGCGCTCAGTTCCATCTTCGATCACGTACACGGTGCCGTCTTCTTCGACGCGGCCCCACGGATTCTGGGGGAGTGCAGACATGGCGAGTATTCCCTCACGGTAGGCGTTTGCGCAGCTTGCGCGACTGACTCCCCATGCTAGGACACTGCGGGCGTTTCGTTCACCAGGGCATGCCCAGTCTCACCGTCCCGCTCCGGCAGGCTGCCCGCTCGATCCGCTACTGCAGGGAGAGGGAGGTGATGACGGCGGGCGCCACTGGAGCGCCGTCGCCGCCGCCGGAAGCCGGGTCGACACCCGGCTCGACGATCCCCGCGATGAACTCGTCGAGGCCGTCCGTGACCTGCCCCATGACGGTGTAGCCGCCTGCGGCATCGCCCGGGAGGATGGTGTCCTCGTAGACGATGAAGAACTGGCTGCCCATGCTCTCCGCGTTGCCGCCCTGGCGAGCCATGGCGATCGTGCCAGCGGGGTAGACGCCGTCTTCCGGCGCATTCTCGATGGGACCCCAGCTATAGCCGGGGCCGCCTGTTCCCGTTCCTGTCGGGTCGCCGCACTGCAGAACGAAGAGTCCCTCGGTCGTGAGCCGGTGGCAGGAGGTGTCGGTGAAGTAGTTCTGGCCGTTGAGCGAGACCATGTTCGCCACTGCCTGCGGGGCGGCTGCGCCATCGAGCTCGATGCCCAGCGTGAGGTCGCCGTTGAAGGTCATCTCGCCCGTCCAGGTGCGTCCCTCTGCCAGCGCCGGGTCCGGTACCTCGCCGGACGGCGTGGCCGCAGGGGACGTCGTCTCGTCCGCGGCGGGGGCTGGTGCTCCTGGACCGCCCGTGAAGTAGAAGACCTGCAGCGCGCCGACGACGAGGGCGACCACGACAAGAGCGATCGTCCATGTGCGGTTGTCGCGACTGCGGCGCCGGACGCCGCGCTCGTGGACGGCGACGCGCGCCTCGTACTCGCGGGTCCGCCGACGCTGTTCGCGGGAGTTCTTGTCCGAAGTTGCCACTGTGCCTCATTCGCTTGTCTTCAGCATGCCGTGCAGGCACCAGAGGGGAGTTTACTAACATCGGGCTTCATGACAGGTGACGCGCCAAGCCTTGCGGGCACAACTGCGCCCCTCGCGGTGCGGATGCGCCCGAGATCTCTCGACGAGGTCGTGGGTCAGCGGCACCTGCTGCGCCCCGGCTCGCCCCTGCGCGCCCTCGCCTCGCCCGAGCAGGACACGCGTGCAGGAACGTCCGTGATCCTCTGGGGGCCACCCGGCACGGGCAAGACGACCCTCGCGCAGGCCATCGCGCACACGTCCGGCAAGCGATTCACGCAGCTCTCCGCCATCTCCGCCGGCGTGAAGGACGTGCGGCAGGTGATGGATGAGGCGCTCACCCAACGTGACCTGTACGGCATCCAGTCGGTGCTGTTCCTCGACGAGATCCACAGGTTCACCAAGGCCCAGCAGGATGCGCTGCTCCCCGGCGTGGAGAACGGCTGGGTCACGCTCGTCGCGGCGACCACGGAGAACCCCTCGTTCTCGGTCATCAGCCCGCTGCTCTCCAGGAGTCTGCTGCTCACCCTGCAGCCGCTCGACGAGGCAGACCTCGTCGAGCTGCTCGACCGCGCGACGACTGACAAGCGCGGCCTCGGCGGCGCCTTCGAGGTCGCGGACGACGCCAAGCGCGCGATCGTGCAGTTCTCCTCGGGCGACGCACGGCGGGCCCTCACGACCTTGGAAGCGGCGGCGGCCGCCGCCCAGGCCTCCGGGCAGACGACGATCGATGCCGAGATCGTCTCGAGTGCCTCGGATCAGGCGCTGCTCCGCTACGACCGGGACGGCGATGAGCACTACGACGTCATCAGCGCGTTCATCAAGTCGGTGCGGGGCAGCGATCCAGATGCGGCACTCCACTACCTGGCACGCATGATCGTGGCGGGGGAGGACCCGCGCTTCATCGCCCGCAGGCTCATCGTGCTCGCGAGCGAGGATATCGGCCTCGCCGAGCCGCGGGGGCTCGAGATAGCGGTGGCCGCGGCCGACGCCGTTCAGCTCATCGGCATGCCTGAGGGACGCATCCCGCTCGCCCAGGCGACCGTCTTCCTTGCGACTGCCCCGAAGTCGAACGCTGCCTACTCGGGCATCAACGCGGCGATCGCCGACGTCAAGGCGGGCGGTATCGGCCGCGTGCCGAAGCACCTCAGGGACGCGCACTACGCCGGGGCCAAGCGCCTCGGCCACGGCAAGGGATACCGGTATCCGCACGACGACGCACGGGGAGTCTCCGAGCAGCAGTACCTCCCCGACGAGCTGAGCCAGCGCGAGTACTACTCGCCGACCCGGTTCGGAGAAGAGCGGGAGATAGCTGCGAGGCTCGAGAAGCTGCGGGCCATCACCAAGCCAGGACCCTGAGCGCGGCTCCCACTGTGCTAGTCTTTCTCGGTCTACCTCCCGGGGTCGCGTGCGGCTGCGCGTCCGAGAGCAAGGCGTGCAGTCTGTAGCCGACGCACGCGCGACACTGCTCAAGTTTGACGCCGGGGCATGGCCTTGGCGGAGAGCAACTTCATTTCTGCGCGCTCACGCGCGCCAAACTTCGCTCGAAAGGCAATTGTGTCCAAGACCTCACGTTCACGCAGCAAGGTGCGCCTCAGCCGCGCACTCGGCATCGCACTCACCCCGAAGGCAGAGCGCGCGCTCGAGAAGCGCCCGTACGCACCGGGAGAGCACGGCCGCACGCGTCGCAAGACCGACAGCGACTACGCCGTCCGTCTGCGCGAGAAGCAGCGTCTGCGCGCCCAGTACGGGCTCCGCGAGAAGCAGCTTCGCATCGTCTTCGAAGAGTCGCGTCGCGCGGCGGGCCTGACGGGTGAGAACCTCGTCGAGCTGCTCGAGATGCGCCTCGACGCGCTTGTCCTGCGTTCGGGCTTCGCCCGCACCACGGCACAGGCTCGCCAGCTCGTCGTGCACCGCCACATCCTCGTCGATGGCAAGCTCGTCGACCGCCCCAGCTTCCGCGTGAAGCCGGGACAGCTCGTCCAGGTCAAGCAGCGCTCGGAGGCCCTCGAGGTCTTCCAGGTCGCCGCCGCCGGTGGCCACGCGGACGTCCTCCCCAAGGTCCCCGCGTACCTCGATGTCGACCTCGCAACGCTCCAGGCGCGCCTCGTGCGC
This sequence comes from Pseudoclavibacter sp. RFBG4, assembly GCF_002931515.1. Taxonomy (NCBI): domain Bacteria; kingdom Bacillati; phylum Actinomycetota; class Actinomycetes; order Micrococcales; family Microbacteriaceae; genus Pseudoclavibacter; species Pseudoclavibacter sp. RFBG4. Next base: position 341,811 of record NZ_PSYC01000024.1, on the reverse strand, counting down.
CGCCCGAAGCGTGTCGAGGTCCCGGTGACGTGTGAAGTCCAGCTCGTCGTCGAGTACTACGCTGCTCGCTAGCCAAGCAGGCGCTCCGGTTCGCCGGAACTGGCAGTTCGGGACAGCCCGAGCCGCGAGAGCCAACTAGCATAGGGGCGGGTCATCGCAAGATGGCCCGCCCCTTTGTCTGTCCTGCGGCACTGTGCCGCTCGTCTACGCGCGCGGCAGCCCCGTTCGTCTATCCGTGCGGCAGCTCGCTGCACTCAGTAAGGAGCACCATGTCTGGTGGCGACATCGCCGGCCTCATCGCGGCCGGAGTCTTCCTCGTCCTCGTCCTTCTGCTCGCCGTCCCTCTCCTGAAGCTCGGCGGCGTCCTCGACGAGGTGCGCAGCGGCATCCGCGAGTCCGTCGATGCGATCACCCCGACGCTCGCCGAGACGCAGGTCACCGTCCTCGAGGCCAACAAGCAGCTCGCGAAGATCGACAGCATCACCACCCACGTGTCCGAGACGACGAGCAACGTCTCCAGCCTCGTCGCGCTCACCGCCGCCAGTGTCGGCGGCCCCCTCATCAAGCTCGCCGGGTTCTCCGCGGCAGTGCGCGCCGGCATCTCGAGCCTCAAGAGCGACGGGCCGTCCAAGTCCAAGGTCAAGTCGACGCCGAAGAGCACGCCGAAGAAGCCGAAGCCGCGCGCCACGCGCTGACCCGTCCGACCCCTCACCCCTCTTCACAGGAGTTCGCATGCGCACAGCACTCAGCATCATCGGCGGCATCGCCGCAGGGTTCGCCCTCGCCCACCTCGTCAACTCGACTCCGGCAGGACGCAAGTTCTTCGCTGGCGTGAACGGTCGCGTCGACGAGTTCACCGAGGCCGTCGCAGAGGGCTACCGCGCCCGCACGCAGGACCTCTCCGCGGCCATCGCCGACATCAAGTAGCGCGACCAGCACATCCCCCGTCGCCTGGGCGGCCTCCGTCGCCCGTCGCCAGAGAAAGAGCCACACCGCACGATGCAAACCGCTGAGATCCGTCGCCGCTACCTCGACTTCTTCGAGAAGCGCGGGCACACCGTCGTCCCTTCCGCGCCCCTCGTCAGCGACGACCCGACGATCATGTTCACGATCGCCGGCATGGTGCCGTTCATCCCGTACTTCACCGGGATCGTGCCGCCCCCGTTCGATCGCGCCGTCAGCGTGCAGAAGTGCATCAGGACCAACGACATCGAAGAGGTCGGAAAGACGCCTCGACACGGAACCTTCTTCCAGATGTGCGGAAACTTCTCGTTCGGCGACTACTTCAAGCAGGGCGCGATCGAGTTCGCCTGGGAGCTCCTCACCTCCCCGGAGAGCTCCGGCGGTCTCGGCTTCAAGCCCGAAGACCTCTGGATCACGGTGTACGAGAAGGACGACGTCGCACGCGGCATCTGGCGCGAGGTGACCGGCTTCAGCGACGACCGCATCCAGGGCCTCGGGATGAAGGACAACTTCTGGTCAGCCGGAGGCCCCGGCAGCCCCGCTGGACCCTGCTCGGAGATCTTCTTCGACCGTGGCCCCGAGTACGGTGTCGACGGCGGACCCGCCACCGACGACGACCGCTACGTCGAGATCTGGAACCTCGTCTTCATGCAGTACGAGCGAGGCGCAGGCACGACGAAGGACGACTACGAGATCGTCGCCGACCTGCCCAAGCAGAACATCGACACGGGCATGGGTCTCGAGCGCATCGCGTTCATCAAGCAGGGCGTCGACAACATGTACGAGATCGACCAGGTTCGGCCCGTGCTCGACAAGGCCGCCGAGATCTCCGGCAAGCGCTACGGCGCGGTGCACACCGACGACGTGCGAATGCGCGTCGTCGCCGACCACGTGCGCTCGTCGCTCATGCTCATGGCCGACCGCGTCGAGCCGGGCAACGAGGGACGTGGATACATCCTGCGTCGCCTGCTCCGTCGAGTCGTTCGCGCCATGCGCCTCCTCGGTTTCGAGGGCGCGAGCCTGCCGCAGCTGCTCCCCGCGTCCAAGGACGCCATGCAGGACGCCTACCCGGAGCTCGTCGAAGAGTTCCCGCGCATCTCCCGCCTCGCGTACGCCGAGGAGGAGACGTTCCTCCGGACGCTCACGGCGGGCACCGCGATCCTCGACACCGCGGTCACCGAGACGCGAGCCAGCGGCGTGCAGCACCTCTCCGGTGAGACCGCGTTCAAGCTGCACGACACCTTCGGCTTCCCCATCGACCTGACCGTCGAGATCGCCGAGGAAGCAGGGGTCAGCGTCAACCGCGAGGCCTTCGAGCGCCTCATGAGCGAGCAGCGGACGCGGGCGAAGGCGGATGCCAAGTCCAAGCGCTCGGCCCTCGCCGACGTCTCGGTCTACAGCGAGTTCCGCTCGCTCGGCGAGACGACGTTCGTGGGCTACACCGACCTCGCCCACGAGAGCGAGGTCCTCGGCCTCATCGTCAACGGCGTCCCCGCCGCCAGCGCAGGCGCGGGTCAGCAGGTGGAGATCATCCTCGCGAGCACCGCGCTCTACGCGGAGTCCGGGGGACAGGAGGCCGACTCCGGCCAGATCACCTCTGCGGCTCGCGGACTCGTCGCCGACGTCGTCGACGTCCAGCGTCCCATCGCCGGTCTCGTCAGCCACACCGTCACCGTCGTCTCCGGCGAGGTCGCGGTCGGCGACCGAGTCGAGACGATCGTCGACCCCGCCTACCGACGCAGCGCCAACCAGGCTCACACGGCGACGCACCTGCTGCACGCCGCGCTGCGCGACGTCCTCGGCCCGGACGCCCACCAGTCCGGCTCCTACAACAAGGCCGGCTACCTGCGGCTCGACTTCTCCTGGAGCCAGGCGCTCACGGCCGACACGAAAGCAGAGCTCGAGGGCATCGTGAACGACGCCATCCGCGCCAACCATGTCGTCTCGACCCGGGAGATGGACCTCGACGAGGCGAAATCCCTGGGTGCTCGCGCCCTGTTCGGCGAGAAGTACGGCAGCCGCGTGCGGATGGTGGACATCGGCGGACCGTGGTCGCGCGAGCTCTGCGGCGGCACCCACGTGGGCAGCTCTTCCGAGGTGGGGATCGTGAACCTCATCGGCGAGTCATCCGTCGGTTCCAGCAACCGGCGCATCGAATCGCTTGTCGGCCGCGACGCCTTCGCGGACTTCGCCGTCGAGCGCGCCATCGTCTCGCAGCTCACGAGCAGCCTGAAAGCGCCGCGGGAGCAGCTTGCCGATCGCGTGCAGGACCTCGCCGCGAGCCTCAAGACTGCGCAGAAGCGCATCGCGGAGCTCGAGGCGGCGGAGGCCATGCAGCGCGTACCGGCTCTTGCCGCCGAGGCGAGCACCGCGGGAAGCGTCGTGCTCGTCGCGAAGCACCTCGGCGAGGTTCGGAGTGCCGATGAGCTCCGCACGCTGGCGCTCGCCGTTCGCGAGCAGCTCGGTGAGCGTCCGGCCGTCGTGGCCCTCGGTGCCGCATCGAACGGCAAGCCCATCGTGCTCGTCGCGACCAACGCCGCCGCCCGGGACACCGGGGCAGCGGCAGGCGCTCTGGTTCGCATCGCCGCGCCGATCCTCGGCGGCGGCGGCGGCGGGAAGCCGGATGTCGCCCAGGGCGGCGGCACCGACGTCGATCGTCTCGACGACGCGCTCGCCGCCATCCGCTCAGCACTGGCGAATGACTGAGTTCCGGATCGGCACCCGACTCGGCGTAGACGTTGGCAAGGCCCGCGTCGGCGTCAGCCGGAGTGATCCGCACGGCATGCTCGCCACCCCCCTCGAGACCGTGCCGCGCGACGGCGCCAAGGGCGACGCACACGCCAGACGCATCGCGGAACTCGTCGTCGAGTACGACGCCATCGAGATCGTCGTCGGGCTGCCCCTGTCGCTGTCAGGTGCGGAGACCGCCTCGACCGCCGACGCGAGGGCGGTCGCAGAGCAGATCGCGTCGAGCTCTCCGGTGCCACTCAGGTTGGTGGACGAGCGTCTGACGACGGTGAGTGCAAGCCGCCAGCTCCGAGACGTCGGCCGGAAGGCCTCCAGGTCTCGGCACATCATCGATCAGATGGCCGCAGTGGTCATCTTGCAAACCTCGCTCGACGCGGAGCGCCAATCCGGACGTGCACCGGGTGAGCTCCTCTCCCGAAAGGATCAGGACTCTGTCGGACAACCAGACCCCCAGTAGCCACGACGGACGAAAGCGCTTCACCCCGGACGACCCATTCGGCGACCTCTTCTCCGACGAGGCGGCCCCGGCAGCGGATGCCGGTGGTACCAGCCCGCGGAGGGCAGGCGGCAGCCGACGCCGCGAGTCGACCGCGGCACGCCGTGGCAAGCGGAGTCTGCTCGTCATCCTCGTGCTCGTCGTCGTCGTCGCCGTGAGCGCGGCGGTCGTGTGGTTCGGCTTCGGCTCGCAGCTGCGCAGCATCTTCGGGGGCGGGGCCGCCTCCGCCGACTTCGAGGGGTCGGGAAACGGCACGGAGCTCGCCTTCACGATCGAGTCAGGCGACACCGGGACCTCGATCGGAGAGCGTCTCGCCGACGTGGGCATCGTGAAGACCTCCGGTGCCTTCGTGGATGAGGTGCTGGCTCAGCCCGAGGACCCGGTGTTCATCCCGGGCAGCTACGGCATGCAGGAGGAGATGAGCGCAGAATCAGCGCTCGTGTCGCTCCTCGACCCCGCGAACCGTCAGGAGTCGACCGTCGTGATCCCGGAGGGGACCGCCCTCCAGGACGTCTACGCCCTCATCGAGGGCGGCGTCGGCATTCCCGTCGCCGACCTGGAGGCAGCCGCGGTGCCCGCGAACTTCGGACTTCCCGCCGAAGCCACGAGCCTCGAGGGATTCCTGTTCCCGGCGACCTACAGCTTCGATCCGGGCGTCGACGCCACGACGGTGCTCAAGACCCTGGTGGACCGCATGTTCCAGTCGCTCGACGAGCACGGAGTAGCTCCGGAAGCCCGCTGGGACACGGTGCGCCTCGCCTCGCTCATCCAGAAGGAAGCCGGGCTCAGAGAGGACTACTACAAGGTCTCGAGGGTCTTCCTGAACCGACTCGACATGGGCATGCTCCTCCAGTCGGACGCCACGGTGGCCTACGGAACGGGCAACACGCACCGGGTCTCGACGAGCGATGCCGAGCGCGCCGACGCGGCGAACGCCTACAACACCTATGTGCATCCCGGGATGGTGGTCGGCCCCATCTCGAACCCCGGCGACATCGCGATCGACGCGGCGGTGAACCCTGCAGACGGCCCCTGGGTGTACTTCGTGACCTGGAACCTCGACACGGGGGAGACGATCTTCTCCGAGACGTTCGAGGAGCACGAGGTCGCGGTCGCCAAGTGGCTGGCGTGGATGGCCGAGCACCCCGAATATGGGTGAGGCTTCGACGAGGCTCGCGGTGCTGGGGTCTCCGATCGGGCACTCGAAGTCTCCGGCGATCCACTCGGCGGCGTACGGTGTGCTCGGTCTCGACTGGAGCTATGAGCGCTTCGACGTGCCGCAGGGCGGGCTCGCGGATTTCCTCGCGTCGAGGGGGCAGGGATGGCGCGGGTTCTCCGTGACCATGCCCCTGAAGCACGAGGCTCGCGCGTTCGCGTCGACGCTCGCCCCCGCCGCCTCGGAGATCGGCGCCGTCAACACGCTGGTCTTCGAGGGGGCGGAGGCGGGCGCCCCGGCTCGAGGGTGGAACACGGATGTGACGGGCTTCGTGGCGGCGCTCAACGAAGCGGGTGTCCTCTCGGCTCCTCGGGTGCGGCTGCTCGGCGCTGGCGGCACGGCGGCCGCCGTCATCGCAGCGCTGCCCTCGCTGGCGGCGACCGAGCTCTCCATCGTCGTCCGAGCGCCGGAACGAGCGCAGGGCATGGCGGCGCTCGCGCGCTCGCTGGGAATCGAGGTCGAGGTGCTGACCTTCCCTGAATTCGACGCGCTTCCCCCCGAGGCGCGCGCCGCGGAGCTCGTCGTCAACACCGTGCCGGGAGACCAGGACCACATCGGCATCGATGCGTCGTGGGTGCAGGGGGCTGTGCTCTTCGACGTGCTCTACGACCCGTGGCCCACGAAGCTCGCGACGCGCTGGCAGTCCGCCGGTGGTCGGGTGGTCTCGGGTCTCGAGCTCCTCCTGGCCCAGGCACTCGTGCAGGTTCGGCTCTTCACCGGCCGCGATGAGTCGGAAGTCCTCCCCAGGGAGGCCGAGGTGCGCTCGGCGATGCGAACCGCCGCGCTGCGCGTGTCAGAATAGTCCAATGCTTCGATGGCTCACGGCCGGGGAATCCCACGGCCCAGAACTCCTTGCGATCCTCGAGGGACTCCCGGCTGGTGTCCCGCTTTCCCTCGACGATCTCCGCACCGACCTCGCACGCCGAAAGCTCGGCCACGGCAGAGGCGCACGAATGAAGTTCGAGCAGGACGAGCTCACGCTGTCCGCCGGCGTCAGGCACGGGTTCACGATGGGGTCGCCGATCGGCATCCGCATCGGCAACACCGAGTGGCCCAAGTGGGTCGAGGTCATGAGCCCCGAGCCGGTCGACCCGGCTGTGTTCGACACGGGACGCGGTGCCAAGCTCACGCGTCCGCGACCGGGGCACGCCGACCTCATCGGCATGCAGAAGCACGGCTTCGACGAGGCGCGCCCGGTCCTCGAGCGCGCGAGTGCACGAGAGACGGCGGCGCGTGTTGCACTCGGCGCTATCGCGAAGCGCTTCCTCTCCGAGCTCGGGATCACGACGTTGAGCCACACGCTCGCCATCGGGACGGTCCGTGTGCCCGAGGAGGCGCCGCTGCCCGCCTACGGCGACCTGGCCGCCATCGACGCGGATCCGGTTCGCGTCTTCGACGAGGAGACCTCCGCTGCTGCGGTCGCCCTCATCGATGAGGTCCGCAAGAGCGGCGACACGCTCGGCGGCGTGACCGAGGTACTCGTCTGGGGCCTGCCGCCCGGCATCGGCTCCTACGTGCACTGGGATCGTCGCCTCGATGCGCGACTCGCGAAGGCGCTCATGAGCGTTCAGGCGATCAAGGGGGTGGAGGTCGGCGACGGCTTCGAGACCACACGTCGTCCAGGCACCGCGGCGCACGACCCGCTGTACGTCCGCGACGGCTCCATCGTCCGCTCGAGCGACCGTGCAGGTGGCATCGAGGGCGGCATGGCGACCGGCACGGTGCTCCGAGTCCGGGCCGGCATGAAGCCGATCGCGACCGTCCCGAAGGCCCTGCACACCGTCGACGTGGCGACGGGCGCGGATGCGGCTGCGCACCACCAGCGTTCCGACGTCTGCGCGGTCCCAGCGTCCGGTGTCGTCGTCGAGGCGATGGTGGCCCTCACGATCGCCGACTCCATCCTCGAGAAGTTCGGGGGCGACTCCGTCGGCGAGACGAAGCGGAACATCGAGAGCTACCTCGCGAGCATCCCGCCGCTGCTGCGCACGTCGAGCGAGTCCGTCTCCGAGGCCGAGCTGCAGGCCGGTCCCGTCGACGAGACGCCGATGGGGGACTCGCTCAGCGAGTGGCGCGTATGAGCGTCGTGCTCATCGGCCCGCCTGCCGCGGGCAAGTCGAGGGCGGGCCGACGCCTGGCCAAGGTGCTGGACGTGAGCTACGTTGACACCGACAAGGTGATCGTCGCGCGCCACGGCGCGATCCCCGAGATCTTCGTCGAGCACGGGGAGGCCGAGTTCCGGCGTCTCGAGCGGGACGTCATCGCCGAGCATCTCGAGACCACCGAGGTCCTGTCGCTCGGTGGTGGTGCCGTGATGGATGCCCAGACCCAGTCCCGCCTCGGCGGGCACACCGTCATCCTCCTGACGGCGACTCCCGCAGCTATCGCCGAGCGCATCACCGGCAACGCGAAGCGCCCGCTCATCACGGGCATCGAGAGCTGGACCCAGATCTACGAAGCGCGCCGCGAGACCTACGAACGTCTCGCGGATGCGACGTTCGACACTTCATTCCGGCCCATGGTCCGCGTCGTCGAAGACATCGCGGAGTGGCTGGAGCAGCAGACCAAGGAAGGACCAAGCGACGTTGCCTGAGATCATCGAGGTTCCCGGCGCCCACGGCGACATCATCATCGGGGCTGGCCAGTTCCGCGAGGCGGCTGCGGTCATCCCCGGCCTGCTCGGGGAGGGCGTCGCCAAGGTCCTGATCGTGCACGCGCCCCACCTGGCGGATGTCGCCGAGCGGGTGCGCGAGCAGCTCGTCGGCGAGGTCAACCAGGTGCTCATCGCGGAGATCCCGGATGCCGAGGGAGCGAAGCGCATCGAGGTCGCGGCGTTCTGCTGGCAGATCCTGGGCCAGGCCGACTTCACGAGGTCCGACGCGGTCATCACGATCGGCGGGGGAGCGACGAGCGACATCGGCGGCTTCATCGCCGCGACGTGGCTCCGTGGTGTGAAGGTCGTGCACATGCCGACGACGGTGCTCGCCATGGTCGACGCGGCCATCGGCGGCAAGACGGGCCTCAACACCAACGAGGGCAAGAACCTCGTGGGCTCCTTCCACCTGCCGGCGGGGGTCGTCATCGACCCGGAGATCCTGGCCGGTCTCCCTCGCAACGAGCTGCTGGCCGGCTTCGCCGAGGTCGTGAAGGCCGGCTTCATCGCCGAGCCCGAGATCCTCGACATCATCGAGCGCGACCCGGAGCGCGCGACCGACCCGACCACGCCCGAGTTCCTGCGGGTGCTCGAGCTCGCGATCCGCGTCAAGGCGCGGGTCGTCGGCGAGGACTTCACCGAGCAGGGCCTGCGCGAGATCCTCAACTACGGGCACACGCTCGGCCACGCCATCGAGAACGCGGAACGCTACCAATGGCGTCATGGCGCAGCCATCTCCATCGGCATGGCGTTCGTCGCCGAGCTGGCCCGCCTCTCTGGGCGCCTCGACGACGCCACGGCGGATCGACACAAATCGATCCTCGAATTGCTCGGCCTGCCCACGAGCTACCCGGCCGGCCGTTGGAAGACGCTCCTCGCGACGATGCGTCGGGACAAGAAGGCTCGCGGAGCCATGCTGCGCTTCGTCGTGCTCGACGGGCTCGGTCGTCCGACGATCATGCAGGCGCCGGACGAGAGTCTGCTGTTCGCCGCGTATCAGGAGATCGCGAGCTAGGTCGGCGCCGGCCGCCAGTCAGCAGCAGCTCACGCGCTCCGGCGCCTGCAGGTAGGTGAAGGAGCTCAGGGCTGTGAAGCCTGCTCGGTGGAACAGCCGCCGGGAGACGGCGTTGCTCTCGACCACCATTGAGAGGCAGGAGGTCGCTCCGCGCTGAGCCGCTTCGTGCTGGGCAAGGCGCAGGAGCAGCCGACCGTGGCCTCGCCCTCGGTGTGCGCTCTGGGTGACCAGGCAGTCGATGACCCCGGTGCCGTCGATCACGGTGACCCGAGCGATCGCCACGAGCGTTCCCTCCTGCCGGGCGCCGAGGAAGCGCGACGCTCCTGAGCTGAGGATGCGCGGGGCGAGACGCCGGTCGCGCGCCAGTCTGCGGTCGCTCCAGCTGAGCCAGGCGTCGAGCCAGTCCGGAGGGAGTTCGGGACCAGCCTGCGTGACCGCGACGAGGTCGCCGCCAGACTCGCCCTCGAGAGCTGCGGGTTCTCCGTCGCGAAGCGAGCGGCAGAGGATCCTGCCCGACAGTGTGGGGGAGTAGCCGAACGCCTCGAGGGCGGCGACGTCGCGGGCATCCGCGGACTCTGTCGCGAGGAACTGGCTGGGGAGTCCGCGCACGCGATACGCCTCCTCGACGGCGCCGAGCGCAAGCTGCGAGTCCTCGGCCGGGCCGAGCATCCACACGCTGTTCGCGCGCCTCGTGAATCCCTCTGCGAATCCGAGGCGCCACCCGCCGATTCGCCGCTCGTCCAGAGCGGGCCAGCTCGCCATCAGCGTGGAGGTGGCCTGCGCGACCGTCGGCAGCAGTGCTGGCGCCTCAGCGGTGGGCCCTCGTTCCACGGTCATGGATTCGAGGCTACGGGCAGGCGAGCAGCCGCGCCAGCATGCTCGGCCGGGACCGCTCGCGACATCGTCTAGCCTGGACGGCGGACCTGACGGCATGCCTCGCTCTCGCGGGACGCAGACGCAGTGACCGCATCCATCGAGCAGGAGGATCCACAGTTGACCAGGCGCATCGTCTTCCTCGACATCGACGGCACGCTCATCGACGAGCGGGAGCACATCCAGCCCTCGACCGTCGAAGCCGTGGCCCGAGCCAGGGACGCGGGACACCTGCTCTTCATCTGCACCGGCCGATCCCGCAGTGAGATCTACCCGCAGATCCTCGATCTCGGCTTCGACGGGATCGTGAGCGCCGGCGGGAGCTTCGTCTGGCTCGACGGCAAGACCCGCGTCTCGCAGACCATGTCTGTCGAGGACGCCGCGTTCGCCATCGACTTCTTCACGGGCGCCGGCATCGACTTCTACGTGCAGAGCGACGCCGCCGTCGTCGCCAGCCCGGGTTTCCGCGCGCACCTGCGCCAACTCCTCGCGTCCGAGGTCGCCGACTCGAACCGCGTCGAGTCAGACGGCGAGCTGCAGTTCGAGAAGTTCTTCGACGATGGAGGCGAGGTGCTGCGCGACGACATCGGCAAGATGTGCTTCCCGAGCGCGGACACGTCGATCGCCGAGATCCGCGCGGCGTTCGCGGGCCGCTTCGATGTCATCAACGCCACCGTGCCCGTCCTCGGTCCCCAGAGCGGGGAGCTCCTGCAGCTCGGCGTCAACAAGGGGAGCGCGATTCTCGAGGTCTGCAGGATCCAGGATCTCGACCCGGCGAACACGATCGGCATCGGCGACAGCATCAACGACGTCGAGATGCTCCAGGTCACGGGCATCGGCATAGCCATGGGCAACGCCCCGGACTCCATCAAGGCCCACGCTGACCAGGTCACGACGGGCGTCGACGACAACGGGGTGTGGAACGCGTTCGTCCGCAACGGCCTGATCACCGCAGACGCCTCGGTGGCGCCGACCGCCGCGTACGCCTGAGGCCGATCGCTAGACTGGCCAGCATGCGCATCCTCGTCCTCGGCGGCCCGAACCTCAACCGGCTCGGCACCCGCGAGCCACAGACCTACGGCACCCAGACCCTGGACGACATCATCGAACTCCTGCGCGAGCGAGCGGGGAGCGGCGTCGAGATCGATGCCCGCCAGTCGAACTTCGAGGGGCAGCTCGTCGAGTGGCTGCACGAGGCGGCCGACGCACGCACCCCGGTCATCCTGAATCCCGCAGCCCTCACGCACTACTCGATCGCGTTGCGCGATGCGGTCTCCATCGTGACGGAGACCGGCACCCCGCTCATCGAGGTGCACCTCTCGAACCCCCACGCTCGAGAGGTCTTCCGCCACACGAGTGTCATCTCGCCGGTCGCGACCGGCGTCGTCGCAGGGCTCGGCGCCGGTTCGTACCTCGCCGCGCTCGAGGGCATTCGGGCGATGAGCGAGGCGACGAGGCCGTCTCCAGAGACCCTGCACTAGACTTCTCCGGGGCCGCTGGGGCAAACGCCTCGCGCCGACAGCTCGCGCGTACCTCAACCAGGTGCCAATAACTGAAGAATCCCGCAGCACCGCGGGATGGACACGGAGAAACTTCCATGGCAACTACGGCAGACATCAAGAACGGCGTTGTACTCCTCATCGAGAAACAGCTCTGGCAGGTCATCGACTTCCAGCACGTGAAGCCCGGCAAGGGTGGTGCGTTCGTGCGCACCAAGCTCAAGCAGGTCGTCAGCGGCAAGACCGTCGACCGCACGTTCAACGCTGGCGCCAAGATCGAGACCGCGACCGTCGACCGGCGCGACTTCCAGTACCTCTACCGCGACGGAGACGGCTACGTCTTCATGGACCAGAGCGACTACGACCAGATCACGCTCGACGAGAAGATCGTCGGCGACGCCGCGAAGTACATGCTCGAGCAGCAGAGCGTGCAGATCGCGCTCAACGAGGGCGAGCCGCTCTACATCGAGCTCCCGCCGTCCGTGGTCCTCGAGATCACGTACACGGAGCCGGGCCTCCAGGGCGACCGCTCGAACGCCGGCACGAAGCCTGCGACCGTCGAGACGGGTGCCGAGATCCAGGTCCCGCTCTTCCTGAACGCCGGCACCAAGGTCAAGATCGACACCCGCACGGGCGACTACCTGGGCCGCGTCAACGACTAGTGAGCGCGCGCACGAAGGCGCGCAAGCGCGCCATGGACATCCTGTTCGCGTCGGATGTGCGGGGGACCCCGATTCCGGAGCTCCTCGGACAGGAAGCAGAACGGGCAGCAGATGAGCCCGACCGCGCCGCGAGCTGGCGCTATGCCAGGGAGATCGTGCTCGGCGTCATCGAGCACGCCGACGAGATCGACGGCTACATCGTCGAGACGGCCCGCGACTGGACGCTCGAGCGCATGCCGGCCCTCGACAGGTCGATCCTCAGGGTCGCCATCTGGGAGCTCAAGTACAACGACGAGATCCCCGCTGCGGTCGCCATCACCGAGGCGGTCAGCGCAGCTGGCGAGTACTCGACGGATGCCTCGGGCAAGTTCATCCACGGAGTGCTCGGCCGCATCAGCGAGCAGTAGCCCGGTGCTAGGCTGGTGGCCTGGGTCGATGCCGCGAGAGCGGTTGAGACCCAGGCCCCAGTCGGGTTCCGGCCGACCGGATCACCTGCAGCTCACCTGCAGTCCGGGCGGCTCCAGTCCAGACATCCTTTAACACCGTCCAGTGAGGCGGGGAAGGAGGTCGACGTGTCCCAGCGAACCGTGCTGAATCACGACGACGTTCACAGAGCCCTCGTGCGCATCGCGCACCAGATCCTCGAGCAGAACCGCGGGTCGAACGACCTGCTCCTGCTCGGCATCCCGAGCCGCGGAGTTCCCCTCGCGAAGCGCCTCGCCAGCCTCATCGCTGGCTTCGAGGCCTCCAACGGAACCCACGTCGAAGCTGGCGACATCGCCGGTGCTCTCGATGTGACGATGTACCGCGACGACCTGCGGAGGGGCCCGGCGCGCGTCTCGCAGCCGACGCACATCCCCGTGGGCGGCATCGACGGCAAGACGATCGTGCTCGTCGACGACGTGCTCTTCTCGGGTCGGACCGTGCGCGCTGCGCTCGACGCGCTGAGCGACACCGGGCGCCCGCGCGCCGTGCAGCTGGCCGTGCTCGTCGACCGAGGCCACCGGGAGCTGCCCATCCGCGCCGACTACGTGGGCAAGAACCTGCCATCCGCACGGAGCGAGCGAATCGGCGTGGAGCTCACCGAGCTCGACGGCGGCGACCGCGTGGTCATCACGGACGGAGCTCGCGCATGAAGCACCTGCTCTCCACGAAGGGCATGTCGCGCGACGACGCAATCATGCTCCTCGACATGGCCGAGGACATGTCCGACGTCGGCGACCGCGAGGTGAAGAAGCTCCCCGCCCTGCGCGGCATCACCGTCGTCAACCTGTTCTACGAGGACTCGACGCGCACGCGGATCTCCTTCGAGGCAGCCGAGAAGCGCCTGTCCGCCGACGTCATCAACTTCGGGGCCAAGGGCTCGAGCGTCTCCAAGGGAGAATCGCTCAAGGACACGGCCCAGACCCTCAAGGCCATCGGTGCCGACGCCGTCGTCATCCGGCACCCCTCGAGCGGGGCACCGCAGCTGCTGGCCGAGCGCGACTGGATCGACGCCCCCATCCTCAACGCCGGCGACGGCATGCACGAGCATCCGACGCAGGCCCTGCTCGACGCCTTCACGCTTCGTCGACGCGTCCACGGGCGCGCTGCGGCACGCGGCAAGGGCCTCGACGGCTGCCACATCGTGATCGTCGGCGACATCCTGCACTCCCGTGTCGCCAGGTCGAACGTCTGGCTCCTGACCACGCTCGGCGCCGAGGTCACGCTCGTCGGCCCCCCGACGCTCGTCCCGGTCCGCACGGAGGCCTGGCCAGCGACCGTCACGAGCGACCTCGACGGCGCGCTCGCGACCAAGCCCACCGCGGTCATGCTCCTGCGCATCCAGGCAGAGCGGATGCACGACGCGTTCTTCCCGAACACCAGGGAGTACGCGAAGAACTGGGGCCTCGGTGAGGCCCGCTTCCGAGGCCTGCCCGAGACTACGATGGTCATGCATCCGGGCCCGATGAACCGAGGCCTGGAGATATCCTCCATCGCCGCCGACTCACCGCAGTCGACAGTGCTCGAGCAGGTCGCGAACGGCGTCGCTGTCCGCATGGCAGCGCTCTACGTGCTCTGCTCAGGCGAACGCGCGGGGAGCGGCTCGTGAACCAGGGCCAAGGAAACGAGAGAGGCACCATGACCACGCTGTACCGAGGCGCCCAGCTGCTCGGCGTCGACCCCGTCGACGTGCTCGTCAGCGGGACGACGATCACCGAGGTCGCGCCGGCCGGCACGATCGGCGTCGAGAGCGTGGAGAGCGTGATCGACGTCGAGGGACTCGTCCTGCTCCCCGGGCTCGTCGACCTCCACACCCACTTGCGCGAGCCGGGCTTCGAGTCGAGCGAGACCGTCCTGACCGGGACGCGCGCAGCGGCCTTCGGCGGCTACACCACGGTGTTCGCCATGGCGAACACCTCACCGGTGCAGGACACCGCCGGCGTCGTCGAGGCGGTAGCGGCGCTCGGCCGATCCGCCGGCTACGCCGACGTGCGACCGATCGGCGCCGTCACGGTCGGGCTCGGGGGAGAGCAGCTCTCGGAGATCGGGGCGATGGCCCAGTCGAACGCCGAGGTGCGGGTGTTCTCGGATGACGGCAAGTGCGTCTTCGACCCCCTGATCATGCGCCGCGCACTCGAATACGTGAAGGCCTTCGGCGGGGTCGTCGCACAGCACGCGCAGGACCCGCGACTCACGGCCGGCGCGCAGATGAACGAGGGCGCCCTCTCCGCAGAGCTCGGTCTCGGCGGGTGGCCCGCCGTCGCCGAATCGTCGATCATCGCGCGCGACGCGCTCCTCGCCGACCACGTCGGGTCGCGCCTCCACGTCTGCCACGTCTCGACCAGGGAGGGCGTCGACGTCGTCCGCTGGGCCAAGTCGCGAGGCATCGACATCACTGCGGAGGTCACGCCGCACCACCTCCTGCTGACCGAGGAGCTCGTCCGCGGCTACGACGCGCGGTTCAAGGTCAACCCGCCGCTGCGCACCCAGGACGACGTGATCGCCGTGCGCGAGGCGCTCGCCGACGGCACGATCGACATCGTCGCGACCGACCACGCACCGCACCCGGTGGACGCCAAGGAGACCGAGTGGGATCAGGCTGCGATGGGCATGGTGGGACTCGAATCAGCCCTGCGCGTCGTGCAGCACACGATGGTCGACTCCGGCGCGCTCACGTGGGCAGACGTCGCCCGGATCATGTCGGAGACCCCAGCCCGAATCGGCGGCGATGCCATCTCAGGCCGCCCCGTCGCGGCCGGCGAGCTCGCCAACCTCGTCTTCTACGACCCCGCTCCCACCGCCGACTTCACGACGGACTCGCTCGGCGGGAAGAGCATCAACTCGCCCTTCCTCGGCATGCCGCTGCCAGGCCGGGTCGTCCACACGGTCTACCGGGGCACACGCACCTTGGACGACGGCGCGCTGCTGTCCGCCGAGGGTGCCGCTGCCGCCGCCAAGGCCAGAGCGAAGGACATCGCCTGATGGACGATCGCGTACTCCCCGCGACACTCACGATCGTCGCCTTCCTCATCATCGTCGTGCTCATGTGGCTCGGCTGGCGACGCCGCGTGCGAGGGCAGGCCGGCATCTCGGCGCCCCTCGAGGCGCCGCACTCGACGCAGCAGCCGCTCGGACACTGGCACGACGTCCACTACGTCTCGACAAGCCGCACGGGCGACGCGCTTGACCGGATCGTCGTGCCTCCGCTCGGCTTCCGAGGACGAGCGGAGGTCACCGTCCTCCGTGAGGGGCCAGTCGTCCAGATCGCCGGCGAACGCGCCTTCTTCATCCCAGCGGGAGACATCGAGGCGACGATCGACGGCACCGTCACGATCGACCGCGTGGTCGAGAACGGCGGCCTCACGATCATCCGCTGGCTCCTGCCCGCCGACGAGCACGCGAACCCGCGCGTGAGCGTCGAGACCTCACTCCGAGTTGTCGACGCCACTGCGCGCGAACAGCTCAAGACCGCGCTGCACTCGCTGCAGCTGACACCAGCCCCCACGACCGAGGAGTCCTCATGACGCCACCAATTCCCGCCGTGCTCGTTCTGGAGGACGGCACGCGATACGAGGGCGACGCCTACGGCGCCGTCGGCGAGACGCTTGGCGAGGTCGTCTTCTCGACAGGCATGACCGGCTACCAGGAGACGCTGACCGACCCGAGCTACGCGGGCCAGATCGTCGTGCAGACGGCCCCGCACATCGGCAACACCGGCGTCAACGACGAGGACATGGAGTCGCGCCAGATCTGGGTCGACGGCTACGTCGTTCGCGACCCCTCCCGCGTCGTCTCCAACTGGCGCGCTGAGGACACCCTCGAGAACGCGCTGACGTCGACCAGCATCGTCGGCATCTCCGGTGTCGACACGCGGGCGCTCACGCGCCGCATCCGCAGCGAAGGCTCGATGCGGGGCGGCATCTTCTCGGGAGACGCAGCTGCGGCAGGTGATGCCACCCTGCTCGAGAAGGTGCGCGCCCAGCCGACCATGGCGGGACGCAACCTCAGCGACCTGGTCTCCACGCCGGAAGCCGTCGTGCACCCCTCCACGGGAGCCGAGCGCATCGGATCCGTCGCGATCATCGACCTCGGCATCAAGACCGCGACGATCAAGGCCCTCGCCGAACGCGGCTTCGACGTGCACGTGCTCCCGCACGCCACGACGATCGAGCAGCTCCGCGAGCTCGCACCGACCGCCGTCTTCTACTCGAACGGACCGGGAGACCCGGCCTCGAGCGAGGCCCACGTCGAGCTGCTCCGCAACGTGCTCCGCGACGGAACACCCTTCTTCGGCATCTGCTTCGGCAACCAGCTGCTCGGCCGAGCACTCGGGTTCGACACCTACAAGCTCCCCTTCGGGCACCGCGGCATCAACCAGCCCGTCGTCGACACGTTCTCGGGACGCATCGAGATCACCGCGCAGAACCACGGCTTCGCGGTCCAGGCACCCCTCGACGGGCCCGTCGAGACGCCAGCAGGCTTCGGGCGCGCCCAGGTGAGCCACATCGGACTGAACGACCAGGTCGTCGAAGGTCTCCGCTGCCTCGACATCCCGGCGTTCAGCGTGCAGTTCCACCCAGAGGCGGCGGCGGGCCCCCACGACTCCGCGCCGCTCTTCGACCAGTTCAGGGAGATGGTGCTCGAGCACCTCGCCTCCCCATCCACCCACACCAACGGCCAGGAGAACGCGTAAGCATGCCAAAGCGCTCAGATATCTCAAGCGTCCTCGTCATCGGCTCCGGCCCCATCGTCATCGGCCAGGCTGCCGAGTTCGACTACTCGGGCACGCAGGCCTGCCGAGTGCTCCGCGAGGAGGGCGTCCGCGTCATCCTCGTGAATTCGAACCCCGCGACGATCATGACCGACCCGGACTTCGCAGACGCCACCTACGTCGAGCCGATCACCCCCGACATCATCGAGTCGATCATCATCAAGGAACGCCCCGACGCGATCCTCCCCACCCTCGGCGGACAGACGGCGCTCAACGCCGCCATCGCCCTCCACGAGCAGGGCATCCTCGAACGCCACGGCGTCGAGCTCATCGGCGCCAAGGTCGAGGCCATCCGCCGCGGCGAGGACCGCCAGATCTTCAAGGACCTCGTCATCGAGGCCGGCGCGGAGGTCGCGCGCTCGCACATCGCGACGAGCGTCGAGCAGGCCATCGGCTTCGCCGAGGACCTCGGCTACCCGCTCGTCGTGCGGCCGTCCTTCACGATGGGCGGCCTCGGTTCGGGCTTCGCCTACAACGAAGAGGACCTGATCCGCTTCGTCGCCGACGGAGTCCAGTCGAGCCCGACCGGCGAGGTGCTCCTCGAGGAGTCGATCCTCGGCTGGAAGGAGTACGAGCTCGAGCTCATGCGCGACACGGCCGACAACACGGTCGTCGTCTGCTCCATCGAGAACGTCGACCCGGTGGGCGTCCACACGGGCGACTCCATCACGGTCGCCCCGGCCCTCACGCTCACCGACCGCGAGTACCAGCGCCTTCGCGACATCGGAATCGCGATCATCCGCCTCGTCGGCGTCGACACGGGCGGATGCAACATCCAGTTCGCCATCGACCCCTCGAACGGCCGCATCATCGTCATCGAGATGAACCCGCGTGTCTCCCGCTCGTCGGCGCTCGCCTCGAAGGCCACGGGCTTCCCGATCGCGAAGATCGCCGCCAAGCTGGCGATCGGCTACCGCCTCGACGAGATCCCCAACGACATCACGAAGGTGACGCCCGCCAGCTTCGAGCCGACGCTCGACTACGTCGTCGTCAAGGTGCCGCGCTTCAACTTCGAGAAGTTCCCGGCCGCCGACACGACGCTGACGACGACCATGAAGTCGGTCGGCGAGGCCATGGCCATCGGCCGCAACTTCTCGACGGCGCTGCAGAAGGCGCTGCGGTCGCTGGAGAAGCGTGGCTCCTCCTTCACCTGGGCTGCCGACGAGGCTTCGGTCGAGGAACTGCTCGAGATCATCAAGGTCCCGACCGACGGCCGAATCGTCAACGTGCAGCGCGCGCTCTGGAAGGGTGCGACGCCGGAGCAGGTCTTCGAGTCCACGGCGATCGACCCCTGGTTCATCGACCAGATCGTGCTCATCAACGAGGTGGCAGACCAGATCGCCTCCGCCGACGTCGTCGACGCGCGGCTCCTCCGAAACGCAAAGCGACACGGGTTCTCGGACGCGCAGATCGCCGAGCTGCGCGGGCTCAGCGAGGACGAGGTCCGCGCCATCCGCCACAACTTCGGTGTGCGCCCGGTCTTCAAGACGGTCGACACGTGCGCTGGGGAGTTCCCCGCGTTCACGCCGTACCACTACTCCAGCTACGACCAGGAGTCGGAGGTCACCCCGAGCGACCGGCGGAAGGTCATCATCCTCGGTTCCGGCCCGAACCGGATCGGCCAGGGCATCGAGTTCGACTACTCGTGTGTGCACGCGTCGTTCGCGCTCTCGGACGCCGGCTTCGAGACCATCATGATCAACTGCAACCCGGAGACGGTCTCGACCGACTACGACACGAGCGACCGGCTGTACTTCGAGCCGCTCACGCTCGAGGACGTGCTGGAGATCGTCGAGGTCGAGCGCGGAGCCGGCGAGCTGCTCGGCGTCGTCGTGCAGCTCGGCGGTCAGACGGCACTCGGCCTCGCGAAGGGCCTCGAAGCTGCTGGCGTGCCGATCCTCGGCACCAGCCCCGCCGCCATCGACCTCGCGGAGGAGCGCGGCCTGTTCTCTGGCGTGCTCGACCGCGCCGGGCTGATCTCCCCGGAGAACGGCACGGCGACCGACCTTGACGGCGCGCTCGAAGTGGCCACCGGCATCGGCTACCCGGTCCTCGTCCGCCCGAGCTTCGTCCTCGGTGGCCGAGGCATGGAGATCGTCTACGACGCCGAGCAGATGCGCGACTACTTCTCGCGCATCGAGGGCCAGGCGATCGTCGGTCCAGCCCACCCGCTGCTCGTCGACCGCTTCCTCGACGAGGCGACCGAGATCGACGTCGACGCGCTGTTCGACGGCGACGAGCTGTACATCGGCGGCATCATGGAGCACATCGAGGAGGCGGGCATCCACTCGGGCGACTCGGCCTGCACGCTGCCTCCCGTCACGCTCTCGAGCGCTGTCCTCAACAACGTCCGCGACGCGACACTGGCCATCGCCGAGGGCGTCGGCGTTCGCGGCCTGCTCAACGTCCAGTTCGCCCTCTCCGGAGGAAAGCTCTACGTGCTCGAGGCCAACCCGCGTGCATCCCGGACCGTGCCGTTCGTCTCCAAGGCGCTCGGAACCCAGCTCGCCAAGGCCGCGGCGCGCGTCATGACCGGAGTGAGCATCGCGGAGCTCAAGGCGGAAGGCCTCCTGCGCGAGCAGGACGGAACGCACCAGCCTGCGTCGAGTCCCGTCGCGGTGAAGGAGGCCGTGCTCCCGTTCAAGCGCTTCCGCACGAAGGACGGTCGCATCGTCGACTCGCTGCTCTCCCCGGAGATGCGCTCGACGGGCGAGGTCATGGGCATCGACACGGACTTCCCGACCGCCTTCGCGAAGAGCCAGCTCGCCGCCTACGGTGGCCTGCCGAAGTCGGGCACGGTCTTCGTGTCAGTCTCCGACCGCGACAAGCGCGCCATCGTCCTGCCCGTCGCGAAGTTCGTGGAGCTCGGGTTCTCGATCGCCGCCACCGAGGGCACCGCAGCGGTCCTCGCACGCCACGGCATCTCGGCGAAGGTGGTCGGCAAGTTCACCCCGGACTCTCCGGATGGGACGACCCCGGGCCAGGACCGCAACATCGTGGACATGATCCACGGGGGAGAGGTCGACATGGTCATCAACACCCCATCCGGCCGGGCGTCTCGAGCCGATGGCTACGAGATCCGCATGGCTGCGGTCTCCGCCGACCTGCCCATCTTCACGACGATCTCGGAGCTCTCCGCCGCCGTCGGCTCCCTCTCCGCTCTCCGCAGCGGATTCACCGTCACGAGCCTGCAGGAGTACAACACCCAGAGGGGGGAAAGCTAGTTGACTGCTGCGATGGCGTCGCGTGCTGGAGTGGGCGGGTTCGGCCCGCGACTCCAGCACGCCGTGGAGGAGCGGGGCCGACTCTGCGTCGGCATCGATCCGCATGAGTTCCTGCTCGCCTCGTGGGGGCTTCCCGCCACCGCGGCCGGGGCCGAGGAGTTCGGCCTTCGCGTCGTCGAGGCCGCTGCCGGGCGCGTCGGCGTCGTCAAACCGCAGATCGCCTTCTTCGAGCGCTTCGGCTCGGCCGGGTTCTCGGCGCTCGAGTCCGTCCTCGCGGCGGCTCGGGACGCGGGCCTGCTCGTGATCGCCGACGTCAAGCGCGGCGACGTCGGCACGACCCTCGAGGCCTACGCGAACGCCTGGCTCGAAACGGGGTCGCCGCTCGAGGCGGATGCGATGACGGTGAACCCCTACCAGGGCTTCGACTCGCTCGCCGCGGCGCTCGAGCTCGCCGAGCGGCTCGGCAAGGGGCTGTTCGTGCTCGCTGCGACGTCGAACCCAGAGTCGACCTCGATCCAGACGGCTCGCCGTGATCGTGGAACGCAGCGCGGTGAGACGGTCGCGGGAGGCATCGCCAATCGTGCGGTCGCCTGGAACGCGCAGCACGCGAGCGGTGACCTCGGCTCGGTCGGGGTCGTCCTCGGCGGCACCGTCGACTTCGACACCCTCGGCGTCGACCTCCCCGCCCTCGGCGGCGCACCCCGCACCCCGATCCTCGCTCCGGGCTTCGGCCACCAGGGGGCCGAGTTCGCGCAGATCAGGAGCACGTTCGGCGCAGCCACCGAATCACTCATCGTGAACGTCTCCCGGAGCGTCCTGGCTGCAGGACCCGGTGGCATCGCCGACGCCATCGACCAGCAGACCGCAGAGCTGGAGAACGCCCTCTCATGACCCAGGTGCCACCCCCCGTCGACCGCGTCGCGGCTTCCAAGGCCGCGGTCCTCGCCCGCCAAGCCCGGGCCGAGGTCAAGCGAGCACTCGCGACCGGTGCTCGCAGCCCCATCTCGGTGCTCGATGCGAGCCAGTCCCCGGAACACGCAGCCGAGCACTCGCTGCGCGTGACCCAGTTCCTGCTGAGCATCCCGCACATCGGAGCCACCAAGCAGGCCCGCATCCTCGAGGAGCTGGCCATCTCGCCGTCCAAGCGCCTCGGTGGGCTCGGACGCAATCAGCGCATTCGCCTCCGCACCTTCCTGGAAGAACGACTGGGTGCTCAGAGCACGGGGAACCGACTCGTCGTCCTGGCTGGCCCCACGGCAGTCGGCAAGGGCACGGTCGCCAACTACATCCGCGAGCACTACCCAGAAGTGGAGCTCTCCGTCTCCGCCACGACGCGCTCGCCCCGGCCCGGCGAGGTCGACGGCGTCAACTACCACTTCACCGACGACGCCGGCTTCGACCGGCTCGTCGACCAGGAGCAGCTGCTCGAGTACGCGACCGTCCACAACGCCTTCAGGTACGGCACTCCGCGCGGCCCCATCGACGAAGCCATCTCCTCCGGGCGATCCGTCCTGCTCGAAATCGACATTCAGGGCGCCAGACAGGTCAGATCGCGCATGCCTGAGGCTAGACTGGTATTTTTGTTGCCTCCGAGCTGGGACGAGCTCGTGCGGCGCCTCGTGGGGCGCGGCACGGAATCACCCGAAGAACAGGCTCGGCGCCTCGAAACCGCGAAGATCGAACTCGCCGCCCAGGACGAGTTCGATGCACTGGTCGTCAACGACTCCGTGCCTGAGGCTGCGGCACGCGTAGTCGAACATCTGGGACTGAACAAGGAGCACGCATGATTGAGAAGCCCAAGGGCATCATTGACCCGCCCATGGACGAGCTGCTGCAGCGCGTCGACAACAAGTACCAGCTGGTCATCTTCGCATCGCGTCGCGCGCGTCAGATCAACGACTACTACTCCGACCTGCACGACGGTGCGATCTACCAGAACGTCGGCCCGCTGATCGACTCCTCGATCGACGACAAGCCGCTCTCGATCGCGCTGCACGAGATCAACGAGCAGAAGATCGTCATGGTCGAGGCGCGTCCGCTCGAGACGCCGGACGACGTCATCGTCTTCGACGACGAGATCAACTTCGAAGACGACGCACCGCAGGCCTAGCACGACCGTGAGCGAGATCGCTGGCGCGCATCCGGCTGCCGCCCACCAGACCGATGCGTCTGACGGGCAGCCGATGCGCGTCGTCATCGGCGTGACAGGCGGCATCGCCGCCTACAAGGCGGTGCAGGTCATCCGCGATCTCGTTCTCCTCGGCCATCACGTCGACGTCGTGCCCACGGAGTCCGCGCTGCGGTTCGTGGGGCGTCCGACGTTCGAGGCCATCTCGCGCAATCCCGTTCGAACCGACGTCTTCGATGACGTCGCGGAGGTTCGGCACGTCGCGCTCGGTCAGCAGGCTGATGTCATCGCCGTCGTGCCGACGACCGCGAACTCCATGGCGAAGATCGCCGCTGGTCTCTCCGACGACCTGCTCGGCACGACGATCCTGGCGTCGACGGCTCCGCTCATCCTCGCGCCAGCCATGCACACGGAGATGTGGCTCAACCCGGCGACGCAGGCGAACGCGGCCCGCCTCGACGCACGCGGAGTTGTGCTCGTCGGACCGGCCGAGGGCCAGCTGACCGGCAACGACTCCGGACCAGGTCGCCTGGCGGAGCCCTCCGAGATCGTTGCGACGATCCTGAGCGCCGGACGCGGCGAGCGCCGACGACGCCGAGACGCGGAGCTGGTGAGCGACCTCCGCGGGAGGCGTGTCCTCATCACTGCAGGAGGCACCCGCGAGCCGCTCGACCCTGTGCGGTTCATCGGCAACCGATCCAGCGGCAGGCAGGGCTTCGCGCTTGCCGAGCGTGCCCTCGCCCGTGGCGCTGAGGTCACCCTCGTCGCCGCCAACGCGGAGGTCCGGCCACCAGACGGGGTCAAGCTCGTCACCGTCTCGAGCGCTCAGCAGCTCGCGCAGGCCTGCGCCGAGATCGCCCCACGCCACGATGTCGTCATCATGGCCGCGGCGGTCGCGGACTACCGGCCGGTGACCGTTGCCGAGGGCAAGATCAAGAAGGAGCAGGCGGGCGAGGAGCTGACGCTCACCTTCACCCGCAATCCCGACATCCTGCAGGACCTTTCCGCGTCACGTGGTGCCGATCAAGTCATCATCGGCTTCGCGGCCGAGACGGAGACCGACGACGCCGCGCTCCTCGAGCTCGGTCGGGCCAAGATCGCGAGGAAGGGATGCGACTACCTCGTCGTCAACAGGGTCGGCTGGAGCCTCGGCTTCCAGTCGGACGACAACTCGGTCTTCATCCTCGCGGCGTCTGGCGACGTTGTCTCGCGTCACACTGGCGACAAGATGTCGGTGGCCGATGTCATCCTGGATCTGCTCGCCAACGTCTAGCCACACCGGCGTCGCCAACCAGCAGCCGCAACACTCACCGCAAGGGGTTCTTCTTGTCTTCTCTTCGCCTGTTCACCTCTGAGTCGGTCACCGAGGGTCACCCCGACAAGATCTGCGACCAGATCTCAGACCGCATCCTCGACGACCTCCTGACCCAGGACCCGGCGTCCCGCGTCGCCGTCGAGACGCTCGTGACGACGGGCCAGGTGCACGTCGCCGGTGAGGTCACGACCAAGGCCT
Organism: Pseudoclavibacter sp. RFBG4; assembly: GCF_002931515.1. Taxonomy (NCBI): domain Bacteria; kingdom Bacillati; phylum Actinomycetota; class Actinomycetes; order Micrococcales; family Microbacteriaceae; genus Pseudoclavibacter; species Pseudoclavibacter sp. RFBG4. The sequence goes on along the minus strand of NZ_PSYC01000024.1, from coordinate 317,570 downwards.
ACTCCGACATCGCCGGCATCGTCAGGCGCACCATCAGCGAGATCGGCTACACGTCGAGCGACGTCGGCTTCGACGGCTCCTCATGCGGCGTCTCGATCTCGGTCGGAGAGCAGTCTCCCGAGATCGGCGAGGGCGTGACGACCTCGCTGGAGCACCGCTCCGAGAGCTCGGAAGACGCGATCGCCAAGCAGGGCGCGGGAGACCAGGGCATCATGTTCGGCTACGCGACCCGAGAGACGGAAGCCCTCATGCCGTTGCCGATCCACCTCGCGCACCAGCTCGCGCAGCAGCTCGCGGCCGTCCGGAAGTCCGGCGAGGTCGCCTACCTGCGTCCAGACGGCAAGACCCAGGTCACCGTCGGCTACGAGGGGAGCGTGCCCCGTTCCATCGAGACCGTCGTGGTCTCCACGCAGCACGACCCGGGGCTCCAGCAGGCGCAGATCCGCGAAGACGTCATCAGGCACGTCGTCCGCCCGGTGCTGGAGCGCAACGGCTTCGCTGACGCCGAGCCCACCTTCCTCGTCAACCCGTCAGGCAGCTTCATCGACGGAGGGCCTCGCGCCGACGCGGGCCTGACCGGACGCAAGATCATCGTCGACACCTACGGCGGCATGGCGCGCCACGGTGGTGGCGCCTTCAGCGGCAAGGACCCCTCGAAGGTCGACCGCTCGGCCGCGTACGCCATGCGATGGGTGGCGAAGAACGCCGTCGCGGCGGGACTCGCCGATCGCCTCGAGGTGCAGATCGCGTACGCCATCGGCAAGGCTGAGCCGGTTGGCCTCTACGTCGAGAGCTTCGGCACCGGCAAGGTGGCGGACGCCACGATCATCGAGGCGATCCTCTCGACGTTCGATCTCCGCCCGGGTGCCCTCGTCGAGGACCTGGACCTGCGTCGCCCGATCTACGCCCAGACCTCCGCCTACGGCCACTTCGGTCGCGAGCTGCCCGACTTCACGTGGGAGCGCACCGACCGGGCCGAGGAGCTCCGCCGAGCCGCTGGCCTCTGATCGCAGAGCCAGCTGTGGACGACACCCTGCCGCGGGTCGCGCGCGTCGTCGTCGCCTCCCCGCTTCCGCAGCTCGACCGGGAGCTCGAGTACGAGATCCCCGGCGAGCTGCGCGGGAGCATCGGCGTCGGAATGCGGGTTGCGGTTCCGCTTCGCACCTCGAACCGCCAGTTGCAGGGGTTCGTCGTGGCCGTCGAGCGAGTCGCCGAGTACACGGGCAAGCTCGCGCCGATCATCGAGCTCGTCTCGACTGCCAGGGTGCTCACGCCCGAGATAGCCGGCCTCGCCCGTGCCGTCGCCGACCGGCAGGCCGGATGCGCGGCGGACGTGCTGCGCCTCGCCATCCCGGCGAGGTCCGTGCGCGTCGAACAGCGCTGGCTCGAGGCACGCGCCCAAGCAGCTCCTGCCACGGCGGGAGCTCCTAGCGGTGAGGACGCGCCGTCGAGCGATGCCGACGAGCCCGCGACCACAGCCGACGAGGTCCACGATGCCCCGGAGGCGACGCTTGTTCCCATGTACGGGGCAGAGGCAGCCGAGCTCCTCGGACGGGGCCCGGCGGCGCGGTTCGCGGTCGACGCCCCGGTCGGTGTCGACGGGGGAGTTCCCCGGTCGCTCCTCGCCCTCGCAGCGATCTCAGCGGTTCGCGTAGCCGCCGGGCAGTCCGTCATCCTCGCGGTCCCCGACTACCGCGACGTCGAGCTGGCCCTCAGCGCGCTCGGCAGGTTCCTCGATGCCGGGCTGGTCCGCCGACTCGACACCCGCGCCAAGCCCGCCGACCGCTACGCGGCGTTCCTCGCCTGCCTCGACGAGACACCGGGTGTCGTCGTGGGCACGAGGAGCGTCATCTACGCTCCGGCCTCGAACCTCGGGGCCGTGCTCGTCTGGGACGACGGCGACGAGAGCTTCACCGAGCAGCTCGCGCCCTACGCGAGCACCCGCGATGTCGCCCTGCTCCGTGCTGAGCGCGAATCGCTCACGCTCATCTTCGCGGCGCACACCCCGAGCCTGGAGGTCGCACGCCTCGTGGGCATGCGGTGGCTCACTCCGGTGCCGCTCGCGCGACCGGAGGCTCCCAAGGTCATCTCGGGCAGCCAGGCACTCGCCGAGGAGACCCCGGCGGCGCACGCGCGCATCCCAGCGCTCGCCTGGCAGGAGGCGAGGCGCGCGCTCGAGCACGGGCCGGTACTGCTCCAGGTCGTGCGTGCCGGCTATATCCCGAGCCTCAGCTGCGCCAGATGTCGCACGCCAGCTCGCTGCACGGTCTGTGGCGGAGCGCTCGAGTACTCGCGTCCGGGAGCGCCCCCTTCCTGCAGGGTGTGCGACGCCCTCCATCCCGAGTGGCAGTGTCCCGAGTGCGGCGACCGGCGCCTCCGGAACACGTCACTCGGCGCGGAGCGGACCGCAGAGGAGCTCGGACGCGCCTTCCCCGGCACTCGTGTCGTCGTGGCCGATGGGGCCTCCGAGACCGTGACGATCGACGATCGCCCCTGTCTCGTCGTGGCAACGCGCGGGGCCGAGCCGGTTCCGAGCTCCGGCTACGCCGGCATCGTCCTGCTCGACACGGAGCGCTCGCTGGCTCAGGAGCGCCTCGACGCTGGCGTCGACGCCCTCCGCGGATGGTCGAACGCCGCGGCGCTTGCCTCGGGCGGCGCCAAGGTCGTCATCGTCGGCGCCGACAATCCGGCAGCGCACGCGCTCCGCACCTGGCAGCAGCCAGCCTTCTCGACGCGCGAGCTCGAGGAGCGACGCGATCTCCACTTCCCACCGGCGATTCGCGTGGCCGCCATCTCCGGGAGCGACGAGGAAGTCCGCCACGCCATCGCGACCGTCGAGGCCTCCGCCGAGCTCAAGCAGGCTGGGGCCATGCAGATCCTCGGACCGACGCCCCAGGAGGTCGGAAGCCGAGCGGTTCTCAAGTTCAGCTACTCGCTCGGCGCCCCGCTGGCGAAGCTGCTGAAGAGCGAGCTCGTCCGAGCGGCGACAAGCCGGCGCCCGCGCGTCGCAGGTCGCGGCGGCGGGCACGCCTCGACCCTGCGCGTACGATTTGACCCGCCGGGCATCTTCTGACCCGCGCTCCAGCACCACACTCGCATCAACCTCGAGAGGCACCAGCTATGCGGCTCGTCTTCGCCGGCACCCCATCCACCGCCGTCCCCAGCCTTGAGGCGCTCGTGGACGACGGTCACGAGATCGCGGCGGTCCTCACTCGCGACGATGCCAAGGTGGGGCGTGCGAGGGCGCTCACGCCATCCCCGGTGGCGGCCCGCGCGGCGGAGCTCGGCCTTCGGGTGATCAAGAGCAACCGCATGTCCCCAGACGTGACCGCTGAGCTCGCGAGCCTCGACGCCGAGCTCGGCGTCATCGTCGCGTACGGGGCCCTCATCGACGCCGCGACGCTCGATGCGCCCGAGCGTGGCTGGATCAACCTGCACTTCTCGCTGCTCCCCGACCTGCGCGGCGCCGCCCCGGCCCAGCGTGCGGTCATGCGTGGCGACTCGTCGACGGGCATGACCATCTTCCAGCTGACCGTCGGCCTCGACGAGGGGCCGGTCTTCGCGACCCAGGCTTCGCCGATCGGCGAGACCGAGACCTCGGGGGAGCTCCTCGAGCGCCTTGCGGGGGAGGGAGCGGCCTTCCTCGCGGAGACGGTGCGGGGAATCAGCGAAGACGCGCTGATCTCCAAGCCGCAGGTCGGCGAACCCACCACCGCGGCGAAGCTGCGGAAGCAGGACTCCGCAGTCGACTGGGCGGCTCCGCTCGTGAGCGTGGACGCGCATATCCGCGGCGTGACTCCAGAGCCGGGCGCGGTCGCGCGCGTCGACGGACAGCCGTTGCGCATCCTGCGCATCGCACGCCCGAGCGAGGCCATCGACGCGCCGCCGCTTGCACCGGGGAAGCTCGCCGTCGTCGGCCAGGACGTCCTCGTCGGCACGGGCACACAGCCCCTGCAGCTCGTCACGGTCCAGCCCGCCGGGAAGAAGCCGATGCCAGCGCGAGATTGGCTCCGCGGCAGGCGCGATGCCGAGACGCTGGTGCTCGCATGAGCCCGGCCGGTGCAGGAGGACGTCGCGGGAACCGCCCCTCCGAGGGCAGGCGGCGCCCTGACCAGCCGACTGCCGGTCGCTCGGTCACCCGCTCACGCCAGGTGGCGTTCGAGGTTCTCAGAGCTGTGGACGAGGACGACGCCTACGCCAACCTCCTGCTTCCGCACCGGATCTCGGCGGCACGGCTCTCCCCGTCGGATGCGGGCCTTGCGACCGAGCTGACCTACGGCACGCTGCGTCGTCGAGGCACGTACGACGCGATCATCGCCGAGGCCTCCGGGCGCGACGTCCGCGACATCGACCCGCCGATCCTCGATGTCCTCCGGCTGGGCGCACACCAGCTGCTGAGCATGCGCACGCCGAGTCACGCTGCGGTCAACGAGTCGGTCGAGCAGGCCGCCCGCATCGCGTCCCGAGGTGCTTCCGGGTTCGTCAACGCCATCCTTCGGAAGATCTCGCGCACCGGACTCGACGAATGGCTCGACGAGATCACGACGGGGCAGAGCGAGGAGCAGGCTCTCGCGGTGCGCCACTCGCATCCGGACTGGATCGTGCGCGCACTGCGCGACTCGCTCGCCGCGGAAGAACGCGCCGACGAGCTCGCCGCGACACTCGCCGCTGACAATGAGTCGCCAGCCGTCAGCATCGTGTCCCTCCCCGGCTTCGACACGCCCGGCGAGCTCATCGAGACGAACCCCGATCTCCTCGGGCCAGGCCGAGTCTCGCCTCGCGGGCTGTCGCTCTCCTCGGGCGACCCGTCCTGGGTTCCTCAGGTCAAGGCAGGCAGGGCACGCGTCCAGGACGAGGGCTCGCAGCTGGTCACGCTCGCGCTGCTCGAGGCGGCGCCGGTCGCCGCCGGCGAGCGCTGGCTCGACATGTGCGCCGGCCCCGGGGGCAAGGCTGCGCTGCTCGCTGCCAGCGCCACCGAGCTCGGTGCCAAGCTCACCGCCAACGAGCTCGTGCCGGCTCGCGCCGGGCTCGTCCGCACGGCGCTCGCCCCGCTCGCGGCTCCCGTCTCCGTCACCAACGAGGACGGACGCTCATTCGCCGAGAGCCACCCTGGGGAGTTCGATCGAGTCCTCCTCGACGCCCCCTGCACGGGCCTCGGCGCGCTGCGGCGCAGGCCGGAAGCTCGCTGGCGGAAGCAGAGCAGCGACGTGAGCGAGCTCGTCCAGCTGCAGGAGCAGCTGCTCGAGGCGGCGCTCGCCACCGTGAAGCCAGGCGGCATCGTGGCCTACGTCACCTGCTCGCCCCACCAGGCCGAGACGACCGGTGTCGTGCGCCGCGCGGTTCGGCTGTCGGGCGCTGAGGTGCTGGACGCGGCCGCGATCGTGAGCCGCGCCTCGACGACCGGTGAACTGGACCTCGGCGAACGCCCCCTCGGCGACGGCACGCTCGTGCAGCTCTGGCCCCACCGCCACGGCACCGACGCCATGTTCCTCGCTCTCCTGCGCCGAGCACCCGCTCAGCAGGAGACCCCGACCCCGTAGGATCGCCCCGTGAACGCGCGCATCAACCCCAGCATCCTGGCCGCCGACTTCGCCAACTTCGAGAGAGATCTCGGACGCATCGCCTCAGCCGATGCGGCGCACGTCGACGTCATGGACAACCACTTCGTGCCGAACCTCACGTTCGGGCAGCCGATGGTGGAGCGTCTGCAGGAGATCAGCCCCGTGCCGCTCGACCTGCACCTCATGATCGAGGACCCGGACCGCTGGGCTCCCCAGTTCGCGGAGATGGGCGTGTTCTCGGTGACCTTCCACGCGGAGGCCGCGACGAGTCCCGTGACCCTCGCAAAGCGGTTGAAGGAGCGAGGCGCGCGCGCTGGCATCGCCATCAACCCGGCGACGCCCCTCAGCGCCGTCGAGGAGATCCTGCCCCACTTCGACCAGCTGCTCATCATGACCGTCGAGCCCGGCTTCGGCGGTCAGTCCTTCATGGCGGACATGATGCCGAAGCTGGCGAGGGCCGACAGGCTCAGGAAGTCGCACGGCCTCGAGACCTGGCTCCAGGTGGACGGCGGGATCTCGCTCGACACGATCGAGCTCGCGGCAGCGAACGGCGCCGATACCTTCGTCGCCGGATCGGCCGTGTTCCGCGGTGATCCTGGTGAGCAGATCGCGGCTCTGCGCGCCGCGGCAGCGGATGCCCGGCACGCGCACTAGGCGCCAAGCGACTACGCTGTGCCTGTGAAATCCTTCGACACGCTGTTCGCAGAGCTCTCCGAGAAGATCGCCTCCCGACCAGAGGGTTCAGGCACGGTCCGAGAGTTCGACGCGGGCGTGCATACGATCGGGAAGAAGATCGTCGAGGAGGCCGCTGAGGTCTGGATGGCCGCCGAGTACGAGAGCGACGAGGAGACGGCTGAGGAGATCTCGCAGCTGCTCTACCATCTGCAGGTCCTCATGCTCGCCAAGGGCCTCACGCTCGACGACGTCTACCGCAACCTCTAGCAGGCACGAGCTCGCCGCTCTCGACCGGCCCGCGCGACACGTGCGCCGGCACCGGCGACGTCACCAGGCAGCGCGCACCCACCCCGATTCATGACTCCCCGAACCAAGGACGTTCCAACAATGCTTCGCATCGCCGTGCCAAACAAGGGCATGCTCGCCGAGACGGCCAACGAAATGCTGCAGGAGGCCGGCTACCGCGGCCGCGGCGACAGCCGTGAGCTCGTCGCCATCGACCCGATCAACGACGTCGAGTTCTTCTACCTACGGCCTCGTGACATCGCGACCTACGTGGGCTCGGGTGTCCTCGACGCCGGCATCACGGGCCGCGACTTCCTCTTGAACACCGAGTCGGCCGCCAAGGAGGTCCGTGCGCTGGACTTCGGCGACTCCACCTTCCGATTCGCGGGCCCTGCCGGCGAGTTCACCGATGTCAGCCAGTTGCAGGGCAAGCGCGTGGCGACGAGCTACACGGGCCTGCTCGGCTCCTGGTTCGCCCGGGCGGGCATCGAAGCTGAGCTGGTGCCCCTGGAGGGGGCGGTCGAGTCGGCCATCAGGCTTGGCGTTGCGGACGCCGTGGCCGACGTCGTCTCCACGGGTGGCACGCTGCGCAAGGCGGGCCTCGAGGTCTTCGGGCCGGTCATCCTCGAATCCACGGCGGTCCTCATCTCGACGCCGGAGAAGGAGCACGCTGCGCGTCGCCTTCTCGGCCGCCTCGACGGTGTGCTGGTCGCCCGACGCTACGCGATCATGGACTACGACATCGAGTCGTCGAAGCTCGACGCGGCTCTGGCGATCACGCCCGGCTTCCAGTCGCCGACGATCTCGCCGCTGCGCGACTCGGACTGGGTCGCGGTGCGCTCCATGGTGCCGCAGAACGAGCTCAACCAGGTCATGGACCAGCTCCAGGACGCTGGGGCCAAGGCCATCATCGTGACGGCCCTGCAGGCCGTCCGGGTGTGATCGAGATGACCGTCTCCTCATCCGCCCAGAAGTCCACGGGGCTCGCTACGCGCGTCATCCCCTGCCTCGATGTGGCTGAGGGGCGCGTCGTCAAGGGCGTCAACTTCCTGGATCTCCAGGATGCGGGCGACCCCGTCGAACTCGCGGCGCTCTACGCCGAGCAGGGTGCGGACGAGCTGACCTTTCTCGACGTGACCGCCTCGAGCGAGGGGCGGGGGACCACCTACGACCTCGTCACGCGGACGGCGGAGCAGGTCTTCATCCCGCTCACCGTCGGCGGTGGGGTGCGCAGCGTCGAGGACGTTCGCGTGCTGCTCGCGTGCGGTGCCGACAAGGTCGGCGTGAACTCTGCGGCGATCGCACGGCCGGCGCTGCTCGATGAGATCTCCTCGACGTTCGGCAACCAGGTCCTCGTCCTCTCGCTGGACGTGAAGCGCTCGCCGTCGACCGAGTCCGGGTTCGTCGTGACGTCCCACGGTGGACGAACGGACACCGGGATCGACGCGCTTACCTGGGCCCGCGAGGCCATCGAGCGTGGCGCGGGGGAGCTCCTCGTCAACTCCATGGACGCTGATGGCACGAAGGCCGGCTTCGATCTGGAGCTGACCCGTCTCGTCCGCGAGCTGGCGACGGTCCCCGTCATCGCGTCCGGCGGAGCGGGTGCGCTCGAGCACTTCGCTCCCGCCGTCGAGGCTGGCGCGGACGCCGTTCTGGCCGCCAGTGTCTTCCACCACCGGCAGTTCACGATCGGCCAGGTGAAGGACTCCCTGGCCGAAGCCGGAGTCACGGTCAGGCGGAGCGTCCGATGACGGCATCCACGTTTCCCGTTGCCGCGCGGCAGATCGACGAGATCCTCTCGCGCGTCTCGTTCGACGACCGCGGCCTGGTTCCGGCAGTCGTGACCCAGCACGACACCCGCGAGGTGCTCATGCTCGCCTGGTTGAACGCGGAGTCGCTGCGCATGACCCTGACCGAGGGGCGCGTCGTCTACTGGTCCCGCTCTCGTTCGGAGCTGTGGCGCAAGGGAGATACCTCCGGCAATACGCAGCGCCTCGTGAGCTTCGCTCTCGACTGCGATGCCGACACGATCCTCCTGGGCGTCGACCAGCACGGCCCTGCCTGCCACACCGGTACCCGAACCTGCTTCGACGGCGACGACCTCGCGCTCGAGTTCCCGGCCCATGACGTCGCCTGACGCTGCGGGCAAGCGGGGCAAGCGCAGCACGCTCCTCGCGATCGTCGTCGGCACGGCTCTGGCGATCCTTGCCTGGTCGCAGGTGTGGTTCTCGTTCGAGGTGTCCCTCGGGGCGCAGACGTTCGCGGGGGAGGTCCGCGGAGACGTCGCGGCCCCCGCCGTCATGGCGCTCGCGCTAGCTGCCCTCGCCGTCCTCGCGGCGCTGGCCTTGGCGGGAGTCGTGTTCAGGTACGTGCTCGGCGGGCTGCTCACGCTCGTCGGCGCGGTCCTGGTCCTGCAGTCCTTCGTCGCGGTCGGCAACCCGGCCCCGGCCATCGCACCGGAGGTGACGGCAGCATCGGGACTCGCGGGCCAGCAGACGATCGCGGATGCGGTCGCCGCCGGAGCGGTCTCTGTCACCTTCTGGCCATGGCTGGCCGTTGTCGCCGGCGCCGTCCTCGCCTTCGCCGGCGTGCTCGCGATCGTCACGGCCCGCCGGTGGCCGACGAGCGGACGGCGCTTCTCGACGACTTCACTGGAAGCGACCGACGAGATGCCCGACAATGGACAGCCGTCGGGTGACGTTCGTGCGGACGCCCCGGCGGGCAGCGATCAGCGTGTCGAGCAGTGGGATGCGCTGAGCCACGGCGACGACCCCACCGACGCGGGTGGCTCCCGAGCATCCAGCTAGACTGATCCCAGCGCACGTGACAAGGAGCACCCTCATGACTGAACTGGCCGCGAAGACGTCCCACGAACCCACGAGCATCGAAGAGGCCGAAGAGGTCCAGGAGGCGCCGCTGCAGGAGCCTCACGAGAGCCACGGCCACTCGGTTGCCGCGTGGACCGGAGTCCTCATCATGCTCGTCGGCTTCACCGTCGGCACGCTCGGCATCTGGTTCGACCAGAACATCGTCACCTGGGTCGGCGTCGTCGCGATCGTGATCGGGGCCATCGCCTGGCCGCTGCTCGCTCGTCTCGGCTTCGGGCCGAAGGCGCACTAGCTTGCTCGAGTCGCTGTACCACGGCGCTCTCGAGGACGCGGCTGAACGGCGGGAGCGCACTCCCTCGAGCGTTCTCGAGGCTCGAATCTCCGACGTCGCCCCTGCGCTCGATGCGTACGGGGCGCTCGCCCGCTCGGAGCGCGTCAACATCATCGCGGAGGTCAAGCGAGCGAGCCCCTCTCGGGGTCGCCTCGCCGACATCCCCGACCCCGCTGTGCTGGCGGCAGCCTACGAGCGTGGGGGAGCAGCCGCGATCTCCGTACTCACCGAGCAGCGCAAGTTCCTCGGCTCGCTCGACGACCTCCGCGCGGTGCGCGACACGGTCGCCGTGCCCGTGCTCCGCAAGGAGTTCATCGCAGAGGAGTACCAGCTGCTGGAGGCCCGCGCGTGCGGGGCCGACCTGGCCCTGCTCATCGTCGCGGGGCTCGAGCAGTCGACGCTCGTCCGCCTCGCCGAGTTCACGGAGCAGCTCGGCATGACCGCGCTCGTCGAGGCGCATTCAAAGGACGAGCTGCTGCGCGGTCTCGACGCCGGCGCAAGGATCCTCGGCGTCAACGCTCGCAACCTCGCGACCTTCGAGCTCCACCCCGAGCTCTTCGGGGAGCTTGCTCCCCTCTACCCGAACGATGTCGTCAAGGTCGCCGAATCGGCGGTCCTCGAGCCAGCTCACGTGCGTCGCTACCGCGACGCCGGCGCAGACGCCGTTCTCATCGGGGAGGCGCTCGTGACGGGCGGCAACCCGGAATCTACTTTGGAGACCTTCCACCTCGCATGAGCATCTTGCCCCCAGACACCACATCGCTGCGGAACGCCTCTGGCCCCTACTACGGGGAGTTCGGCGGCCGTTTCGTCCCGGAGAGCCTCATGGCGGCTCTCGACGAGCTGTCGAGCGCCTGGGAGGCGGCGAAAGCCGACGATGAATTCTGGGCTGAGCTCTCCCGACTGCACCGCGACTACTCCGGTCGCCCCTCGATCATCACCGAGGCGCCGCGGTTCGCAGCGCACGCTGGCGGCGCCCGCATCATCCTCAAGCGCGAAGACCTCAACCACACGGGTTCGCACAAGATCAACAACGTGCTCGGTCAGGCCCTGCTGACGAAGCGCATCGGAAAGACGCGAGTCATCGCCGAGACCGGCGCAGGCCAGCACGGCGTCGCGACTGCGACCGCGGCGGCGCTCTTCGGGCTCGACTGCACGATCTACATGGGTGCTGTCGACACGGCGCGTCAGGCACTCAACGTCGCGCGGATGCGACTCCTGGGCGCAGAGGTGGTGGCCGTCGAGTCCGGCTCGGCGACGCTCAAGGACGCGATCAACGACGCCATGCGCGACTGGGTCGCATCCGTCGACACGACGAACTACGTGTTCGGCACGGCCGCGGGCCCGCACCCGTTCCCCGCGCTGGTGCGCGACCTCCAGGCCATCATCGGCGAGGAGGCGCGCCAGCAGGTACTCGATCTGACCGGTGCCCTGCCCGACGCCGTCGTCGCGTGCGTCGGCGGCGGGTCCAACGCGATCGGCATCTTCAGCGCGTTCCTCGACGACCCCTCGGTAGCGCTCTACGGCTATGAAGCCGCTGGCGACGGGGTCGACACGCCACGGCATGCCGCGACGATCGGCGCCGGTCGCCCTGGCGTGCTCCACGGCGCTCGCACCCTGCTCCTGCAGGACGTCGACGGACAGACCATCGAGTCGCACTCGATCTCGGCGGGCCTCGACTACCCGGGCGTCGGACCAGAGCACGCCCACCTCGCCGCCATCGGCCGCGCAACGTACCTCCCGGTGACGGATGCGGCGGCGATGGAGGCCTTCCGGCTGCTCTCACGCACCGAGGGCATCATCCCGGCCATCGAGTCCAGCCACGGCCTCGCCGGCGCGCTCGAGCTCGGCAAGGAGCTCGGTCCGGACGCGACGATTCTCGTCTCGCTCTCGGGGCGCGGCGACAAGGACATGGAGACCGCGGCCGAGTACTTCGGCCTCGGCAACCCGGACCGCACCGAGGGAGAAGTCAAGTGACCTCAGCATCGACCACCGCGGCTTCCCCGATCCCGTCCGCGACCTCCGCCCTCGAGCAGGTCATCGACACGGCGAATCGGGACCGCAGGGGCGCGCTCGTCGCCTACCTGCCCGTCGGATTCCCTGACTTCGACACGTCCGTGGCCGCAGCCATCGCGGTCGTCAAGGCGGGCGTCGACGTCATCGAGCTCGGCATGCCGTACTCGGACCCGGTCATGGACGGCCCCGTCATCCAGGCTGCAGCTGTTCAGGCGCTCGAGGGTGGCTTCCGCACGGAGCACGTCTTCGAGGCCATCCGCCAGATCCGCGCCGAGGTGGACGCGCCGATCGTGGTCATGACCTACTGGAACCTCGTCATGCAGTACGGCGTCGACGCGTTCGCCCGCGACCTCGCGGCAGCGGGTGGCAACGGACTCATCACCCCAGACCTCGTCCCCGACGAGGGTGGCGAGTGGATCGCCGCCTCGCACGCGCACGAGCTCGACCGCGTCTTCCTCGCGGCCCCCAGCTCGAGCGACGCGCGCCTCGACCTGGTCATCGACTCCAGCAGCGGCTTCGTGTACACGGTCTCGACCATGGGCATCACGGGAGCCCGGGCTGACGTCGACCAGGCCGCTCGCTCGCTCGCGGACCGACTCCACGCGCACGGCTGCACACGAGCCTGCGTCGGCCTCGGCATCTCGACCGCAGAACAGGTCCGCGAGGTGCTCGAGTATGCAGAGGGCGCCATCGTCGGATCCGCGCTGGTCAAGGCCCTCGCCTCCGGCGGCGTGCCCGCGGTCGCCGAGGTCGCCGCCCAGCTCGCGACCGGAACCGCACTCGACGCTCCATCTTCGAAGGAACAGGCATGACGCCACTGACCGGAATCCCCAGCCCGCCCCTCGAGTGGGCGAGCTTCGAGGTCGGGCCGCTCACGGTGCACCTCTACGCGCTCTTCATCGTGGCGGGCATGATCCTCGCCGTGCTGTGGACGGACCGACGGCTCACCGCGCGTGGCGGTGAGAAGTGGATCACGGTCGACTTCGCCATCTGGGCCGTGCTGCTCGGGCTGCTCGGTGCGCGTCTGTACCACGTCTTCACGCATCCCGCCGACTACTTCTTCGAGGGCGCCAACTTCTGGCGCATCTTCTTCATCTGGGAGGGTGGCAACGCCATCATCGGCTCCCTCATCGGCGGAGCGATCGGCATCCTCATCGCGAGCCGGATGACGGGCATCCGCATGCTCGCGTTCTCGGACGCGCTCATCCCCGGTCTCCTCCTGGCACAGGCCGTCGGGCGCCTCGGCAACTACTTCAACCACGAGCTCTACGGCTGGCCCACCGACCTGCCCTGGGGTCTGCAGATCGAGGCGAGCAATCCAGCCTTCCCCGTCGGCTTGCCGGAGGGCACGCTCTTCCATCCGACGTTCCTGTACGAGATGCTCTGGAACCTCGCGGGCATCGCCCTCATCGTGCTCCTCGAGCGCATGTTCCGGTGGCGCACGGGCAAGACGCTCGCCGCCTACCTCATCTGGTACGGAACCGGGCGCATCTGGATCGAGTCCATTCGCGTCGACTACTCCGAGGTGATCCTCGGGATGCGTTCGAACGTCTTCGGTGCCCTGTGCCTCGTCATCGTCGGCGTCGCGCTCTTCATCTACGTCTCACGTCTCCCGGTCTCGCAGCTGAGCACGAGCATCTACCTTCCCGGGCGCGATCCGGAGTCCGAGGCAGCCAGGGCCGCCGAGACTGCTGAGGGTGCTGAGGGTGTTGAGGCCGACGACCTCGACGGCGACGACGAGCCCGATGGCGACGACGAACTCGATGGAGACGGAAGCGAGCTCGACGCAGAGGAGGAAACCTCCGCGCAATCTTCGGTTCACGACGAGGAAACTTCCGAAGCCAAGCCTAACTCGGGCGATGTGGAAAATACCCCTGATGAGAGCGAAGAAGTCTCCACCAGATCGAAGAGCTGAGGTACATCAGCCCACCCCTCTCGGGCCTTGCTCGTGCACCTCGAAACACAGAAGTAACACAGCGGTCGTAATCTGCTGAATGGACCGACGGACGCCTGTAGGCACCCGCCCCGAACGGGCTCCGTCAACATCAGTCTTCTGTCGAGTCCGCCAAGCGACCCATGGCACCACCGACGAGGGGACGAGTTATGACCTCCGCCGCCTTTCCAACGAATGGCTACCCAGCAGCAGCCGGTCTGTACGACCCTGCCAACGAACGCGATGCCTGTGGGCTCGCGATGGTCGCCACCCTGCGTGGCACGCCGGGTCACGACATCATCGACCACGCGCTCGACGCGCTCCGCCACATGGAGCACCGCGGGGCTGTCGGCTCGGATGCGGGCACCGGAGACGGCGCTGGCATCCTGACGGCGATCCCGGACGACTTCTTCCGCGCGGTCAGCGGCTTCGATCTGCCTGCAGATGGCCGGTACGCGGTCGGCAACGCCTACCTCCCCGTGGACGCGGACGAGCGGGCCAGGGTCAAGGCTGGCATCGCCAAGCTCGCGGCAGAAGAGGACCTCCGCGTCATCGGCTGGCGCGAGGTTCCCGTGCAGCCCGACGAGCTCGGCAAGCTGGCGCGAGCCGCGATGCCCGTCATCGAGCAGCTCTTCGTGCGCAGCGAGCGCCAGAACTTCCGAGGGAACCCGCGCAAGGGCGCGTCCCTCGACCGGCAGTGCTACCGCATGCGCAAGCGCGCCGAGCATTCGCTCGGCGTGTACTTCATGTCGCTCTCGTGCCGCTCGATCACCTACAAGGGCATGGTCACGACGCTGCAGCTGGAGCCGTTCTACCCGGACCTGAGCGATGAGCGCTTCGCCTCCAAGCTCGCGATCGTGCACTCTCGCTACTCGACGAACACGTTTCCGTCGTGGCAGCTCGCGCAGCCGATGCGCATGATGGCGCACAACGGCGAGATCAACACGGTTCGCGGCAACCGCAACTGGATGCGCGCGCGGCAGTCGCAGCTGCGCTCCGAGATCCTCGGCGACGTCGCGGACCTGTTCCCGATCGTGACCGAGGGTGCCAGCGACTCGGCCTCCTTCGACGAGGTGCTGGAACTGCTGACCCTCTCGGGTCGCTCCCTCGCGCACGCCGTGCACATGATGGTGCCGGCAGCGTGGGAGACCGCAGAGGATCTGAGTGCCGAGGTGCGTGACTTCTACGAGTACCACTCGCTCATCATGGAGCCGTGGGACGGGCCTGCGGCGATGGCCTTCACCGACGGCCGCTACGTGTGCGCGACGCTCGACCGGAACGGGCTTCGCCCCGGCCGCTTCGTGCAGACGGCCGACGGCCTCATCGTGCTGGGCTCCGAGGTCGGGGTCGCCAGCCTCGACCCCGCGACCGTCATCCGCAAGGGGCGTCTGCGCCCAGGACAGGTGCTCCTCGTGGACACCGAGGTCGGCCGCCTCATCGAGGACGATGAGGTCAAGCACGACCTCGCTGAGCTGCAGCCGTGGGGGGACTGGCTCGACGAGGGTCGCATCAACCTCGCTGAGCTGCCGGAGCGCGAGCACGTCACGCACACGCCGGCCTCTGTCGAGCGCCGCCAGCGCACCTTCGGCTACACCGAGGAGGAGCTGCGCATCCTGCTCGCTCCGATGGCGAAGAACGGTGCCGAGCCGATCGGAGCCATGGGGACGGACACGCCGATCGCGATCCTCACGGACCGACCGCGGCTCGTCTTCGACTACTTCACGCAGAACTTCGCGCAGGTGACGAACCCGCCGCTCGACTCGATCCGCGAGGAGGTCGTGACGAGCCTCACGACGAGCATCGGGCCGCAGGAGAACCTGCTCAGCGCCGGCCCTGAGCACGCGCGTCAGGTCGTGCTGGACTTCCCGGTTATCGACAACGACCAGCTCGCGAAGATCCAGCACATCGAGCAGCGCCCCGGTATCGACGCGGCGGAGACGCTCCGCGGCTGCTACCGGGTCGATGACGGCGTCGAGGGGCTGCGCAAGCGCCTCGAGGAGCTGTGCGAAGAGGCCGACCGCGCGATCGACGCCGGCGCTGGCTTCATCGTGCTCTCCGACCGCGACTCGAACCGCGACTACGCGCCCATCCCCTCCCTGCTCATGACGAGTGCCGTGCACCACCACCTGATCCGCACGGAGCGCAGGATGCGCGTCGGCCTGGTCATCGAGGCGGGTGATGTCCGCGAGGTGCACCACGTCGCAGTGCTGCTCGGCTACGGCGCTTCCGCCGTCAACCCGTACCTGGCGATGGAGTCCTGCGAGGACATGGTCCGTCAGGGCAAGCTCACCGGGGTCTCCGAGGAGAAGGCGGTCGCCAACCTCATCAAGGCGCTCGGCAAGGGCGTCTTGAAGATCATGTCGAAGATGGGTATCTCCGCGGTCTCCTCCTACGCGGGCGCGCAGTGCTTCGAGGCCGTCGGTCTCTCGAACGAGCTCGTCAGCGAGTACTTCACGGGCACGGCGAGCAAGATCTCCGGAATGGGGCTGGAGGGCATCGCCCGCGAGAACCAGCTCCGCCACCGCCACGCGTACCCGGCCCAGGCTGCTCCCGCGTCGCACCGCCCCCTCGACATCGGCGGCGAGTACCAGTGGCGCCGTGAGGGGCCACCGCACCTCTTCAACCCGAACACGATCTTCCGTCTGCAGCACTCGACGCGCGAGGGCCGCTACGACATCTTCAAGGAGTACACGAAGCTCGTCGACGACCAGGCCGCGGAGACGATGACGCTGCGTGGGCTCTTCAAGCTCAAGGTGGGCGACCGGACTCCGATCCCGATCGACGAGGTCGAGCCGGCTTCCGAGATTCTCAAGCGCTTCCAGACCGGTGCCATGAGCTACGGCTCCATCTCGAAGGAAGCGCACGAGACGCTCGCCATCGCGATGAACCGCATCGGCGGCAAGTCGAACACGGGTGAGGGTGGCGAGGACGTCGAGCGCCTCCTCGACCCCGAGCGACGCAGCGCCATCAAGCAGGTCGCCTCGGGCCGGTTCGGCGTCACGAGCATGTACCTGACCCACGCGGATGACATCCAGATCAAGCTGGCGCAGGGCGCGAAGCCGGGCGAGGGCGGGCAGCTGCCTCCGACGAAGGTCTACCCCTGGGTGGCTCGGACGCGCCACGCGACACCCGGCGTCGGACTGATCTCCCCGCCCCCTCACCACGACATCTACTCCATCGAGGATCTCAAGCAGCTGATCTTCGACCTCAAGCGCGCGAACCCGTCGGCGCGCATCCACGTGAAGCTCGTGAGCGAGAACGGCATCGGCGCGGTTGCCGCCGGTGTGACGAAGGCGCTTGCCGACGTCGTCCTGGTCTCGGGCCACGACGGCGGCACGGGCGCCTCGCCGCTCAACTCCCTGAAGCACGCGGGAACTCCGTGGGAGCTCGGTCTTGCCGAGACGCAGCAGACGCTCATGCTCAACGGCCTGCGCGACCGCGTGGTCGTGCAGGTGGATGGTCAGCTCAAGACGGGCCGCGACGTCATCGTCGGCGCCCTGCTCGGTGCCGAGGAGTTCGGCTTCGCGACCGCGGCGCTCGTCGTCTCCGGCTGCATCATGATGCGCGTCTGCCACCTCGACACGTGCCCCGTCGGCGTCGCCACGCAGAACCCTGAGCTGCGCGCCCGCTACACGGGCCAGGCCGACCACGTCGTGAACTTCTTCGAGTTCGTCGCGCAGGAGGTCCGCGAGTACCTCGCGGAGCTCGGCGTGCGCTCGCTGGACGAGATCATCGGGAAGCGCGAGCTCCTCGAAGTCGACGAGGCGATGCATCACTGGAAGACCGAGGGGCTCGACCTCTCCCGCGTGCTCACCGGCCACGAGTTCGGCGATGCGCCGACTCGGAGCCTCGTCACCCAGGAGCACGAGC
This sequence comes from Pseudoclavibacter sp. RFBG4, assembly GCF_002931515.1. Classification (NCBI taxonomy): domain Bacteria; kingdom Bacillati; phylum Actinomycetota; class Actinomycetes; order Micrococcales; family Microbacteriaceae; genus Pseudoclavibacter; species Pseudoclavibacter sp. RFBG4. Next base: position 300,071 of record NZ_PSYC01000024.1, on the reverse strand, counting down.
TCGACCAGCACTTCGACCAGAAGCTGCTCACGCTCGCCGAGCAGGCGCTCGAGCGCGGCGAGTCGGTCAAGGTGTCGATGGACGTCATCAACACCGATCGCGCCGTCGGCACGATGCTCGGGCACCACGTGACCCTCAAGCATGGTGAGCACGGCCTGCCAGCAGGCACGATCGACATCGAACTGCGGGGGACCGCAGGGCAGTCGCTCGGCGCGTTCCTGCCGAACGGCATCCGCATCCGGCTCGTCGGAGACTCGAACGACTACGTCGGCAAGGGACTCAGCGGTGGCGAGATCATCCTCAGGCCCGACGAGCGCGCGCCGTTCAAGTCGCACGAGAACGTCATCGCGGGCAACGTCATCGGCTACGGCGCGACGAGCGGAACCATGTTCCTGAGCGGCGTCGTCGGCGAGCGCTTCCTCGTCCGCAACTCCGGCGCCACTGCAGTGGCGGAGGCCGTTGGCGACCACGCGCTCGAGTACATGACCGGCGGACTCGCCGTGATCCTGGGGGAGACGGGCAAGAACTTCGGCGCGGGCATGTCCGGCGGCATCGCCTACGTGCACAAGCTCGACCCGAAGCTCGTCAACCCCGACATGGTCTCGACGGGTGAACTCGGTCTGACGACGCTGACCAGCGCCGATGCCGACATCCTGCGCGACATCCTCGAACGCCACTACACGGAGACCGACTCGCAGCTCGCTCGCGAGATGCTCGACGACTTCGACGCGGTGTCGAAGGAGTTCACGAAGGTGCTCCCGCGTGACTACGCGAAGGTCACCGAGATCCGCAACGCCGCCATCGAACGCGGTGGCGACCCCGACGACAGCACGACCTGGCACGAGATTCTGGAGGCGACCCGTGGCTGACCCGAGAGGATTCCTCACCAATCGCGAACGCGAGCTCCCCAAGCGTCGGCCCGTTCCCGTGCGCATCATGGACTTCAGCGAGGTCTACGACCCGCAGGAGCCCACCCAGCTGCGACGGCAGGCTGGGCGCTGCATGGACTGCGGTGTTCCGTTCTGCCACCAGGGCTGCCCGCTCGGCAACATCATCCCCGAGTGGAACGACCTGACGTTCCGCGGCGACATGGCGGGCGCAAGCGAGCGCCTGCACGCCACGAACAACTTCCCGGAGTTCACTGGACGCCTGTGCCCGGCCCCGTGCGAGTCGTCGTGCGTGCTCGGCATCAACCAGCCGGCCGTCACGATCAAGCGCGTCGAGCAGTCCATCGCGGACACGGCCTTCGCGGAGGGCAACGTCCGTCCGCACCCGCCAGAGCGCCTGACGGGCAAGACGGTCGCCGTCGTCGGATCGGGGCCAGCGGGCCTCGCGGCCGCCCAGCAGCTGACCCGTGCCGGCCATACGGTCGCGGTGTTCGAGCGTGACGACCGCATCGGCGGGCTGCTGCGCTACGGCATCCCGGACTTCAAGATGGAGAAGTCCGTGCTCGACGCTCGTCTCTCGCAGATGCGCGCCGAGGGCACTCGCTTCCGCACCGGCATCGAGATCGGTCGCGACATCACGTGGGACAACCTCCGCCAGCGCTACGACGCCGTCGTGGTCGCCACCGGAGCGCTGGTCCCGCGCGATCTCCCCGTGCCGGGCCGTGAGCTCAAGGGTGTCCACTACGCGATGGACTTCCTGACGCAGTCGAACCGCGTGGTCGCGGGCGACGACCTCGCCTCGCAGATCCACGCCGAGGACAAGCACGTCATCGTCATCGGCGGTGGAGACACCGGTGCAGACTGCATCGGCACCTCGCACCGCCAGGGCGCGGCCTCGGTCACGAATCTCGCCATCGGCAAGGAGCCGCCGACCGAGCGTCCCGCGCATCAGCCGTGGCCGACGACCCCGACCCTCTTCGAGGTCTCGACCTCGCACGAGGAGGGCGGCGAGCGCGCCTTCCAGGCGTCCACGGTCGAATTCATCGGCGACGAGTCCGGTCGAGTCCGCGCGATCCGCCTCGCTGAGACAGAGTTCCGCGCCGACGGCTCCCGCGGCCCGAAGGCGGGCACGGAGCGCGAGCTTCCCGCCGACCTGGTGCTGCTGGCCATGGGCTTCACGGGCCCGGAGCGGCACACGATCGAACCTCAGCTGCAGCTCCCGTTCACCTCACGGGGAGCCCTCGACCGCACTGCCGAGTACGAGACGGAGCTTCCTGGAGTGTTCGTCGCGGGCGACGCGGGCCGCGGCCAGTCGCTCATCGTCTGGGCGATCGCCGAGGGACGTGCGGCAGCCGCCTCCGTCGACCGGTATCTTGAACAGTCGACGGAGCTTCCGGAGCCGATCCTCGCCACCGAGCGCGCGATCTCCCTCTGAATCCGCCACCACGCGCCTCTCGGCGCACCACAGTTTCGACGAACCGGAGTTAATGCATGAGCCGTAGAGCGAAGATCGTCGCCACCCTCGGTCCAGCCGTCAACACCCCTGAAGGGATCCGCGCCCTCATCGGCGCCGGCGTCAACGTCACGCGCTTCAACCTCAGCCACGGCGACCACGCCGTGCACACCGAGAACTACACCCTCGTTCGGGATGCGGCCGAGGAGCTCGGCGTTCCCGTCGCGATCCTGGTCGACCTGCAGGGACCGAAGATCCGTCTCGAGAAGTTCGAGGACGGCCCCCACCACCTCGCGGTCGGGGACATCTTCAAGATCACCTCCCAGGACGTACCCGGCACGAAGGACCTCGTCGGCACGACCTACAAGGGCCTGCCCACCGACGTGAAGCCGGGCGACCCGCTGCTCATCGATGACGGCAAGGTGCTCGTGCGCGTCGTGGAGACCGACGGCGTGACCGTCACGACCCGCGTCGAGGTGCCAGGAAAGGTCTCGAACAACAAGGGCATCAACCTGCCCGGCGTCGCCGTGAACGTGCCAGCCCTCTCCGAGAAGGACGAGGACGACCTGCGCTGGGGTCTGCGCATCGGCGCCGACATCATCGCCCTGTCGTTCGTGCGCTCGGCGGAAGACATCAACCGCGTCCACGCGATCATGGACGAGGAGGGCATCCGCCTTCCCGTGATCGCGAAGATCGAGAAGCCGCAGGCCGTCGAGAACCTCAACGAGATCGTCGACGCGTTCGACGGCATCATGGTCGCCCGCGGCGACCTCGGCGTGGAGCTTCCGCTCGAGCAGGTCCCGATCGTGCAGAAGAACGCGATCCAGCAGGCCCGTCGCTGGGCGAAGCCCGTGATCGTCGCGACGCAGATGCTCGAGACGATGATCGAGAACCCGCGCCCCACCCGCGCAGAGGCATCCGACTGCGCCAACGCCGTCCTCGACGGCGCCGACGCGCTCATGCTGTCCGGCGAGACCAGCGTCGGCGCATTCCCGATCGAGGCGGTGCGCACCATGGCGCGCATCATCGAGTCGACCGAGACGCACGGCCTGGACCGCATCCCGCCGCTGGGCACGAAGCCCTTCACGCAGGGCGGAGCGATCACCCTCGCCGCGTCGGAAGTGGGCGAGTTCCTCAAGGCGAAGTACTACTGCGTGTTCACGGAGTCCGGTGACTCGGTGCGGCGCATGGCGCGCCTGCGCACCGAGATCCCCGTGCTCGGGTTCACCCCGTCGCCGCACATCGCGCGTCGCATGAACCTCTACTGGGGCGTCAAGGCCGCCATCGTGGAGCGCGTCACGCACACCGACGAGATGATCGGGCAGGTCGACAAGTACCTCATGGAGAACGGCCTCGCCCAGGCGGGCGACGTCGTCGTGGTCGTCGCCGGCATGCCGCCGGGCCGCGCTGGCACCACCAACGACCTCCGCGTGCACCGCGTTGGCGTCGATGACGACCGTGTCGTCCCCGCGTACGAGGGCAAGCACACCCGCTAGCCGCACGTTCCCGCCGAGAGGCCGGTCAGGACCCGCACGGTCCTGACCGGCCTCTTGTCGTCGGTGAGAGCCCGCCGCGGCCCCAGGTTGGGTATCGTTTCACCATGTCGATCGTCAAGACGCGGAGCGAGTCGTGAGTCCGGTGCAGGGGTCCACCGAGCTGGACGTCAGAGATGCGCTTGTCGCGGCGACGGAGTGGCGACCGGATATCCTCGGTTCCGGCTTCTCGGCACTCGATCTGACGCTCAAGCCCGACCACGAGGGCCCGGTCGTCGCAACGCTCGTACGCGGGCCGAGGGCGGACCGCTTCGCGCGGGGCCCGGCACGTGGTGCTGACGTCCTGTACGTGCACGGCTGGTCCGACTACTTCTTCCAGAAGCACCACGCGCACCACTGGGCGAGCGAAGGCGCGCGCTTCTTCGCGCTCGACCTGCGCAAGTACGGGCGCAGCCTCCGCGACTACCAGACCCCCGGATTCGTCACAGACCTCGCGACCTACGACGAGGAGCTAGAACGCGCCCTCGAGGTCATGGGGCATGGGCCAGGTGGGCACCGCCGGGGCAGGCATCCGCTCATCCTGGTCGGCCACTCCACGGGTGGCCTCACGCTGAGTCTCTGGGCGGACCGGAACCCCGGTCGCGCGGATGCGCTCATCCTGAACAGCCCGTGGCTCGAGCTGCAGACCAGGGCCGCAGTGCGCACGGCGCTGACTCCGCTCATGACGCTCGCGGCCCAGCTGCGCCCCACGGACACGTTCAACAACATCGACTTCGGCTTCTACACGAGGGCTGTGAAGAAGGAGCTGGGCGGCGAGTGGGAGTTCGACGAGCGCTGGCGGCCGACGCCGAGCTTCACGGTGCGAGCTGGCTGGCTCCACGCTATCCTCGCCGGTCACGCGGCAGTCGCCGTTGGGCTCGACATCCGGGCCCCCGTCCTCACGCTCCTGTCGTCCCGGAGCACGCTGTCGCCGATCTGGCATGAGTCGATGCGCACCTCCGATTCCGTGCTGCGCGTCGACGACATCGCTCGGCGCTCACTCAATCTCGGTGACACGGTCACGGTACGTCGCCTCGACGGCGCGCTGCACGACGTGCTGCTCTCCGCCCCGCCTGTGCGGGCCGAGGCGTTCGCGGCGATGAGTCGGTGGTTGAAGGCGTACCTCCACTGATCCGCAGCGGGAACAACAGCGGCCGGATCGCTGTTGGAACGCGTGTGCCCCAACGTCGAAAGGTCAGCATGAGCCGTCTCCTGTCACCCGTCACCCTGCCGAGCACGGAGGGTGGCGGCCTGCCGTTGCGCAACGCCACGTTCCTCGCACCGATGTGCCAGTACTCGGTGACGCGCCGAGACGGTCTTCCCACGTCCTGGCAGCTCGTGCACCTGGGTGCGCGGGCGAGCGGCGGGTTCGGGCTCGTCTGGACGGAGGCGACAGCGATCGTCCCCGAGGGCCGCATCTCGCCGGAAGACACGGGAATCTGGAGCGACGAGCACGCTGAGGCGTGGCGACCCATCGTCGACTTCCTTCATGAGCAGGGCGCTGCTGCCGGTATCCAGCTCGGTCACGCAGGCGGCAAGGCATCCGCCTACCCGGCTCTGCCGGAGACGGCACGAGGCACCGTTCCCGCGGACGAGGGCGGTTGGAGTGCGCAGGCCCCGTCGAGCACCGATGTCTTCGGGCTCGCGGTGCCTGCCGAACTCACCGTCACGCAGATCTCGGACCTCGTGACCGACTGGGGCAGGGCGGCCCGCCGCGCCGACGACGCGGGCTTCGACGCACTGCAGGTCCACGCGGCTCACGGCTACCTGCTGCACGAGTTCCTCTCGCCGCTCTCGAACGAGCGGACCGATGAGTACGGCGGCTCGTTCGAGAACCGCACTCGCTTCGTCCTCGAGGTCGTCGCCGAGGTGCGGCGCAACTGGCCAGCCGAGAAGCCCCTCGCGATTCGCTTCTCCGGCGAGGACTGGGTGGAGGGCGGCTGGACGATCGCCGAGACCGTCATGCTCGCGAAGCTCGTGCACGAGCTGGGCGTCACCGTGTTCGACCTCTCGAGCGGTGGCATCGGCGCCTTCGCCGGCCCGGTCGGCCCCGGCTACCAGGTGTCGCTCGCCCGGGCGGTCCGCGAGGCGCTTCCCGCGGAGACCGCATTTGTGACGGCGGTCGGCCAGATCACCGAAGCGCGCCACGCCGAGGCGATCCTGGTGGGTGGCGATGCCGATGGGATCACGATCGGCCGAGCCGCGCTCGCCAACCCGAACTGGCCGGTGCACGCCGCTGTGCAGCTGGGAGACGGGCAGGCCGGCCTCGTCGCACCCCAGTACTGGCGCGCGACCATGGGCTAGCTGTACTGCTAGCGGCGCTGACCCGCATCACGCCGTTCCGTTCTTCATCCGCGCCGACGTGGCGGCGGAGGTCGGTACGACAACGCCACGAGTGCTCGCATGCATCCACTGACCGTCCGAGCCAAGGGCGTCACGGGAGGCGACGCATGTGAGTACGAAGCACTTCGGCGGCGAATCGTGCGGCTTCCTCGCTTCCGAAACTCACGTAAAAATCCGGATTCGACTCGTACTGGTCCGCGATGCCGAGCACCATTGCGGTAGACCTCTCCGCGTCGCCGGCATGCGTTGGTGTTCCAGGGATCTGGGCGAACCAGTCCAGGTGAGCGGTCGCCTGCGTCCGGGCCGCTGCGGAATCGGGCTCGTGACCTGCTTCCTGCAGTTCTCGCCAGCGCGCCAGAAGAGCCTCCGTGTCAGCCTTCCACGCGCGTTGTTCGCGAACGGACTTGCCGTGCCACCACTGATGAGAGGCGTCTAACGCGTCGCGCCCCCAGCGCTCGACGACCTCGGCTTCGTAGGCGTCGTTGAAGCCCTGAAGCATGACGTCCATGCGAGGCTCACGGCCTTCCTGGCGCATCGCCAACGTGTGCTGAACCGCGGCAATGCGCCGCTCAAGCGTCGCCTTGTCCGCATTCAGCTGCTCCAGGTGAGTCTGCAGCGCTTCTCGCTCTGCGAGCGGTGTCTCGGGCGCATCCAGCACTGCAGCGATCTCAGTCAAGGCCATCCCCGTCTCGCGAAGCAGAAGGAGACGTTGCAGTCGAGCGACCGAAGTGGGCCCGTAGTAGCGGTAGCCGTTCGACCCGACGCGGTCCGGATGGAGCAACCCGATGCGATGGTAGTGGCGCAATGCAGCGCCGCTTATGCCCGCTCTCTCGGCGAGCTCCTTGACCGTCCATTCCATACGCACTCCTCAGAGTCTCTCGACCGTCAGCTCCGCTCGGAACCTGCAAGACCGAGGCGAGGCAGAGCCCGCAGCAAGATCTCCGCCGCAGGGGTCCGCACGTTCTGCGCCGCCGTCGTGCCTGTGGCCTCGACGTACGCTGCAACGATTCGTGCTCCAGCGGCGTAGCCCGCTCCAGTGGGCAGACCCACCGGGGAACCCCCCATCAGTCTCGCCGTGGCATCACCGAGAACCCAACCGGCAAACTCCTGCATTCCGGTGATTTCAAGCCCGGTCGCGACCTTTGCGAGCACTTGGTCATCAGAGCGAGTCGCGTCGGTGACGAAATGGGTGTGTCCAGCGCCGCCGTAGAGTTCCGTCGCGAAGGTGTCCGCGAGTCCTTCGGAGATGACGTGCTCTCCTACCGTCACCGTGGCAGGGTTCCAGGCAATGCCGCCTGGCGAGTAGCGGATATTGTGATGGAGCTCATGGACGGCGATGGCTTCGAGTCGGTCGAGGACACGCTGAGTGGGCCACACGGTGATAGCTATGAAGCCGCTGATCCCGCCGAACCCTGACAAGCCCTGAACCTCGTTGAGGAAATGCTCGCTGGTGGGATCGCCGAGCAGGAGCAGCACCGTGAGATCCGGCACGAACACGCTCGGGTCCGCGGCCGTCAGCGCGGCTGCTCCCGCCTCCAGGGCCTCGGCCACACGGGTCCACGCAGCAGCGTCCACCAGCATCTGCAACCCCTCACGCAGCTGGTCCGAGGACTTCTCCCAGTCGAAGCCGAAGTTCTGACGGTGAATCGACGCCATATCCAGTTGGTCGGGAATGAAGTGGTACATGCCCGCCATCGGCGCCCACATCTCGCGCACGAGGTCCGCACGCTTATGAGGGGTCTCATCCAGAACCCGCGCCATCGCAGAGGCGCTGTCAATCAGTGAAATGGTCATGGCATTCGACTGTAGACATTGACCTAGGTGCAAGGTCAACCATCGCGTCGATGCGTGTCCCCGGCCGGTGCTCCTCGGCCGTTTCTGAGGTGTCGAGCTAGCTGCGGGGCCCGCGCGCCCCCTCGGCCCTGGCTGTGGTCGAGTCGTCGAGGAGCCGGGTGAGCGTGTCTTTGAGCGCCTCGAGTTCCGGGAGGGTCCATCCGAGCTCCGCGACGACCTTGACCGGCACCTCCTCGGCCTTGGCCCGCAGCTCAAGGCCCGGGGGAGTGAGTCGAATCTCGACGGCTCTCTCGTCGTCTGGTCGCCGGCTGCGGGTGACCAGGCCAGAGGTCTCGAGTCGTTTCACGAGCGGGCTGAGCGTGGCGGGTTCAAGATGCAGGGCCCTCGCGAGCTGACCGAGTGTCTGTCCGTCGTTCTCCCAGAGCCCGAGCATCACCAGGTACTGCGGATGCGTGAGGCCGAGCGGCTCGAGGATGGGTCGGTAGAGCGAGATGACGCTTCGGCTGGCCGCGGCGAGGGCGAAGCAGAGCTGCTTGTCGAGCGCGAGGAGATCCACGGGACCAGACTAGTCGCGCACACAGACCACGAATAGTTAGTACACTAACGATCATGGCCAGCGACAGACTCCCGAACCCCTACAAGGGTCAGCCCGGATGGTGGAATCGGCTCAACCAGCTGCTGTTCCCGTTCATGGGGCCGGCACAGGTGGGCACCGGGGGAGTCGCGCGAACGGATCCCGTCCGAGCACCCGCGTCCTGCCGGGACTGCGGGCACCCGTACTCCGAGCACGAGATAAGGCGAGGCATCGGCGCCAATCAGCCGAGCAGCATCCTCTGCCCGAGCGACGAGCGACGCGAGCCAGGTTCGAAGCGGACCTCCGCGTAGCTACTCCGGGCAGGCGCAGATCGCGCCGAAGGCACCTCGGACGTCGGCGGAGAGCGCTTCGGGGTCGGAGGTGCCACCCGCGGCCGCCGTGAAGAGCAGCCCGACGAACGCGAAGTACAGCGCCCCCGCTCGCGCGGCGGCGTCTTCCTCGGCGGTGCACCCGCGCTCGGTGATCACGGTGCGGAACCTCTCGGTGAGGCCGGTCGCCAGATCCGAGAAGAGCCCCGCTTCACGCCCGCCCGAGATGAGGATGGACGCGTAGGCGCGGGCAAGCTCGTCATGACGAGTGAAGAGCGCGACGAGCGGTGCCGTGAAAACCACGAGCCTGTCCGGGCACATGCCCCCGGCTTCCGCCCCGGCGAGGGCGGATTCGGGAGGCTCGGCCACCGCGGCACGAGCCGGTCTGACGACGGCGGTCCGCTCGGCAACTTCCGCCTCGACGAGGAGGTCGAAGACCCGCACCAGCAGCGCGCTCTTGTCGCCCACGGACATGACCGTGCCGACGCTCACGCCCGACGCCCGCGCGATTCCGCGGACGCTCGTACCAGCGAACCCCTCCTCGACGAAGAGGTGCGCAGCGGCGTCGACCACGCGGGAGTGCGTGAGCTGCTTGACCTCTGCGCGTGGTGTCGACATATCCGAAAGGCTACCTCGAACAAGTTCAGTGAACGCGTTCATGCGCGCCTCGTGCAAAGGCCACGCGAGGTCATTCGAGCACCTCACACCTGCCTCACGCAGCCGGCAGCGACTCCAGCATGTGCTCCCAGGCGCGATGCACATCGGCCGAGACCAGCCCGAGCTGCGTCACCACGGCCACGCAGCGGGCGCGCTCATCGTAGAGCTCCAGCGTCGACGTTCGACCCCGCGGCCCGCAGGCCGTCACGAGCAGACACGAGCGCACCGCCCTGAGATCGACCTCGATGACGCCATCGCCAAGCGAGACGACCAGGAGCGCGCCGACACGTTCCACGAGGTGCACCGGCCCCGCGCCCAGCTGCAGCACAGCACTCGACGGAACACCCACGCAGACCGGCAACCCGACAGAGCTCAGGTGCTCGAACACCGCGGGGAGCAGCGAGGGATCCACGGGACGGCTGTTCCCGACGCCACCGATACCCCAGCCAGAGCGAGCAGCGTTCCCGCGCACCAGCGCGGCGTGTCGATCGGACCCACCCGCACCGAGGATCGCATCCAGCTGCGCGAGCTGATCGCCGTCGCGCCAGTCCGTCGCGGCCTCCCTGGGCAGCTGCAGGTTGCGCAGCTGCGCCTCGCTCGGCGGCCGAGAACGTCCCAGGCTCGCGAGCAGCCCGGCGTCCTGGGCAGAGTGGACAAGCACCCGGTGAACGAGGTGCCCGCCGCTTGAATAGACGTACAGACTGGGGAGCGTGCCCTGCACGCGCTCCTCGTGGGTGATCACCGCGACGCCGAGCGAGGCCGGACGAACCCGCAATGTGATCCACGCGGACGGCGCGAGCAACGCCCGACCGCATGCCGTCGGCAGGTCGTAGCTGCCGATCTGGTGCATCGTGCACGCGCCATTGCTGGTGGTCGCCGTCGCAGTGCCGAACCCGACGAGACCGTAGGCGAGCGCCTCCGGCGACAGCGTCACCTTGCGGAGCATGGTGTGCGGCGACGACAGCAGCCGATCAAGCGTCCCAGCGTTGAGCGCGCTCACCTGCCGGGAGTGGGCCGCGCCGACTGCGCCATCGCGCCCGAGACCTTGGAGCCCACCGCCACGACGCCGCGCGCACGGGCAGTTCCCGCTCGCCCCGCAGCCCTCACCCCGGCCCGCGGTGTCCTCCGGAAGCATGACTCAGTACACGTCCCTCACGTAGCGCTTCTGGCGCTTCAACGCGGCAACGTACTCCGCCGCGCCTTCAGCCGTCACTCCTCGCTCCTGCGCGACCACCGTGTGGAGGGCATCGTCGACGTCTCTCGCCATGCGCGATGCGTCACCGCAGACGTAGAAATGCCCGCCCTCTTCGAGCCAGGCGTACAGCTCGGCGCTGTGCTCGAGCATCCGCGTCTGCACGTAGATCTTCTCCGCCTGGTCGCGCGAGAACGCCAGGTCGAGGCGGTCGAGGACACCGCGCTCGCTGAGCCCCGCGAGTTCCTCCTCGTAGATGAAGTCGCTGTCGCGGTGCTGGTCGCCGAAGAGCAGCCAGTTGCGTCCGGATGCGCCTCGCGCCTCGCGCTCGTGCAGGAAGCCGCGGAACGGGGCGATCCCCGTGCCTGGGCCGACCATGATCATGGGGGCGTCGTCATCCTCCGGCACTCGGAACGCCGCGTTCGGCTGCAGGAACAGGTGCACGGGGTCGAGGTCGCCGACACGGTCGGCGAGGAACGTCGAGCACACGCCGCCGTACCGGCGGGCCTCGCTTCCGTACCGAACCGAGGCGACGGTGAGGTGGATGCGGTCCGGGCTGGCGAGCGGGCTCGACGAGATCGAGTAGGCACGGTGCTGCATGGGCCGCAGCAGCGACGCGAACTCATCTGCGGTGAAGCTCACTCCCTGCGCAGCCCGGAGCACGTCGAGCGTGTCCCGGCCCCACAGCCAGCTGTCCAGCTGAGCCTTGTCGCCGCGCTGCACGAGCTCCGCGACGGCTCCGCTCGGCTCCCTTGCGGAGAGCTCCGCGAGCAGGTCCTTCGAGGGGGCCGTGATGTCGAGCTCTCGCTCGAACGCCGTGCGCAGCGTCGAGCCGCTCTCGAGCGCTTCGTCACCGGAGAAGCCGAGGTGCCCGAGCAGCTCGTCGACGAGACCGGGCTCGTTGACCGGCACGACCGCGAGGGCGTCGCCCGCCGCGTACGTGATGCCGCTGTCGCCGAGATCGAACTCGTAGTGGCGGATCTCCTTCGAGCTTCGTGGCCCAGACAGAACGCGGTTGACGGCGAGGCGCGACGGGTACGGCGTCTTCTTGTTCCACGGCGAGCGCACTCGGGCCGGCGCCGCGGCAGCGGCTGGCGCAGGAGCGGCGGTGTTCGGCTGGAGGGCCGCGAAGTGCTCGACCACCTCCGCGATCCACTCGGCGGCTGCATCCTCGTAGTCGACGTCGCAGTCCACGCGCGGCACGACACGTGTCGCCCCGAGCTGCTCGAGGCGCGTGTCGATGAGCTTCCCGGCCTGGCAGTAGTCGTCGTAGCTGCTGTCTCCGAGCGCGAGGACCGCGAACTTCGCCGACTCGAGGCGCGGTGCACCGTCAGCGTTCAGCTCCTCCCAGAACAGTTCGGCATTGTCCGGCATCTCGCCCTCGCCGTAGGTGGACGTGACGACGACGATGTTGCGTTCGCCGTTCAACGCCTCGGGCGAGACCGAGTCGAGCGGGGCGAGCGTCGCCGCGAGGCCCGCTGCTCGGGCCGCCGCCGCGAGGTCCTCGGCCACGAACTCGCTGTTCCCGGTCTGCGTGCCGATGAGGATCTCGAGCGTCAGCGTCGCGGCCTGCACCTCCTTGTCGGCGGTGGGGATCGCGGCGAGTCCCGCCATGAACCCGGAGAGCCATGCCTGCTGCTCCCGGGTGAAGGGGGCGTCGACGGGGATGAACGGCGCGCTCATGCGAGGCCACCCGCCGTCGCGGCCGAAGGCTGCTGGCGCTTCTCGGTGACGACGAGCTCGCGGGCGATGTCGACCATCGCCGCGGTCGCGAGGATCTCGTCCGTGCCCACCGACTGGAGGAGCCGGCGGTTCTTCACGTTCTGGTGCATGATCCACCCCGTCGTTCCTGGCGCGTCGATGCTGCGCACGTTGCGCAGGCGGAGGGCGTCCTTGTAGTCCTCGAGGCGCTTCGCGGCGATGAGGGCCGCGAGCTCCGCGTCCTCGAACCGGTCGAGTTCACCGCGCAGGTACTTGTTCACGCGCTGCATGACGAAGAAGTCCTCGGTGAGGATGAGCTTCCGGACCGCGTCGACCACCCTGGGGTCGTCGGGCCCGCTGGCGTCTGGCACTCGGGTGAGCGCGATGTCCTGCGAGATGTTGAGCACCGCGTAGGAGGCGAGCAGGGCGAACCTGTCGTCACGGTCCGACTCCGAGCCGCCGGGAGTGCGGCCGCCGATCACCGGGTGACCGCCGCGGTAGGCCTCCTTGAAGAGGCGGATGCGCTGGGTTGCGATGGAGGTGGAGAGCTCGTCGAGCAACTCCTTGCGTCCCTTCGCGGCGAGGATCTTGTCGGCGTCCTGGTAGAGCAGGAGCGCGCGCGGCATGCCGCAGAAGAACCTGCTGCGCTCGGACTCCCAGTCGCGGAGGATCTGAGCCGCGAGCGGCGAACCGGTCGCGTCGAGGTGCCACTGCAGGAGGAGCTTGACCGCGGCCTCGTGGAAGTCGCCGTGGCTGGAGTCGGTGATGGGGAATACGAGCAGGGAGTCGGCGCTCACGTTCTCGCGCGTCGAGCCGTCCGCGTCGTACTGGTAGACGAACCCGCCACTCATGCCGTTGCCGAGGCCCTTGCCCGCGCTGCCGAGGTTGAGGACGGCCCCGTTGGTCATGTACTCGCAGCCGAAATCGCCGATGCCCTCGACGACCGCTGTTGCGCCGGAGTTGCGCACCGCGAAGCGGTCGCCCGCCTCGCCCTGCACGAACGTGCGTCCGCCCGTCGCACCGAAGAGCGCGAAGTTGCCGATGAGCACGTTCTCGCCTGGCTCCGAGCCACCGCCGCCGGGGGAGAGCACGACGATGGTTCCGCCGCCTTGGCTCTTGCCGACGCCGTCGTTCGCGGTTCCCGTGTGCACGAGGCGCATGCCGTCGTTGCTGAAGGCCCCGTAGGACTGTCCGGCGGATCCCTGCGTCGTGACGGTGATGCTGCCGTCCACGAGCGAGCGCCTGCCTCGCTCGTCCTCGACGACTGCGGGGAGCCCTGCGACCGTCTCGGCATCGAGCTCGTAGTTGAGCATCCGCTCGATGTCGATCGACAGCTGACCGCCGACCGACTTGAAGCGGTTGCCCATCTCGACGCCCTCGATGAGGATCGACGGCTCCGCTCGGTCGACGAGGGCGGCCCGGATCTGCTCGACGAGGGAGTCGTCGATGCTGAAGTCCTTCTCGAGGTAGATGGGGTTGGCGACGATCTTCTCGGGAACCTTCGCGAGCATGTCGCGAACGTCGAGGTCGCCGACGCTCGCGGGGTGCGCGAGGAGCTGCAGCAGGTCGCCGCGCCCTCGTGCCTCCCCGAGCGAGCGCAGCCCCAGCGAGGCGAGGATCTCCCGCACCTCGTGCGAGATGTTGAGGAGGTACTGGGCGAGGGCACGCGGGTCGCCGTCAAATACCTCGGGGTTGGTCGTGAGTCCGGCAGGGCACTTGATGTTGCAGTTCTTCGCCATGACGCAGCCGAGCATCATGAGCGCCGTCGTGCCGAATTCGAAGCTGTCACCGCCGAGGAGCGCGGAGGTGACGACGTCGCTTGCCATCTGGTGGGCACCGGAGCAGCGCAGGACGACCTTCTGCCTCAGTCCGTTCGCGAGCAGCGCCTGGTGGACTTCAGCGACGCCGATCTCCGCCGAGCGCCCCGCGTACTTGAGGCTCGTGACGGCGGCAGCACCCGTGCCTCCCGTGTTGCCTGCGACGTTGATCACGTCGGCGCCCGCCTTGGCGACGCCCACGGCGATCGTGCCGATGCCCTCCGACGAGACGAGCTTCACGACGACCCGCACCCGGGCTGCCTTGCAGTCGTGGATGAGCTGCGCGAGGTCCTCGATGGAGTACGTGTCGTGGTGCGGCGGGGGCGAGACGAGCTCGACGCCGGGCGTACCACCTCGGGCCGCGGCGATGTCGACCGTGACCTTCGGCGCCGGCAGCTGCCCGCCTTCGCCGGGCTTCGCGCCCTGGCCGATCTTGATCTCGAGCTCCTGCAGCATCGGGTCTGCGAGGTAGCCGGCCCAGATGCCGAAGCGGCCGGACGCGAACTGCTTGATGCGCGAGCCGCGGATCGTGTTGTAGCGGGTGATGTGCTCGCCGCCCTCGCCGCAGTTCGACATGCCGCCGACCATGTTCGTGCCGTGCGCGACGGACTCGTGGGCGGTCGCGACGAGCGCCCCGTGGCTCATGGCGCCGGATGCGAGGGTGCGGGCGATCTCGTGCGCGGGCTGCACCTCGTCGAGCGAGATGCTGTCCGGCGCCGTCCTGAGCAGGCTCAGGATGCTCGGTGCGCCCGGGATGACGCGCACCTCGAGCTTCGAATCCGTCGCGGTCGTCTCGGTGATGGCGTCGCCGTCGAGGGTTGTGAGGACCTGCGCGAGCGCGTCGTAGCGGGTCGATTCGTCGTCGAGGGGGCCGGTGAGCTTCAGCTCGTAGGTGGAGTTCTCCGTGTGCTCGATCTCGAGGCCGCGGACGCGGACGTCGCTGTTGCCCTCGAGCGAGAAGCGGCTGAGCTCGCGCGCGAACTCGGAGGGCGTCGAGGCGAGGCGGACGTCTGCGGGTAGCGAGAACACGTCGCGGAGCGCCGAGGGGCGCCGCGTGCGCTCCTGGATGGTGTTCGTGACGAAGTCCCGGTAGCCGGGGGTGATCTCGAACGCGTCGATCTGCGCCGGCGTGAGCGCGCCGTATCCGCTGTAGGTGTACGCCTTGTCGTCGAGCCCGAACGCGTCGCCGAGCTGGCCGAGGGTGAGGAGTCGCAGCGAGTCGTGCCCTGGGTGCGGCTCTTCGCTCGCAGCGGGCGCTTCCGGCGCCTTCGTGGTCTCGAGGATGCGCGGCTCCTCAGTCATGTCGATGAACCCGCGCACCGCGGTGGTGCCGAACGAGTGGCCCGCGCCTTCCTGGCGCTCCTTGAAGAGGCCGAGCAGGGGGATCTGCTTCTCGTCGGCGACCGCGACGGCCCGCTCGTGCCACTCGGCGACCGCGAGGGCGATGCGCTCGAAACGCACGCCACCGACCGGGGCGGCGAGGTGGGGGAAGTAGTCGGCGAGGACCGGGTCCTTCGTGTCGAGGTAGTTGGGCTCGAAGAACTCGCCGCCGATGTAGCTCTCGACGGTGCACAGGCCGACACGGCCCATGGTCTTCATGAGCGACTTCTCGGCGGCCTTCGCGAAGCGGGCCACGGCGAGGTCGGTGTCCGTGATCGTGTCGATCGAGGCGGTGCCGCTCGGGTAGCGCTCCTCGGCGCGCAGGCGCACGCAGAGCGGGTAGACCGCGGCGGCGCCGAAGCCGAGCGCGGCGGCGATGTGGTGCGACGAGGGGAGCTGGCCGCTCTCCGCGATGATCGACACCCGCAGGCGCAGGCCCTCGCGGATGAGCCGCTGGTTGACGGCCGCGATGACCAGGATGAGGGGGATCGCGGCCAGCTCGCGCGACACGTTGCGGTCGGTGAGCACCGCGATGCCACCCTGGGTGCGTGCGAACGCGGTCACAGCGTCGCACACGCGCTCGACGGCCCCGCGAAGCGAGGCGGCGTTGGCGGGTGCGTCGCCCTGAACGGGCGTGTAGAGGATCTCGAAGCGCTCGAGTGGCGCGAGGCGCTGCTCGCGGAGCGCCACCATGTTGAGGTGGCTGAGGATGGGCGAGGGCACGACGATCTGCCGCGTCTGGTTGCCGCCGTCGGGCTTCGCGCCGAGTGCGACGCGCAGCGTCATGCCGTCGGCCTCCCGGATGCTGTCGAGCGGCGGGTTCGTGACCTGCGCGAAGCGCTGCGAGAAGTACTTCGCGAGCCCGCCCTCCTGGTCGGAGAGCGCGTTGATGGCGTTGCCGTAGCCCATGGCGGAGATGCGCTCGGTGCCGTTGGCGAGCATCGGGTCCATCATGAACTTGAAGCTCTCCTGGTTGAGCGAGTACGCGACGTACCTGCCGGCGGGGGAGAGGTCCCCGTCGTAGCCGAGCGTGTTGCTTCCCCGGTCGATCTCGGGCAGCTCGATGTCCTCGATGTTGACGCGCGCTGCTTCGAGGTCTGCGCTGTAGTCGCGCCGGAGGGCGAGCTGCTCGAGCGCCTCCCACGTGCGGAAGCTGCGCCCCTGCGTGTGGTCGAAGTAGAGCATCCCGCCCGCTTCGATGCGACCGCGGCGCACGATGCTGCCCGGTGCGAACTGGATCTGCCCGGCCTCTGAGCTCACGACGAGGTAGTCGTCGGTCTCGACGGTGCGCAACGGGCGCAGCCCGAGGCGGTCGAGGCGCGCGCCGATGATGTCGCCGTTGCTGAAGACGAGTGCTGCCGGTCCGTCGTTCTTCTCCTCGTAGAGGGAGAAGAACTCGAGCATGTCCCGGACCTCCGGGGTGAGCGTGCGGTCGTTCTCCCACGCCGGCGGCATGGTCGAGACGACGGCCTCGACGAGCTCAAGCCCGTCATCGAAGACGCGGCTCTGCAGGGTCTGGTCGAAGCGGCTGCTGTCCGACTGTCCAGGTGGATGCACGATGACGCGTCCGCGAGCGGTCGCGAGCGCGTTCTCGGAGAGGCGGTTCTTGCGGTCGGTGTTGAGCTCTCCGTTGTGCGCGAGCATGCGGAACGGCTGCGCCATGCTCGGGTGCGGCTCCGTGTTGGTCGAGAAGCGCGTGTGGAAGAAGAGCGTGCGAACCGACTGGCGCTCGTCGAGCAGGTCGGTGAAGTACGGGATGACCTCGTTCGAGTTGAGGCGCCCCTTGAGCGTCTGTGTCCGGGCGCTCAGCGACAGCGGGTAGAGCCCCTGGAGTGCTGCGTTGGAGTAGGCGATGCCCTCTATGTCGAGGAGCGCGGCATTGGCGGCGGCGTCCATCTCGGCACGGCTCCAGCCCTCGGCCGCGACGAAGACCCACTGGACGATGGGCAGCTGGTAGTGCGCCGCCGCGGGGCGGGCGACGGTGGCGTCGACGGGGACGTCGCGGACGAGGACCGTCTCGATGCCGTGCGCGCGCAGCGTGCTGGAGATGAGCTCGTGTGCCACGCCGAGCTGCTCGACGTCGCTCGGCATGAAGAAGTTGCCCACGCCGAAGAGGCCCGACTCGAGCTCGCGCCCGACGAGCGAGCTGAAGAACTCGACCGACAGGTCGATGTTGATGCCAGCGCCGTCACCGACACCTTCGGCGGACATGCCTCCGCGGTGGGGGATCGCGCAGAGCGCCTCGTTTCCGAGCCGGATCACATCATGGTGCTGCACGCCGTCCTTGCGCGTGATGAAGCCGACGCCGCAGTCGCTCTTCTCGAGCTCGGGACGGTACAGACCAACGGTTTTTTGCGACACGAAGATGCCTCCAAGGGACAGCAGCGAGGGGAAAGGCGACGCGAACACTGCAACATTGGAGGTTTCGTCTGCGGGAGTCGTCACTTGGTGCGGTGCGGGGTTCCCAGCGGCATAGCGGTATACGTACGGTAAGGGTTGCCTAAAGCTGACGCAAGGCCACGCGCCGATGATCGATCGACAGATTTCGCGGCCACTGCGCTCGAGCGGGTAGCTCGGGCTGCCCGCGTCCGCCCCTGTATCCGCGTCCTTGTTCTCCGGCTGAGATGATGGAGGTATGAGCGACGTCAAGACATACATGCGAACTGCCTCCGCTGAGGCCGACGCCGGCGAGGACACCCTCGCGGAGGTCACCGACAGGCTCGTGCAGCGCCTCGTGGAGGCCGCTGCCGCCGACGGCATCACGATCCCGGAGGGCGAGGTCGAGGTCGACGTGCTCGTCGACGACACGCTGAACCTGTGGGACGCGACCGCGAGCTGGTCCGGAACCGGTGACGGCGCCGCGGATGCCGAGGCAACGGTCACCGACATCGGATAGCGCCGGAGACGCGCACCGCGCTGCGGCTCCCGGAGCGCTCAGGCGACCTCGAGGCCGGTCACTTCCGGGGGCGCTCTCGGGCACCGCTCCAGAGCACGTCAGGACGCTTCCTCGGTCTTCGCTCCCCTGGTCGGCGATGTCGCCGGACACGACGAACGTGATCGCACCGGACTCCGGATCGGTTTCCTGCGACTGTGGGTCCGCTGCGGGAAGAAAGTTCCCCGAGGGAATGACGAAGGCCTCTACTCGCCAGTGATTCGCTGGGGAGTAGAGGCCTTCAGAACCGTGCCGGCTGTGGGATTCGAACCCACACGCCCTCTCGGACAGAGCATTTTGAGTGCACCGCGTCTGCCATTCCGCCAAGCCGGCGCTTCACCTCGGACACAGTATCGTAAGCTCACTACGTGACTGAACAGGAAACCTCTCAAGCCCCGCGACGTGTTGTCGTCGCCGAAGACGAGTCGCTCATCCGGCTCGACATCGTGGAGATCCTTCGCGACAACGGCTTCGACGTTGTCGGAGAGGCCGGCGACGGTGAGACCGCGGTCGCCCTCGCGAAGGAGCTTCGCCCCGACCTCGTCATCATGGACGTCAAGATGCCGCAGCTCGACGGCATCTCTGCGGCCGAGCAGCTGTCGAAGGACAGCATCGCCCCGGTTGTGCTCCTCACCGCGTTCAGCCAGAAGGAACTGGTCGAGCGCGCGACGGAGGCAGGCGCCCTCGCGTATGTCGTGAAGCCGTTCACGCAGAACGATCTGCTCCCGGCCATCGAGATCGCACTGGCTCGCCACGCGCAGCTCATCGCGCTCGAAGCCGAGATCTCCGACCTCAACGAGCGATTCGAGACGCGCAAGCAGGTCGACCGCGCCAAGGGCCTGCTCACGCAGAAGATGGGCCTCAGCGAGCCAGAGGCGTTCCGCTGGATCCAGAAGGCATCCATGGACCGTCGCCTCACGATGCAGGAGGTCGCGCAGGCGGTCATCCAGCAGCTCTCGGCGAAGAAGTAGCCGGGCCCCGACCAGCAGAAGCCCTCATCGCGTTGACGCGGTGAGGGCCTCTTCGCATCCGCCTGACGCTACTTGGCGGTGCGGATGAGGTTCGTGATGCGGACCGTCGAGCAGCGCTTGCCCGCCTCGTCGGTGATGACGATCTCGTGCACCGTCATCGATCCGCCGAGATGCACCGCCGTGCACTCGCCCGTAACCCAGCCGCTCACGGCGGAGCCCGTGTGGGTCGCGTTGATGTCGATGCCGACCGCGAACCTTCCCGGACCGGCGTGCACGTTCGCGGCCATGGACCCCAGCGACTCGCCGAGCACGCAGTAGGCGCCACCGTGCAGGAGGCCAATCGGCTGCGTGTTCCCCTCGACGGGCATGACGGCCACGGCACGCTCGGGGCTCAGCTCGACGCAGAGGATGCCCATGCGCTCGGCGAGCGCCCCGAAGCCTCGACCGTAGGTCACCTCGTGCTGGTCGGGGATGCTGAGCCCGTTGACCGTCGTCGGCGTTTCCAGGTGCGTCATCAGGCTTCCTCCTCGAAGAACGCCCCACAACACGCGCGCATCGGCGCAGTGTCTGGGGCGGCAAGTAGGCTGACCGTGTGTCAGCGCAAAATCAGCCTACCCTCATGGTCATCGACGGCCACTCGCTTGCCTTCAGGGCGTTCTTCGCCCTGCCGGTCGACAGCTTCGTGAACGCCGAGGGGCAGCACACGAATGCCATCCACGGCTTCGTCTCGATGCTCCTCAACCTGCTGCAGAACGAGAATCCGAGCCACATCGCCGTGGCGTTCGACATCTCCCGCAGCTCGTTCCGCACCCGCGAGTACCCGGAGTACAAGGCGGGTCGGGAAGCGACTCCCGTCGAGTTCAAGGGTCAGGTCCCGCTGCTCCGCGACGCGCTGCACGCCATGGGCATCACGACGATCGTGAAGGAGGACTTCGAGGCCGACGACATCCTCGCGACCCTCGCCAGGCAGGGGCGCGAGCAGGGCTTCAAGGTCCTCGTCGTCTCGGGCGACCGCGACTCGATCCAGCTCGTCACCGACGACGTCACGCTGCTCTACCCGTCCACGCAGGGCGTGACGAAGCTCACGCGCTACGACCCGGCCAAGGTCGAGGAGCGCTACAGCGTCCGCCCGGAGCAGTATCCAGACGTGGCGGCCCTCGTCGGCGAGAAGAGCGACAACCTGCCCGGTGTGCCGAAGGTCGGCGAGAAGACCGCGGCCAAGTGGCTCGCCCAGTACGGCTCCCTCCAGGGCATCCTCGACCACGCGGACGAGATCGGCGGCAAGGTCGGCGAATCCTTCCGCGAGCACCGGGAGAACGCGGTGCGAAACCGCAAGCTCAACCGCCTCGTCGACGACGTCGAGCTGCCCGTCGCCCCCGAGCAGCTGTCCCGCGGGGCGATCGACGCGGATGCGGTTCGCGAGATCTTCACGAAGCTCCAGTTCCGCACACTCCAAGACCGCGTCCTGAAGCTCGCAGATGAGGCGGGCGACGACATCACACCAGCGGAGGCCGTCGCGGCGCCCGTCCGCCCCGAGCTCCTCGATGAGGAACTCGAGCAGTGGCTCGCGAAGGCGGTCGAGGCGACTCCGGAGGGTCTCGGACTCACGGTCTCCCACGGCGCCGACGGCACCGTCGTCGCGGTCGGCATCTCCACCGCCGCCGAGGCGACCGAGCTCCACTGGATTCCGGAGCGCCTCGACTACGCCCCCTTCGAGGCGTGGCTCGCAAGCGACGCCCCCAAGCTGATGTTCGACGCCAAGCCGCAGCTGAAGGCGCTCACGGTCGCGGGTCTCGAGGTCGGCGGCCAGGTCAAGGACGGTCAGCTCGCCGCCTGGCTCTACCGCCCGCAGAACGCCCCCAAGCGTCTCGCTGAGCTCGTGCAGATGCGTCTCGACGAGCAGCTGCCCGAGTCCGACCCGAACCAGCTCCAGCTCGAGGACGAGTCCTCGCTGGTCGCCAGCGACGCCTGGTACACGCAGCGCGCGACGACCGCAGCGCTCGAGATGCTCGAACCGGGCACCCTCGACGTCTTCACGAGCATCGAGACGCCGCTGCTCGCGACGCTGTCCAGCATGGAACTGCAGGGCGTCGCCATCGACCGGGAGTTCCTCCAGGGCCTCGCCGACGACCTGTCCGAGCGCATCCGCACGTACGAGCAGGAGGCGTTCGACGCCATCGGCGGCACCGAGATCAACCTCGGATCGCCCAAGCAGCTGCAGGTCGTGCTGTTCGAGACCCTCGAGATGCCGAAGACCCGCAAGACGAAGACCGGGTTCTCCACGGACGCCGAGTCGCTCGCCGACCTCGAGCGGAACAGTCCGCACCCCTTCCTCGGCGCGCTCCGCAAGCACCGCGACTCGGTCAAGCTGCGGCAGATCATGGAGTCGCTGCTCAAGGCGGTCGACGACAGCTCGCGCATCCACACGAGCTACCACCAGATCGGCTCGGCGACCGGCCGTCTCTCGTCGAACGACCCCAACCTGCAGAACATCCCGATCCGGTCCGATGAGGGGCGCCGCATCCGTCGCGCGTTCATGCACGGGCCCGAGTTCGAGTCGCTCCTCACCGCCGACTACTCGCAGATCGAGATGCGCATCATGGCGCACCTCTCCGGCGACGCCGCGCTCATCGAGGCGTTCAACGCGGGGGAGGACCTCCACCGCTTCGTCGGCTCTCGTGTGTTCGGCGTGGAACCGGCTGACGTCACACCGGCCATGCGCTCCAAGGTGAAGGCGATGTCGTACGGCCTCGCCTACGGACTGTCGGCGTTCGGCCTCTCGAAGCAGCTCCAGATCGAGGTCGCCGAGGCCAAGAAGCTGATGATCGACTACTTCGAACGCTTCGGCAAGGTACGCGATTACCTCCGCAATGTCGTCGTGCAGGCGAAGGAGGACGGCTACACCGAGACGATCTTCGGCCGCAGGCGCCCGTTCCCCGACCTGCACTCGACGAACCGCATCGCCCGCGAGAACGCCGAGCGTCAGGCGCTCAACTCGCCCATCCAGGGGTCGGCCGCAGACATCATCAAGCGGGCCATGAACTCCATCGAGGAGCGCATCAGCGCCGAGAAGCTCTCATCGCGGATGCTCCTGCAGGTGCACGACGAGCTCGTGTTCGAGGTTGCCGCTGGTGAAGGGGAGACGTTGGAGGCGATCGTGCGCGAGGAGATGGCCGGCGCAGCCGACCTCACCGTGCCGCTCGAGGTGCAGATCGGCCGGGGACCGAACTGGGACGAGGCGGCCCACTAGCCTCCACAGTCCACCCCTCCGCGGCTCCGCGTAGGAGGCACACGGGGCTCGCCTCTCGGTGATTCTTCCGAGGGGCGAGCTTAGGCTTGGGGGATGACGACTTCCGCTCAGCACCACCAGAACACCAGTCAGACACGACCGCAGACCGACATCGACCGGCTCGCGGAGGCCTGGGTCGCAACAGAGATCGAGCTCTCTCCCGAGCGTCGCGTGGAACTCGGCGCAGACGGCGACAAGGCCGAGTACGGCGACTACTCCTCGGCTGCGGCGCCCCGCAAGCGCGCGGCGATCGTCGACGTGCTCAGCAAGCTCGACACGCTGACCGAAGCCGACGAGGTCGACCGGGTCACCGCGCTCGAGCTCCGCCGAAGCCTCGGCCTCGAGGTCGAGATGATCGACGCCAGACTGCACCTGCGCGAGCTCTCGAACATCGCGTCTCCGGCGCAGGACATCCGCATGGTGTTCGACCTCATGCCGCGCGAGACCGTGAGCGACTTCGAGGACATCGCGCGGCGCTTCGAGAACCTTCCCGCCGCGATCGAGGGCTACACGGAGCGTCTCAGCGCGGGCATCGCGGCCGGCGTCGTGCCGGCGAAGCGCCAGGTCCGCGAAGTTGCGATGCAGACCGGCGAGTACGCGGCCAGCGGCAACTTCTTCGAGCAGCTCGCCGCATCGAGCCCGGCGACGGGCGAGGTGTCGGACGAGCTCCGCCAGCAGCTTCGTCACGGTGCGCAGCTCGCTTCCGCGGCGTACGGCACGTTCACGACGTTCCTCCACGAGGAGCTCCTCCCCGCTGCGACCAACACGGACGCCGTCGGTCGCGAGCACTACGCGCTCGCCTCGCGAGGCTTCCTCGGCGCGGCAGTCGACCTCGACGAGACCTACGAGTGGGGTCTCGCCGAGCTGGCGCGCATGAAGGCCGAGCAGGAGTCCATCGCCAACGAGATCCTCCCTGGTGCGACGGTCGCGGAGGCCATCGCCCACCTCGAGCTGGACCCCGCCCGCAAGCTGCACGGCACGCCCGCCCTGCAGGCGTGGATGCAGGAGACGAGCGACCGCGCGGTCGCCGAGCTGGCCGAGAGCCACTTCGACATCCCCGAGCCGATGCGTCGACTCGAGTGCATGATCGCCCCGACCGAAGAGGGCGGCATCTACTACACGGGCCCATCCGAGGACTTCACGCGTCCGGGACGCATGTGGTGGTCGGTCACCCCCGGCGTGACGGAGTTCGACACGTGGCGCGAGCTCACGACGGTCTACCACGAGGGCGTCCCGGGTCACCACCTGCAGATCGCCCGCGCGACCCTCAACCGCGACCAGCTCAACACCTGGCGTCGCAACAACTGGACCTCCGGGCACGGCGAGGGCTGGGCGCTCTACGCCGAGCGCCTCATGGAGCAGCTCGGGTACCTCGACGAGCCGGCAGACCGCCTCGGCATGCTCGACGGGCAGCGGATGCGCGCGGCTCGTGTTGTCCTCGACATCGGCGTGCACCTCGGCAAGACGGTGCCGGAGGGCGACAAGGTCTGGGACTACGAGTACGCGCTCGACTTCATGCGTCAGCACGTGAACATGCCTGACGGCTTCGTGAAGTTCGAGGTGAACCGCTACTTCGGCTGGCCGGGCCAGGCGCCGTCCTACAAGATCGGGCAGCGGATCTGGGAAGAGCTCCGTGCAGACGCCGAGGCTCGTGCCGGTGACGACTTCGACCTCAAGGCGTGGCATTCGCGTGCCCTCGACCTCGGTGGGCTCGGCCTCGACACGCTCCGCGAGGTGCTGAGCACCGACTGATCGGACCTCCCGTCGGCCGGCCGCGGCTTGCCACGGGAGAACTCAGGCGGAGTCGCCTAGGCTCGCGGCAGCGGGTGCATCGACGCACTCGCTGCCGCGAATCCGAGGAGGCTGCGAGGTGCATCCGCAGAGTGGCGAGATGGCGGGCCTTGATCAGGCTGCCGCAGCATCCGCACACACCCTGATCGACGTGCATGGCAGCCTCGGCGCCTCCGCTGAGCTCCGCTCGGCGGTCGCCGGACTCCGCAGCGTGGTCCGCGACTCCTGGCTGAGATCGCTGCAGCTGCTGGGGAGCCCCGCGAACGCAAGGGCCCGGGATCTCGACCAGTTCGAGCCGCTCGCGGCGGCGCGGGAGCGCAGCCCCCTGCAGCGTGTCCTTCCCGTGCTCGATCGTCTCCTCGTGGAGCCCGCTCGAGACACCGGTCTGATCGTCGCGATCACGAACGAGCAGGGGCGCCTGCTCTGGGTGCGGGGCGACAGCGCAACACTCCGTCGGGCCGAGCGCATGGACTTCGTCGAGGGCGCCGACTGGTCGGAGGCCGCCGTCGGGACGAGCGCCCCAGGGACAGCGCTCGCTTCAGGTCGGGGCGTCCAGATCGCAGGGCCGGAGCACTTCGCGCCGGCAGTGCAGCTGCTCAGCTGTACCGCCGTGCCCATCCACGACCCGTTCTCCGGCATCGCGGTGGGTGCCATCGACCTCACCGGTGACGAACGGGCCGTCGGCCCGCACTCGCTTGCCCTCATGCGCGCCGCGGTCGCGGCCGCCGAGGCGGAGATGCGCCTCGCCGTGCTGCTCTCGCAGCATTCGGCGCAGCCTGGTGTTCACCCCGAGCCTCCCGCGACGGCGGACACCCTCGCAGTGGGCAGGATCAGCACGCTCGGCGTCCACCGTGCCAGGCTCACCACCGTCGACGGTGCCCCGCTCGAGCTGAGCGGTCGGCACGCGGAGATCCTGACGTTCCTCGCGGCACGGCCCTCTGGTCTCACCTCGGGTGAGCTCGCGCTCCGGGTCTACGGTGAGAGCGCCAAGGAGGTCACGCTCAGGGCGGAGATCGCGCGGCTGAGGCCGATGCTCGCTGAGCGCGGTCTCGACCTCGTGCCCCGCCCCTACCGGGTGGCGCAGGGCCTCGCGAGCGATGCCGTCGACGTGCTCGACCTGCTCGAGGCAGGTGACGTGTCCGCGGCCGTCGAGTCCTACCGCGGGGAGCTGCTGCCCACGTCGGAGGCCCCAGGCATCCGCGAGCTGCGTGCGGAGATCTCGTCGACCCTCCGAGATCAGGTCCTCAGCTCCGCGGAGCCCGCGACGCTCCTCAGGTATCTCGAGCTGCCGGAAGTCGCGCAGGACGCGCAGGCCTTCCGCACGGCGCTCACGGTCCTCCCGCCCCATGCACCCGCCCGGTCGAGGCTCGTGGCGAAGATCGAGGCCCTCGAGTCCTGAGTGCTCTGCGCCGAATCGCTGCGGCCCCGAGTGCAACCCGATTGCAACGTCGGGGCTCCTACGCTTCCAGCGAAGAGTTCCCTCGGACAAAGGAGTCCTCATGACTGTTTACGCGAAGCCGGGCACAGACGGGTCCCTCGTCTCGTTCAAGCCCCGCTACGAGCACTACATCGGCGGAGAGTGGGTGCCGCCGGTCAAGGGCGAGTACTTCGAGAACATCACCCCGGTGACGGGTCAGCCGTTCACCGAGGTGGCGAGGGGAACCGCTGAGGACATCGAGGCCGCACTGGATGCGGCCCACGCAGCGGCTCCGGCGTGGGGCAAGACCAGCCCTGCGGAACGTGCCATCATCCTGAACAAGATCGCCGACCGCATCGAGGAGAACCTCGAGTACATCGCCGTCGCCGAGACCTGGGACAACGGGAAGCCGATCCGCGAATGCCTGGCGGCCGACATCCCGCTCGCCATCGACCACTTCCGGTACTTCGCCGGCGCCATCCGGGCCCAGGAGGGCACGCTGAGCCAGCTCGACGAGAACACCACGTCCTACCATTTCCACGAGCCGCTCGGCGTCGTCGGCCAGATCATCCCGTGGAACTTCCCGATCCTCATGGCGGTCTGGAAGCTGGCCCCCGCGCTCGCCGCCGGCAACGCGATCGTCCTCAAGCCCGCTGAGCAGACGCCGACCTCGATCCTCGTGCTCTTCGAGCTCATCGGGGACCTCCTGCCCCCCGGAGTCGTCAACATCGTCAACGGCTTCGGCGCGGAGGCGGGCAAGCCGCTCGCCTCGAACTCCCGCATCCGCAAGATCGCGTTCACGGGGGAGACCACGACCGGGCGCCTCATCATGCAGTACGCCTCGCAGAACATCATCCCCGTGACGCTCGAGCTGGGCGGCAAGAGCCCGAACATCTTCTTCGAGGACATCGCGCTCCGAGACGATGCCTACTACGACAAGGCACAGGAGGGCTTCACGCTGTTCGCCCTCAACCAGGGTGAGGTCTGCACCTGCCCCTCGCGTGCCCTCATCCAGGACTCCATCTACGACCGCTTCCTCGAAGACGTGACGGAGCGCACACGCAAGATCGTCCAGGGCAACCCGCTCGACACCGACACCCAGGTCGGGGCACAGGCGTCGAACGACCAGCTCGAGAAGATCCTCAGCTATCTCGAGATCGGCCGCCAGGAGGGTGCGAAGGTACGCATCGGCGGCGCTCGGGCCGAGCTCGAGGGCGACCTGGCCGGCGGCTACTACGTGCAGCCCACGATCTTCGAGGGCCAGAACAGCATGCGCATCTTCCAGGAGGAGATCTTCGGCCCGGTTGTGGCCGTCACCAAGTTCTCCGACTACGACGATGCGATCTCGATCGCCAACGACACCCTCTACGGGCTCGGCGCCGGGGTCTGGTCGCGCATGGGGAACACCGCCTACCGCGCCGGCCGCGACATCCAGGCCGGACGAGTCTGGGTGAACCAGTACCACGCCTACCCGGCGCACTCCGCGTTCGGCGGGTACAAGTCCTCCGGCATCGGCCGCGAGAACCACCTCATGATGCTCGACCACTACCAGCAGACGAAGAACCTGCTCGTCAGCTACAGCGAGGACAAGCTGGGCTTCTTCTGATTCGACGCGCGCTGATGCAGCGCGCCTGACCCAGACTGCACGCGCAGAGCGCTGACCCGCGGGGGATCACTCCTCGCGGGTCAGCCATGCGACGATGACGTCGCCGATCAGACCCCGCTGGTGGTCCTGACGCGACGGGTCCTGCAGCTGCACGTCGAAGAGGTACCCGAACGTGTACTGGTTCGCGAGCAGGAAGACGCAGTACGAGCTGATGAGCAGGTGCACGTCGAGCGCGTCGACGTCACCCCGGAACACCTGCGCCTCCCGTCCGCGTTCCAGCAGCCCGTCCAGGAGCGTGAGGGCGGGGGTGCCCAGCTCTCGCAGCGAATCGAGCTGCCGGATGAACCGACCCCGGTGGATGTTCTCGATCGCGACGAGGCGGATGAAGTCCGCGTGCTCTCGGTGGTGGTCGTAGGTGATCTCCGCGAGCCTGCGCACCGCTTCCAGAGGGGCGAGCCCATCGACCTGCAGCTTCTGCTCGGCCACGCGGATGCCACGGTAGGCCTCCTCGAGCACCGCAAGGTAGAGCTGCTCCTTGCTGCCGAAGTAGTAGTAGATCATCCGCTTGGTCGTGCTGCTGCGCTTCGCGATCTCGTCGACGCTCGTGCCCGAGTAGCCCGTCTCCGCGAACGCCGATGTCGCTTCAGCGAGCAGCTCGGCCCGGGTTCGCTCAGCGTCTCGCTGCTTCACCCTGTTCTCGGTCATCTGTGTATCTTCCCGTGTGGTGCAGCTGAGCCGCAAACCGAACCGGGGTACTGGCTGCGCCGTATCCGTCGTAGGCGCCGCGGCGCTCGACGATCTCGAAGAAGAGACCGTCGATGGTGGGGGTGTAGAAGTGGATGAACGCCCCCTGCTCGTCGCGGTCGTAGAGGAGGTCGAGTTCTCGCAGCTCGTCGAGGGCCGCGTGCTCGAGGCCGAAGCGCGCCTGGAGGTCGTCGTAGTAGTTGCTGGGTATGGGCAGGAAGGGCAGGCCCCGCCCCCGCGCAGCTCTGGCAGCGGCGACGGCGTCGTCGACGCGGATCGCGATGTGTCGGGGCTGGAGGGGCGCGGTAGGCGGGGCCAGGTTCATCGCGAGGCGAACCGCCCCGTCCGGTGTGCGCATGACCTGGCTGCGCACGAGACCCCGTGGGCCCGGAAGCTCCGCGACGGGCTCCGCGTCGAGCGCGAGGACGCTCCGGAAGAAGAGCACTGCCTCGTCGAACTCCTGCCACGGGTAGGCGATGTTGAGATGGTCGACGACTCCGTGCAGGGACGAGGACGTGCTCTCGCCTTCGGCGCCGCCCACGAATTCTGGCAGCCACGAGTCGCCCGCCGACCGTGAGTTCCAGGCGACCTCGGTCCCGTCGGGGGCCTCGACGCCGCGCAGCTCGTACTCGCCCGCGGAGCTGCGTCGGAAGACGGCAGGCGCGCCGATGGCGTGGGCGCGGCCAGCTGCCGCGCCGGCGTCTGCGACCTCGACGCCGAGCCCCGAGAGCCGCGCGTCCTTCGTCCGCCGCTGCTCGTTGAGGATGATGCGCGCGGCACCGGCCTGCCAGAGTCGTACGGGCTTGGTGCGGTGTCTGCCTCCGAAGGCGAAGCCCAGCTGCTGGAGGGTCGCCTCGACCGCGGAGAGGTCCTCACCGGCGATCTCGACGAAGTCGATGGCTCGAGGAGGCTGGGGCGGGGCAAGCTGCTGGTCGTCCCAGCCGTTGAGCGCCGCCGAGCGGTCGAACAGCCACCGGAGCGACCTGAGCGCATGAGCGGCGGTGCGCTTGGCATCCGTCTGGCGGAACGTGTCGTTGAAGACCTCGAGGGAGAGGGGGCCGCGGTACCCGGCGCGGAGCATGTGCGAGAGGAACCGGGTGAGGTCGAAGTCGCCCTCGCCAGGGAAGAGCCGGTGGTGGCGGCTCCAGGACAGGACGTCGAGGTCCATGTCCGGTGCATCGGCGAGCTGCAGGAAGAAGAGCTTGTCTGCATCGATGCGCTCGATCGCGGCCGGATCGTGCCCGCGCGACAGCACGTGGAAGCTGTCAAGGCAGACGCCGAGGTTCGGTCGATCCGCGAGGCGCACGAGTTCCCACGCGTCTCGGTAGTCGTCGACGTAGCGGCCCCAGGCAAGCGCCTCATAGGCGATGTCGATGCTGTACTCGGCGGCGAGATCTGCGAGCGTCCCGAGCTGGTTGGCGGTGGTGATGCGGTCCGAGATGGTCGCGGTGCCGACGTTGCTGCAGAGCAGGATCATGGAAGCTCCGAGGCGTCTCATGACCTCGAACTTGGCCTTCGCGCGCCGGAGGTTGTCGGCGAGGGTCGCATCGTCGACACCCTCGAAGTCGCGCAGTGGCTGGAACAGGTCGATGGTCAGGCCGAGGCGGTCGCAGAGCGCGCGGATCTCTTCGGGCGATTCGTAGGCGGCGGTGAGGTCTGCGTCCATGATCTCGATGCCGTCGAAGCCTGCTTCGGCGCAGGCGTGCAGCTTCTCGACGAGAGTTCCGGCCAGACAGACGGTGGCTATGGAAGTACGCATACCGCAATGTACCAAATGGTTAATTAAGTCACCAGACACTCTGCAGTGCACTTGACAGGCGTACGCGACAGCGTGAACGATGTACTCACCGTTTAGTACATTAGGCGGTCTGGGACAAAGGAGTACCTTGATCAACCATCGCGCCACCCTCATGGGACTCGTCGGGACGGGAGTGACCCCGTCGCTGACGCCACCCATGCACATGGCGGAGGCACGTGCGCAGGGCATGGACCTGCTCTTCCGCCCGCTGGACCTGACGACCCTCGAGCTCGAGCCCGAGCGACTCCCGGAGATCCTCGACTGGGCCGAGCGCCTCGGCTTCGACGCGCTCAACATCACCCACCCGTGCAAGCAGAGCGTCATCCCGCTGCTCGACCGGATCGACCCGCTCGCGCGAGCGCTGGGCGCGGTGAACACCGTCCTCCTCACCCCGGACGGACGTGTGGGCTACAACACCGACACGACAGGCTTCGAGGGTGCCTTCCTCGGCGGACTCGGGGGAGTGCAGACCGACTCGGTTGTCCTCCTGGGCGCGGGCGGGGCGGGCTCGGCAGTCGCCGATGCGCTCATCCGACTCGGGGCACGCCTGCTCACGATCGTCGACCTCGACGCGCAGCGCGCCGAGCAGCTCGCGCAGGACCTCTCCGAACGGCACACGCCCACGGCAGACGGACCCCACATCCTCAGCGACACCACGGGCGCGCTGCCCGAGCTGCTCGCGACGGCAGACGGAGTCGTGCACTGCACGCCCGTCGGAATGCACGACCACCCCGGCATCCCATTCCCCGCCGAGCTGCTCCGACCCGAGCTCTGGGTGGCCGACATCGTCTACCGGCCGCTCGAGACGCAGCTGATCCTCGAGGCGCGAGCACTCGGGTGCCGCACGCTCGACGGCGGCGCGATGGCCGTCGGCCAGGCGGTCGACACCTTCCGCCTCGTGACCGGCAGGGACGCCAACGCCACGCGGATGCACCAGCACTTCCAGAGCCTCGTCAACGACGAAGAGGCACGATCCGAGACATGGAGGTCTCAGCAATGACCGAAACCACGACCGCCAAGCGAACTCCCGTGAAAGCTGCCGCGGCCAGCTTCATGGGCAGCGCCGTCGAGTACTACGACTTCTTCATCTTCGGATCTGCGGCCGCGCTGATCTTCCCGATCATCTTCTTCCCGGACGACGACAACGCCGCACTCGTGATGTCGCTCGCCACGTTCGGCTTCGCCTACATCGCGCGCCCGGTCGGTGCCGTGGTGCTCGGCCACTTCGGTGACCGGATCGGACGCCAGCGAGTCCTCATGTTCACGCTCGTGCTCATGGGGTTGTCGACGTTCATCATCGGGTGCTTGCCGACCTTCGACCAGATCGGCTGGTTCGCGCCAGCCCTGCTGGTCCTCTGCCGCCTCATGCAGGGACTCTCCGCCGCTGGCGAGCAGGCTGGCGCGGCCTCGCTCTCGCTCGAGCACGCTCCCGACAACCGCCGCTCGTTCTTCACCTCGTGGACGCTCACGGGAACCCAGGGTGGGCAGATCCTCGCCGCCCTCGTGTTCATCCCGGTCCTGAGCCTCCCCGACGAGATCAAGTACAGCTGGGGCTGGCGTGTCCCGTTCTGGCTGAGCGCCGTCGTCGTCATCGTCGCGTTCTTCATCCGTCGTACCCTCCATGAGACGCCGACGTTCCAGGACGCGAAGGCGCAGGGCGAGATCGCGCGGATCCCGCTCATCCCGCTCATGCGCGACCACTGGCGTGACGTGCTGCGCGTCATCTTCTGCGCGTTCATCGCCGCCGTCTCGACCGTGTTCGGCAACCTCGCGCTCGCCTACGGCAAGGAAGTCGGGCTGGCAGAGAACCTGACACTGTGGCTCGTGGTGGTCGCAAACATCGTGGCACTGGGCACGCAACCGCTCTTCGCGATCCTCGCCGACCGGATCGGACGCAAGCCCGTCTTCGTCTATGGCGCGATCTCGTCCGCTGTGGTCATGCCGTTCTACATGCTCTCCATGTCGTCGGGGAACACCCTGCTCACCTTCGGGCTCGCCATCCTCGTGTTCTCGTTCGGCTACGCAGCGGCCAACGCCGTCTGGCCCTCCTTCTACGGCGAGATGTTCAGCGCCCGCGTCCGCTTCTCAGGCATGGCGATCGGCACCCAGCTCGGCTTCCTGATGGCCGGCTTCGCCCCCTCGATCGTTGCGGCCCTCGGCGGCGTGCAGGAGGGCGGCTGGGTCGTGATCTCGGCCTTCACCGGGGTCATCTGCCTCATCGCCGCGATCTCGGCGCTCACCGCGAAGGAGACGAAGAGCGTGCCGACGGACACCCTCGGCATCCGCGTCGTGGCCTAGGCCCTGTGCCCGGAGCGGCTCAGGGTCTCGCGAACACACCTTGACCACAGTCTCACGACGTACGGTCACGGAACCAGCGAGGTCCGGGCACGCTCCGGGCGCCGCACTCTGAGGGAGGGAACTGACATGCACAAGGAAGTGCAGACCGAGCCGAGGCCTGAATCCAAGGGAGTCGGGCTCATCGCGGAGCCGGCCGTGCCTGGCGAGACCTTCTCGAGGGTCGCATTCACCCAGGACGCGGTCGACATGATCTCATCGCTCGGGCGCCGCCACGGGCCGCTCATGTTCCACCAGTCCGGCGGCTGCTGCGACGGCTCGTCGCCGATGTGCTACCCGGCGGGCGACTTCCTCACGGGCGACGCCGACGTGCTCCTGGGCACGACCGAGATCCCGGATGCGGGCAACGTCGAGTTCTGGATGTCGCGAGAGCAGTTCAGCTACTGGCGACACACGCGCCTGACGATCGACATCGTCCCAGGACGGGGCTCGGGGTTCTCGCTCGAGGCACCGGAGGGCAAGAGGTTCCTCATCCGGTCCCAGCTCATGAACGAGGACGGCAGCGACGCGACTCCGCTGGCGGATTCCTGATCCGGACTCGCCAGGGCGCGCAGGCGGCGACTCGCCGCGAAACCCGGGGGAACTCGCCGCGCGCGACACTTGCTTCGACTTGACTTTGCCGACTAGGCTGACAGAGCACTTTTCTGTGTGCACGTATCCGTATTCCCGGATGAACACCGTTGCCCTTGGCTTCACGCCCCGAGCAGCTCATCCGGGCCGACTTATAGCCCACCTGGAGCATTACCTACATGACCACCACCACGACCGAAAAGGCAACCAAGCAGGTCGCCATCAACGACATCGGATCTGCTGAGGACTTTCTTGCCGCGGTCGAAGAGACGCTGAAGTTCTTCAACGACGGGGACCTCATCGAGGGCACCGTCGTTCGCATCGACCGCGACGAGGTCCTCCTCGACGTCGGTTACAAGACCGAGGGTGTCATCCCCTCGCGCGAGCTTTCGATCAAGCACGACGTCGACCCCACCGAGGTCGTTCAGGTCGGCGACACCGTTGAGGCACTCGTTCTCCAGAAGGAGGACAAGGAAGGCCGTCTGATCCTGTCCAAGAAGCGTGCTCAGTACGAGCGCGCTTGGGGCGACGTGGAGAAGATCAAGGAAGAGGACGGCGTCGTCACCGGCACCGTCATCGAGGTCGTCAAGGGCGGTCTCATCGTCGACATCGGCCTCCGCGGCTTCCTCCCGGCTTCGCTCATCGAGCTCCGCCGCGTGCGCGACCTCACGCCGTACCTCGGTCAGGAACTCGAGGCCAAGGTCCTCGAGCTCGACAAGAACCGCAACAACGTCGTCCTGTCGCGTCGCGCTCTCCTCGAGCAGACGCAGTCCGAGACCCGCTCGAACTTCCTCAACAACCTCCAGAAGGGCCAGGTCCGCAAGGGTGTGGTCTCCTCGATCGTCAACTTCGGTGCGTTCGTCGACCTGGGTGGCGTTGACGGCCTCGTGCACGTCTCCGAGCTCAGCTGGAAGCACATCGAGCACGCTTCCGAGGTCGTCGAGGTTGGCCAGGAGGTCACCGTCGAGATCCTCGAAGTCGACCTCGACCGCGAGCGTGTCTCGCTGTCGCTGAAGGCAACGCAGGAAGACCCGTGGCAGGTGCTTGCTCGCACGCACGCCATCGGTCAGATCGCACCGGGCAAGGTCACGAAGCTCGTTCCGTTCGGCGCGTTCGTCCGCGTCGCAGACGGCATCGAGGGTCTCGTGCACATCTCGGAGCTCTCCAGCGGACACGTCGAGCTCGCCGAGCAGGTTGTGTCGGTCGGCCAGGAGCTGTTCGTCAAGATCATCGACATCGACCTCGACCGTCGCCGCATCTCGCTCTCGCTCAAGCAGGCGAACGATGGCGTCGACCCCGAGGGCACCGAGTTCGATGCTGCGCTCTACGGCATGGTCTCCGAGTACGACGCCGAGGGGAACTACACGTACCCCGAGGGCTTCGACCCCGAGACCAACGAGTGGAAGGAAGGCTTCGACACGCAGCGCGAAGCCTGGGAGCAGGAGTACGCTCTCGCCCAGACTCGCTGGGAAGCGCACAAGAAGCAGGTCGCCTCGGCAGCCGAGATCGAGCAGAACGTCAGCGCAGTCGCGCCGTCGAGCTCCTCGAACTCGTTCGCGAGCGAAGCAGCTGGCGCAGGAACGCTTGCCGACGACGAGTCGCTTGCAGCCCTCCGCGAGAAGCTCGCAGGGAACTAGTTCCCAGCAGCCTCACTGCACCGAAGGCCGGTCCCATCTCTGGGGCCGGCCTTCGGCCGTTGCAGCGGCGCCGCGACGTCGTACTGCGCACAGACGTATCGCCCGGCTGGTTCTCCAGCCTGGCGATACGTCTGTGCGAGCGTCAGGCGGACAGGCCAGGAGCCGGGGGAACTGGGGGAGCGGCTGGCCTGGTTCGCGCGGCGCGCGCATCCCGGACTCGCTTGAAGCTGCGGAAGAGCACCCAGGCCAGCACGCCGATCAAGGCGAGCATGACCACGACGAACAGCGGAACGAGGATCGCGGAGAACAGCAGCCCGACGCTGAGGGCGTCCTCGCCGACGCTGAGCACCGGAGCGGCAGCCCCTGCCGTGACGACGTTCGCGGCGGCTCTCGTGCTGCTCTTCGTGAGGTGCGTCAGCAGAGCCACGCCGATGCCGATGACCACGGGAACCCAGGCGTTGCTCGCGAAGAACGACGCCGGGTCCTGAATGGCTGCCGTTGAGCTGGCCGTGCCTGCGCCG
This sequence comes from Pseudoclavibacter sp. RFBG4, assembly GCF_002931515.1. Taxonomy (NCBI): domain Bacteria; kingdom Bacillati; phylum Actinomycetota; class Actinomycetes; order Micrococcales; family Microbacteriaceae; genus Pseudoclavibacter; species Pseudoclavibacter sp. RFBG4. The sequence goes on along the minus strand of NZ_PSYC01000024.1, from coordinate 264,781 downwards.
AAGACGATTCCGCCGGAAATGGGGCGGATGACCGTCTGGATCCAGTCGTTGACGTGGTCGAGTGCCGGGACCTTGTCGGCGACGAGCTCCAGCACCAGGAGCACGCCCACGATGATGAGCACCCAGTCATTGCTGAGCCACGCCCAGCCCGCCGGCAGCGCGATGAGGTCGGTGAATCGGGCGAGGAGCCCGATGCCCAGGAGCGGGATGAACGCGTTCAGTCCGCTGGCCGTCGCGAGCCCGAGACCGGTCAGAATTTCAAGCATGATGTGAGTGCCTCCTAGCTCTCAGTCTGGCATGCGGATGGGCTGAGCGCGGCTTGGGGAGAACGCACTGCGCTCGCTGCCTCGGCGCAGTAGCGTGGGCTTCACGGCAATGCCCGCAGCGGGCATCCGCAGATGAGAGGACGGCACATCATGGTCACCATCGCTCTGACCGGAGGCATCGGCTCGGGAAAGACGACCATCGCCAAACGCCTCGAGGAACTCGGCGGCGTGATCCTCGATGCGGACGTCTTCGCGAGGGAAGCTGTGGCGATCGGCTCGCCGGCGCTCCGGCAGATCGCAGCTCGCTTCGGACATGGCGTCATCCTCGACGATGGTGCACTCGACCGCCCTGCCCTCGGCGCGCTCGTCTTCGGCGATGACGAGGCCCGTGGCGCCCTCAACGACATCGTGCACCCGGAAGTCCGTCGCCTCACCGGCGAGCGGCTCGAAGAAGTGCTCCGTGATGACCCGGCCGCCCTGGTCGTCCACGTCATCCCCCTGCTCGTGGAGTCGACGAGCAACTACGACTACGAGGAGATCTGGGTCGCGGATGCACCTGCGGCTGTTCGAGAGGAGCGTCTGGTCGAGAGCAGGGGGATGTCTCTTGCCGAAGCCAGGGCGCGCATCGCCTCGCAGGCGAGCGACGAGGAGCGGAGGAGGATCGCCGACGTGCTCATCGACACGAGTGCACCGCTGGATCAGACACTCGAGCAGGTCGACGAGGAGTGGAGACGTCTCGCCGCCGTCGCGCTGCGCGCACCGGAGACGCAGACCTACGGGGTCTGATGAGCTGACGAGATCGGGCGGGGCGCGGTCCCTGATGCCCCGTCGTCGGTTCCTCAGCTCAGGTCGACCCATTCGGTACCGAGCGGGACGAGCGTGCCCTCGCCAGCGGTGATCGAAGCGACCTCGGAGGCGAGGCCGCGTCTCGCATCCGCCGCGTCGGGAACCGCGAGGCTCAGCAGAGCCGTCGACCCCGCATACTCCGTTCCCGTGACGAGGACCCCGCGAGTACGGAGCTCGTTCTCCCACCGGCCAGCGGTGGCGTGCGGCGCCTCGAGCCCGAAGATCGCCCTCGACTCCCGCTTCGCGAGCAGAGCCAGCTGGAGCGTGGAGGACACGGACTCCGAGTAGGCGCGCACGAGCCCGCCGGCCCCCAGCAGCACACCTCCGAAGTACCGCGTGACGACAGCCACGACGTCGCTCAGGTCCGCTGACTCGACCTCGCCGCGCACTCGCTCGTGGAGCACGAGGGCTTCGAGCATGGGGACGCCTGCTGTTCCCGAGGGCTCACCGTCGTCGTTGGATCGCTGCACGCCTCGGCGGGCACCGAGCACAAAGGCGCTGCAGTGGTGGCGAGCAAGACGATGCGCGGAGCGACGGTCGGCGATGACCTGCCTGGCCTGCTCTTCGCTCTCGACGCGCTCGAGGCGGCAGATGAATCTGGACCGACGGATCTCGATCTCGTGGTCGATGGGAGTCCGTGCCGCGAGGACCCCGTAGCTCGGTGCAGCCGCGGGACCCCGCTCGTGCAGCTGGGTGCCCTCGGACTCTTCGCGGCGCATCGGGGCAGTCTACGTCCGTCCCCTCGCCGACCCGCACGTCTTCCGACCAAACGTTCAGACCGGGCTGACAGTGTTGGTCATCCCGCAACGAACGGGACTCACTGATCGGGAGACGCGCGACGCGCTCCCAAGAGAGGACTGACATGACCACGACAGCCTCAAGCCAGCACACCGAGAACGGCGAGTACACGGTTCCCGGGCTCTCGCTCGACAAGGGACACGAGATCGGCGAGCTGCTCCAGCTCCGACTCCACGCGCTGAACGACCTGCACCTGACGCTCAAGCACGCGCACTGGAACGTCATCGGGCGCGACTTCATCGGCGTGCACGAGATGCTCGACCCCCAGATCGAGCTGGTCCGCGGCTACGCTGACGAACTCGCAGAGCGCATGGCGGCTCTGGGCGTCCCACCGAACGGGCTCCCCGGAGCACTCGTCGAGGCCCGCACCTGGGACGACTACGAGGTCTTCAGGGCCGGCACGCGCCAGCACCTCGAGGCACTCGACCACGTCTACGTCGGCGTCATCACCGACCATCGCGAGGCGATCAAGCGGCTGGACGACCTCGACCTCGTGACGCAGGACCTCGTCATCGGCCAGGTCTCCGAGCTCGAGAAGTTCCAGTGGTTCATCCGGGCGCACCTCGAGAACACGCAGGGCGTGCTCTCGAGCGAGGACTAGTCCGCGCCGGCTGCACCTCACTTCGGGGCCTCCGTGATCGCGCAGAGCGCATCACGGAGGCCCCGAAATGTCGCAGCCGCCACGTACACTTGTTCTATGCAAGCAACACGCAGCGTACGTCCCTTCGAAGTCGTCAGCGAGTACACCCCGAGCGGCGACCAGCCGAAGGCGATCGCAGAGCTTGCCAGTCGCATCAACGCGGGCGAGCCCGACGTCGTGCTCCTCGGTGCCACGGGAACCGGAAAATCGGCGACGACGGCCTGGCTCATCGAGAAGCTCCAGCGCCCGGCGCTCGTCCTCGCCCACAACAAGACGCTCGCCGCGCAGCTCGCCACCGAGTTCCGCGAGCTCATGCCGAACAATGCGGTCGAGTACTTCGTCTCGTACTACGACTACTACCAGCCGGAGGCGTACGTCCCCCAGACCGACACCTTCATCGAGAAGGACAGCTCCGTCAACGAGGAAGTCGAGCGCCTGCGACACTCGACCACCAACTCGCTGCTGAGCCGGCGCGACGTCATCGTCGTGTCGACGGTCTCGTGCATCTACGGACTCGGCAAGCCGGAGGAGTACTTCAACTCCATGCTCGCCTTGCACGTCGGCGACCGCATCCCGCGGCAGGAGCTGATCCGCCGCTTCGTGACGATGCAGTACCAGCGCAACGACGTCGCGTTCCAGCGCGGCACCTTCCGCGTCCGCGGCGACACGATCGAGATCATCCCCGTCTACGAGGAGCTCGCGATCCGGATCGAGATGTTCGGCGACGAGATCGAGGCCCTGACAGCGCTCAACCCCCTCACGGGTGACGTCGTCAGGTCCATGGACTCCGTGAGCGTCTTCCCGGGTTCGCACTACGTCGCGGGAGCCGACGCCATGCAGCGGGCGATGGGCCAGATCCGCGACGAGCTCGATGACCGCCTCGGCGTCTTCGAGCGCGAGCAGAAGCTCCTCGAGGCGCAGCGGCTCCGCATGCGCACCTCATTCGACCTCGAGATGATGGAGCAGATCGGCTTCTGCTCCGGCATCGAGAACTACTCGCGCCACATGGATGGCAGGGCGCCGGGTGAGGCTCCCCACTGCCTCATCGACTACTTCCCAGACGATTTCATCACGGTGATCGACGAGTCCCACGTCACGGTGCCGCAGATCGGCGCGATGTACGAGGGTGACGCCTCGCGCAAGCGCACCCTCGTCGACCACGGCTTCCGCCTGCCGAGCGCTCTCGACAACCGCCCCCTGCGCTGGGACGAGTTCAGCGACCGGGTCGGCCAGACCGTCTACCTCTCGGCGACTCCGGGCAAGTACGAGCTCGCTCAGGCGGATGGCTTCGTCGAGCAGATCATCCGCCCGACGGGCCTCGTCGACCCGCAGATCGTCGTGAAGCCCTCGAAGGGGCAGATCGACGACCTCCTCGAGGAGATCCGCCTTCGCGCGGATCGCGACGAGCGTGTCCTCGTCACGACGCTGACCAAGAAGATGGCAGAGGAGCTCACCGACTTCCTCGGCGAGAACGGCGTTCGCGTGCGCTACCTGCACGCAGACGTCGACACGCTGCGACGAGTCGAGCTGCTCTCGGAGCTGCGCGCTGGGCTCTACGACGTCCTCGTCGGCATCAACCTGCTGCGTGAGGGACTCGACCTGCCGGAGGTGTCGCTCGTCGCGATCCTCGATGCGGACAAGGAAGGGTTCCTGCGCTCCAGCACATCCCTCATCCAGACCATCGGCCGTGCCGCCCGAAACGTGACGGGCGAAGTGCACATGTACGCCGACCGGATCACCGACAGCATGGCGAAGGCGATCGAGGAGACCGACAGGCGACGAGACCGGCAGCTCGCCTACAACGCGGAGCACGGCATCGATCCGACGCCGCTTCGCAAGAAGATCGCCGACATCACCGAGTCCCTCATGCGCGAGGGGCAGGACACCGAGAAGCTCCTCGCCTCCCGCGGCAAGGGCGACAACAAGCGCCAGACGACACCTAAACTCAAGCGCGAGGGCCTGGCCGCCTCAGGCGCCCGAGAGCTCGAGAACCTCATCTCGGACCTCAACGCGCAGATGCTCGACGCGGCCTCGGAGCTCAAGTTCGAGCTCGCGGCGCGTCTGCGCGACGAGCTCTCGGCGCTGAAGCAGGACCTGCGAACCATGGAACGTGCCGGTCACGTCACCAAGGGCTGAGCACGGCCGCCCGCCGACGACGGGCGCACAGAGCATCCACACGAAGAGAGAACCCGAAAGAGCTATGGCCGTCCTTCCTCCTACTTCGCAGCTGCGCGTCCAAGGCGCACGCGTGCACAACCTCAAGAACGTCGACCTCGAGATCCCGCGCAACAGCCTTGTCGTGTTCACGGGCCTCTCCGGTTCGGGCAAGTCCTCGCTCGCCTTCGACACGATCTTCGCCGAGGGGCAGCGACGCTACGTCGAGTCCCTTTCCGCGTATGCGCGCCAGTTCCTCGGTCAAGTCGACCGGCCGGACGTCGACTTCATCGAGGGCCTGAGCCCCGCGGTCTCCATCGACCAGAAGTCGACCAACCGCAATCCGCGGTCCACCGTCGGCACGATCACCGAGATCTACGACTACCTGCGACTGCTCTGGGCGCGCATCGGCGTCCCGCACTGCCCCGTCTGCGGCGAGGTCATCCAGCGACAGACGGTCCAGCAGATCGCCGACCATCTCATGGAGCTCGAGGAGGGCACGCGGTACCAGGTGCTCGCGCCCGTCGTGCAGCAGAAGAAGGGCGAGTTCGTCGACCTCTTCCAGTCGCTGTCCGGACAGGGCTACGCGCGGGCGATGGTCGACGGGGAGCGCGTCCAGCTCACCGAACCGCCGAAGCTCAAGAAGTCGTTCAAGCACGACATCTCGGTCATCGTCGACCGTCTGGTCGCGGCCGAGGACGTGCTCGGTCGACTCACCGACTCGCTCGAGACCGCCCTACGCCTCGCCGATGGTCTTGTGCAGATCAACTTCGTGGATGCGGAGGGAGACGACGCCTGGACCACCTTCTCCGAGCAGCTCTCCTGCCCCAACAACCACCCGATCGCGCTCACGGAGATCGAGCCGAGGACGTTCTCGTTCAACGCCCCGTTCGGCGCCTGCCAGACCTGCGACGGCCTCGGCACGCGCATGTCCGTCGACCGTGAGCTCCTGATCGGAGACCCGCTCGCCTCGATCGCCGACGGGGTCATCCTGCCGTGGAGCTCGCAGGGCAAGAGCCTCTACCAGTACTACGAGCGGCTACTGCTCGGCCTCTCCGAGCAGATCGAGTTCAAGCTCACGACGCCGTGGAAGAAGCTCCCGGAAGAGGTGCGCGAGGCCATCCTCGAGGGGCGCGAGTACGAAGTCAGGGTCAAGTACCGCAACCGCTTCGGCCGCCAGATGACCTACAGCTCCGGCTTCGAGGGCGTCATGCCGTACATTGAGCGCCAGTACGCCGAGGCCGAGACCGACGCGACGCGGGCACGCTGGGCCCAGTACCTCCGCGAGATCCCCTGCTCGGCCTGCAACGGCGCGCGCCTGCGCCCGGAAGTGCTCGCCGTCAAGGTGCACGGTCGCTCGATCGCCGACGCGACGACGCTCAGCCTCGCCGACTGCCTCGACTTCATGAACACCGTCGAGCTCACCGACCGCGAGGCGAAGATCGCCGCTCAGGTACTGCGCGAGATCCGGGCTCGGCTCGACTTCCTCATCGAGGTCGGGCTCAGCTACCTCGACCTCGCACGCGCCGCTGGCACGCTGTCCGGCGGCGAGGCGCAGCGCATCCGACTCGCGACGCAGATCGGGTCCGGGCTCACCGGAGTGCTCTACGTGCTGGACGAGCCCTCGATCGGGCTCCACCAGCGAGACAACCGCAGACTCATCGAGACGCTCGTGAAGCTGCGCGACCTCGGCAACACGCTCATCGTGGTCGAGCACGACGAAGACACCATCCGCATGTCGGACTGGATCGTCGACATCGGGCCAGGCGCAGGCGAGCACGGGGGAGAGGTCGTCCACAGCGGATCCGTCGCCGACCTCGAGAAGAACACCAGATCGATCACCGGCGACTACCTCTCGGGACGCATGGGCATCACCACGCCCAAGAAGCGTCGCAAGTACGACAAGAAGCGCGAGCTGACGGTCGTGGGCGCCAGGGCCAACAACCTCAAGAACGTCCAGGTGAGCTTCCCGCTCGGCATCCTCACCGCTGTGACGGGTGTCAGCGGCTCGGGCAAGTCGTCCCTCGTAAACGACATCCTCTACCGCGTCCTCGCCGCCAAGCTCAACGGCGCACGCGCCGTCGCGGGCAAGCACACGCGCGTCACCGGGGTCGACCAGCTCGACAAGGTCATCCACGTCGACCAGAACCCGATCGGCCGCACCCCGCGATCGAACCCTGCGACCTACACGGGCGTGTTCGACCGCATCCGCACCCTCTTCGCCGAGACGAGCGAGGCCAAGGCGCGCGGCTACCTTCCCGGCCGCTTCAGCTTCAACGTCAAGGGCGGCAGGTGCGAGGCCTGCTCTGGCGACGGCACGCTCAAGATCGAGATGAACTTCCTCCCCGACGTGTACGTCCTCTGCGAGGTGTGCGGCGGATCCCGCTACAACCGGGAGACGCTCAGCGTGCACTACAAGGGCAAGAACATCGCAGAGGTCCTGCAGATGCCCATCTCGGAGGCAGCTGACTTCTTCGAGCCCATCACGGCCATCCACCGCTACCTCTCGACCCTCGTGGAGGTCGGCCTCGGCTATGTGCGGCTCGGGCAGTCCGCCACGACGCTCTCCGGTGGTGAGGCGCAGCGAGTGAAGCTCGCGACCGAGCTCCAGCGACGCTCCAACGGGCGCAGCGTCTACGTCCTCGACGAGCCGACCACGGGCCTCCACTTCGAAGACGTCCGCAAGCTGCTCAAGGTGCTCGGCGGCCTCGTCGACAAGGGCAACACCGTCATCGTCATCGAGCACAACCTGGACGTCATCAAGTCCGCGGACTGGCTCATCGACATGGGCCCAGAAGGCGGCTCCGGCGGAGGAACCGTCGTCGGCGTCGGCACCCCGGAGAAGATCGCCGGCATCGCGGATAGCCACACCGGCCAGTACCTGAAGGAGATCTTCGAGCGGGAGGCAGCTGCGCGCTGATGGCGAACGTCCTGCCATATCGCCCCGCGACGGGCGACATCCCCACCAGCCCCGGGGTCTACAGATTCCTCGGGGACGACGACCGCGTGCTCTACGTCGGCAAGGCGAAGAATCTCCGCGCGAGGCTCAGCAACTACTTCGCGCCGCTCGAGCGACTGCACGAGCGAACACGGCACATGGTGACGACGGCGACCCGCGTCGAGTGGACCGTCGTCCGCACGGAGACGGAGGCCCTGCAGCTCGAGTACACCTGGATCCAGGAGTTCTCGCCGCCCTTCAACGTGAAGTTCAAGGACGACAAGAGCTACCCGTTCATGGCGGTGACGCTCGGGGACGAGGCGCCCCGCGTGCTCGTCACTCGGAACCCGCGAATCCGCGGGGCGCGCTACTTCGGCCCGTATCCCAAGGTGTGGGCGGTCAACGAGACCATCGACCTCATGGTCAAGGCCTTCCCTATCCGTACCTGCAACGACTCGAACTACAAGCGAGCCATGCAGAGCGGCCGACCGTGCTTCCCCGGGCAGATCGGCCGCTGCGGGGGACCATGCAGCGGACGCGTCACGATCGAGGAGCACCGTGTCATCGTCAACGAGTTCGTCCGCTTCATGGAGAGCTACGACCGTAGCCTCCTGACGACCCTGCAGGACGAGATGAAGCTCGCAGCCAGCGAGATGAGGTTCGAGGACGCGGCGAAGCTCCGGGATCGAATCGGTGCGCTCGAGAACGTGCTCGAGAAGAGCGCCGTCGTGCTGCCGGACAACGTCGACCTCGACCTGTTCGGCATCGCCGAGGACGAGCTGAGCGCCTCTGTGCAGCAGTTCACCGTGCGGGGCGGACGCATTCGCGGAGTCCGCAACTGGGTGCTCGACAAGGAACTCGACACCGACATCGGCACGATCATCGATCAGACGATGCAGCGCGTGTACGGCAAAGAAGGGCTCTTCCCGCCAGGCGAGATCATCGTGCCGGCTCTGCCCGACGACGCGGACGCGCTCTCCGAGTGGCTCGAGTCCACGCGGCAGGCCAAGGTCAAGCTCCGCACCGCGGTGCGCGGTCCGAAATCGGAGTTGCTCAAGACTGCGACGATCAACGCGATGGGAGCCCTCGCCCAGTACAAGCTCAAGCGCAGCAGCGACTACGTCGCGAGGTCCGACGCTCTGACCGAGCTGCAGAATGCGCTCGGTCTCGGGGAGGCCCCCCTGCGAATCGAGTGCTACGACATCTCCCATCTCCAGGGCACCGGCATCGTCGGCTCCATGGTGGTCTTCGAGGACGGACTCGCGCGCAAGTCGCACTACCGTCGCTTCAATATCGCCTCATCAACCGACGACACCGATTCCATCCACCAGGTGCTCACGCGCCGACTCGCGTACCTCCGCGACGACGCCAGTCCCGCCGAGATCGTCGAAGACGCGGCCCTCTCAGCTGGCCCCGTCAAGGCGGCCGCCCAGGAGTCCACGCGGGCAAAGTTCGCCTACCGACCTCAGCTCCTGCTCATCGACGGCGGCGTCCCGCAGGTCAACGCCGCGCAGCGGGCCCTCGAGGAGTCGGGGGTTCGCGGCATCGCCGTCGTCGGCATCGCCAAGCGCCTCGAGGAGCTGTGGCTGCCAGACGACGACTTCCCGGTCATCCTCCCGCGCGGCTCTGAGGCGCTGTTCCTGGTGCAGCGACTCCGCGACGAGGCGCACAGGTTCGCGATCCGCCACCAGCGCTCGAAGCGCAAGGCAGACATCGGCACCGTGCTCGCGGACATCCCCGGCCTCGGGCCGACGAGGGTCGCCGCACTGCTCAAGAAGTTCGGCTCCGTCAAGCGGCTGCGCGCGGCGACCGTCGAGGAGCTCACGACCGTGCAGGGCATCGGCGAGGCGACGGCCACGGCGATTTCGGAGCGGTTCGCACTCGATCAATCGACAGAAGCGTGAGAGACGCACGCTCGGGCTATGTAGGCTGGTGTTTTAGTCCATGGGAGGTGACCTGCGCATGAGTTCGGCGGAGATCGACGGCGAAGGACGCCAGCACATCATGATCGTCACGGGCATGTCCGGTGCCGGACGATCGACAGCTTGCAAGGCGTTCGAAGACCTCGACTGGTTCGTGGTGGACAACCTTCCCCCGCAGATGATCCGGCCCCTCATCGAAGTCGCAGGCAAGGCTCGGGACTCCCTCCCGAAGCTCGCTGTCTCGGTCGACGTGCGCGGCGGTCACCTGCTCGAGGAGTTCACGGCTCTCGTCGGCGGCCTTCGCGAGACGCACGAGGTCGATGTGCTCTTCCTCGATGCGACAGACGGCACCCTGGTCCGTCGGTTCGAGGCAGTGCGGCGCCCGCACCCGCTGCAGGGCAACGGGACGATCCTCGACGGCATCGCTCGGGAGCGCAGCCGCCTGCAGGAGATCCGCGAGGCGAGCGATATCGTCATCGACACCTCGGAGCTGAACGGTCACCAGCTCGTGACCCGCATCGTGAAGCGGTTCGGCGAAGCCGACCAGAACAAGGTCGCCGTGACCGTCCAGAGCTTCGGCTTCAAGTACGGCATCCCCACAGACGCAGATCTTGTCGTCGACATGCGCTTCCTCCCGAACCCGTTCTGGGAGCCAGAACTGCGCGCGTTCAACGGTCGCGACAAGCGGGTCTCCGACTACGTCTTCGACCAAGAAGGTGCGGACGAGTTCCTGACCCACTACATTGAGATGCTTGACCCCGTCCTGCGGGGCTACGAGCGGGAGAACAAGCGGCACGTAACGCTCGCCGTCGGATGCACCGGCGGCAAGCACCGCTCGGTCGCCATGACCGAGCGCATCGCGAGCCTGCTCCGCGAACGCGATGACACGATCATCAGCGTCCGGCACCGCGACCTCGGTCGCGAGTGACGCTCGTTCCATCTCGCACTCGCGACGGCGATTCGTCGCGCCCACTCACTCTGATCCCTGGAGGTACCCCGGTGACGCTCACCGCCGATGTCAAGCACGAGCTTCTGCGCACTCGCGCGGCCACAACCCAAGCTCGTGCTGCCGAGGTCGCGTCGCTCCTGCGGTTCGCGGGCGGTCTGCAACTGATCTCCGGGCGCATCGCGGTCGAAGCTCAGCTCGACTCGGAGATGCTCGCGCGTCGCCTGGGCCGCGAGCTCCTCGAGCTCTACGGCGTTCGGGCGAAGATCTCCATCGTCGCCGGCTCTGGGGCCCGGCCGGGGGAGAGCTACCTCCTTCGCGTGCTCGAGAACGGCGAGACGCTCGCCCGCCAGACGGGCCTCATGGATGCGCGCCGGCGAACCGTCCGCGGTCTCCCGAACCGACTCACGACGGGCAGCCAGGACGACCTCACCGCCGTCTGGCGTGGTGCGTTCCTCGCCGCCGGCTCCCTGACCGACCCGGGTCGGTCCGCGTCGCTCGACATCATCACGCCGAACTCGGAGACCGCGATGGCCCTCGTCGGTGCGGCCGGACGCCTCGGGGTGTCGTCCAAGGCCCGCGAGGTGCGCGGCGTGCACCGTGTCGTCATCCGTGACGGCGACGCCATCAGCGCGATGCTCACCGTCATCGGTGCCCACGCGACCGTGGAGAGCTGGGAGAGCCTCCGCCAGCGTCGTGAGACCCGCGCCACCGCCAACCGTCTCGTCAACTTCGACGATGCGAACCTGCGTCGTTCCGCCCAGGCTGCTGTCACGGCCTGCACTCGCGTCGAGCGTGCGCTCGAGATCCTCGGAGAGGGTGCGCCTGACCACCTCAAGTACGCCGGGCAGCTTCGCCTCGCGCACCGGGAAGCCTCACTCGACGAGCTCGGCCGCTACGCGGACCCGCCCATGACGAAGGACGCGGTCGCAGGCCGTATCCGCCGCCTGCTGGCTCTCGCCGACAAGCAGGCCTCTGACCGTGGCATCCCGGGCACGGAGTCCAATCTGCCTGTCCTCGACGAGCTCTGATCCCCACGCCGAACAGCTCACCCCATTTGGTCACCTGGGCGCACGCCCATGGGACTAGGCTGACGATGTTGAACGGGCTCGCCGAGCAGACCGTTCCCCCGAACTCGGTGCGATGGTGCACCCGGCCCTCCAAGGCCACACAGTCCTGTCAAATCGGAGAAACAACAGGAAAAAGGAGCATCACGTGACGAAAATCGCCATCAACGGTTTCGGACGCATCGGACGCAGCTACGCACGCGCACTGCTGCAGGATGACAACAACCTCGAGCTCGTTGCAATCAACGACCTCACCGACAACAAGACGCTTGCACACCTCCTCAAGTACGACTCCACGGGTGGCAAGCTGAAGAACGACATCTCGTTCGACGAAGACGCCATCTACGTCGACGGCAAGAAGATCACGGCAACTGCAGAGCGCGACCCCGCGAACCTGCCGTGGGCCGAGCTCGGCGTCGAGATCGTCATCGAGAGCACGGGTCACTTCACGGACCCCGACAAGGCTCGTGCGCACATCAGCGCAGGCGCCAAGAAGGTCATCCTCTCGGCTCCGGCCTCCGGACCGGCCCCGACCTTCGTCTTCGGCGTCAACCACACCGAATACGACCCCGAGAACGACGACGTCATCTCGAACGCATCCTGCACCACGAACTGCCTCGCGCCGCTCGTGAAGGTCTTCAACGACAAGTTCGGCATCGAGTCGGGTCTCATGACCACGGTTCACGCCTACACGTCCGACCAGAACCTGCAGGACGGCCCCCACAAGGACCTCCGCCGTGCGCGCGCAGCAGCGCTCAGCATCATCCCCACCTCGACGGGTGCAGCGAAGGCCATCGGCCTCGTCATCCCCGAGCTGGCGGGCAAGCTCGACGGCTTCGCTCTGCGCGTCCCCACCGAGACCGGCTCGATCACCGACCTCACCGTCGTCTCCAAGACGCCTGTGACCGTCGAAGAGGTCAACGCCGCGTACAAGGAAGCCGCTGAAGGCGAGTTCAAGGGCCTCCTCATGTACAACGAGGAAGACATCGTGTCGCGCGACATCGTCGGGGAGAACCACTCCTCGATCTTCGACGCACCTCTCACGAAGGTCATCGGCAACCAGGTGAAGCTGTCGTCCTGGTACGACAACGAGTGGGGCTACACGGTCCGTCTCGTCGACCTGACCGAGTACGTCGCAAGCAAGCTCTAACCACTTCGGCAAAAGAGGAAGGAACGCCAACATGGCGCTTCGCACAATCGAGACCCTCGGCTCCCTCACGGGAAAGAAGGTCATCGTTCGCTGCGACCTGAACGTGCCGCTCAAGGAGGGCGTGATCACCGACGATGGTCGGATTCGCGCCTCCCTCGGTACGCTCCGCCTCCTCCTCGACCAGGGTGCGCAGGTCATCGTGATCTCGCACCTTGGTCGGCCCAAGGGGGCACCAGAACCGCAGTACTCGCTCGCGCCGGCAGCTGCCAGGCTCGGCGAGCTGCTCGAGATCGATGCCCCGCTTGCAGCCGACACCGTCGGCGAGGACGCAGAACGCCGTGTTGCCGCGCTCGAGAACGGCCAGCTCGTCGTCCTCGAGAATCTTCGCTTCAACGCGGGGGAGACGAGCAAGGACGACGCCGAGCGCCGCGCCTTCGCAGAGCAGCTCGCGAACTTCGCGGATGCATTCGTCTCCGATGGGTTCGGGGTCGTGCATCGCAAGCAGGCTTCCGTCTACGACCTCCCGCAGATCGTGCCGAGCGCCGCGGGACTCCTCGTGGCGAACGAGCTCGAGGTCCTCGAGCGACTCACTTCCGCAGTCGAGCGCCCTTACGCGGTTGTGCTCGGCGGCTCGAAGGTCTCCGACAAGCTCGGCGTCATCGAGCATCTCCTGCCGAGGGTCGACTCGATCCTCATCGGCGGGGGGATGCTCTTCACGTTCCTCGCAGCCCAGGGGCACAAGGTCGGCGCCTCCCTGCTCGAGGTCGACCAGCTCGACACCGTCCGCCGGTACCTGGCGGACGCCCAGGAGCGTGGCGTCTCGATCGTCCTCCCGACGGACATCGTCGTCGCCGCCTCGTTCTCGGCGGATGCCGATCACGAGGTCGTCCCCGCCGATGGCATCGAGGGCAGCGCGTTCGGCGCAGACGGAATCGGGCTCGACATCGGCCCGGAGACGGCCAAGGCATTCGCCGCGGCCATCCGCGAGTCGAGCACCGTGTTCTGGAACGGCCCCATGGGCGTGTTCGAGTTCCCCGCATTCGCGGAAGGCACTCGCACCGTCGCTGAGGCACTCACCAAGGTTGACGGACTCTCGGTCGTCGGCGGCGGTGACTCCGCGGCAGCCGTGCGCACGCTCGGCTTCGCCGATGACGAATTTGGCCACATCTCTACTGGTGGTGGTGCGAGCCTCGAGTTCCTCGAAGGCAAGCAGCTGCCCGGATTGCAGGTTCTCGGATGGTAACGACTCGCACCCCGCTCATGGCGGGCAACTGGAAGATGAACCTGGACCACCTCCAGGCCATCGCGTTCACACAGAAGCTCGCCTGGGCGCTGAAGGACGCGAAGCACGATTTCGACGACGTCGAGGTCGCTGTCTTCCCGCCCTACACCGACCTCCGAAGCGTCCAGACGCTCGTGGACGCCGACAAGCTGTCGCTCAGCTACGGTGCCCAGGATGTCTCGGCGCACGACTCCGGTGCCTACACGGGAGAGATCTCGGGAGCTTTCCTGAGCGCTCTCGCCTGCAAGTACGTCATCATCGGGCACTCCGAGCGACGTACCCTGCACGCGGAGACCGATGAGGTCGTCGGCAGCAAGGTCAAGGCGGCGATCAAGCACGGTCTCGTGCCAGTCCTGTGCGTCGGCGAGACGTCCGAGGACCTCGAGAAGTTCGGCGCGAGCGCCGTTCCCGTGGCTCAGCTCAAGGCGGCGTTGGAAGGCGTCGAGGGAACACCTGACCTCGTCGTCGCCTACGAGCCGGTCTGGGCGATCGGTTCCGGCCAGGCGGCAACGCCTGAGCAGGCGCAGACCGTCGCGAACGCTCTTCGCGTCGCGCTCGAAGAGCTCCTGGGCGAGTCCGTGGCGGCAGCCACGCGCATCCTCTACGGCGGCTCGGTCAAGTCCGACAACATCGCCGGCTTCATGCGCGAGCCCGACGTCGACGGCGCACTCATCGGCGGCGCGAGCCTCAAGGTCGACGAGTTCAGCGCCATCGCGCGGTTCCGTCAGCACGTCGGTTCCTAGTCGCAAACGCGAACCATCTATACTCGGACGTGGCCTGTTCACTCAGGCCACGTCCGAGTCCGTTCATCTGAGAGGGATTCCGTGGATATTCTCCTCGTCATCCTGCAGGTCGTGCTGGCCATCACCAGCGTCCTGCTGATCCTGTTCATTCTGTTGCACCGCGGACGAGGCGGCGGACTCTCCGACATGTTCGGTGGCGGCATGGGCTCCAACCTGGGCGCCTCCGGCGTCGCGGAGAAGAACCTGAACCGCATCACGGTGACCCTCGCGGTCATCTGGCTGCTCGCTATCGTCGCTATGGGCATCATCACCCGCATTCAAACGGTTGTGGTGAGCTAATGGCCCAGGGGGGATCTGCGATCAGGGGATCGCGTGTCGGTGCCGGTCCTATGGGGGAGACAGATCACGGGGTGCACGCTGCTCGCGTGTCCATCTCGTACTGGGACGCGCACGGCAACGAGACCATCAGGCATTACTCCGCGGAGATCGCTGAGGATGACATCCCTGATCTCATCGACTGCCCGATCTCCGGCCTTCCCGCCGGGCGTGACCGGGAGAACCCGCCGGCGGCCGTCAAGGTCGCGCCGTACAAGACGCACCTCGCGTACGTCAAGGAACGACGTACGGCCGAGGAAGCGGAACGGCTCCTCGAGGAGGCGCTGTCGAAGCTGCGCGAGCGTCGCGGCAAGACGACTTCGAAGTCCTGAGCACTCCAGCTTCACACAGCTGAGCGACGAAGAACGGCCCCGGCCGAGAGTCTCCTCTCGGCCGGGGCCGTTGTTCGTTCGCCGAGCTGGCGCCTAGCCGAGTGCTTCTGCAGCTGCGGCGTCAAGCAGCAGCAGCGTCTCGAGGCGACCGGTCGCGGCGCCGAGTGGTGATTCCTTCGCGGTGACGCCCTCAGTAGCGGCGAGGCGAACGGCGTCGGCCTTCTCGGCACCGGTGACCACGGCCCAGACGCGAGCGGACTCGCGGATGGCCGGGAGGGTGAGCGTCACTCGTTCGGGAGGTGGCTTCGGCGAGTCACGGATGCTGTCGACAAGCGCCGAGGTCTCCTCGAGTCCCTCCGTCCCGGGGAAGAGCGACGCGGTGTGTCCGTCTCCGCCAGCGCCGAGCAGCACGAGGTCGAGCGACGGGATGCCGCCGGGGACCCCGTCGGCCGGCGGGACGAGTGCACGCAGCTCAGCCTCGTAGGCTGCGGCGGCATCCTCGAGGGATTCCCCGCTGTCGCTCGCGAGCGTCGCGTGCAGGCGTGCCTGCTCGAAGCCGGCCGCGCCCTTGAGCGCCTCGGCGACCGCGACGACGTTCCGCTCGTCGTGACCCGTCGGAACGAATCGCTCGTCGGCGAACCAGACGTGCACGCGGGACCAGTCGAGGCCTGCGCTCTCAACTGCGGCGACGAAAGCGGGGAGCACTTTCGTCGCGACGGAGCCGCCACTCACGGCGATGTGGAGTTCCGCCGTCGTGGAACCCAGCAGTCGCGCGAAGCGCTGCGCCGTGTGCTCGGCGACCGCCGAGACGGAGGGCTCGACGTACCTGCTGCGAGCGGCCTGTGTCATGCCTGCACTCCCTCGTTCTCCGCTGGCTCGTCCGTCGTGGAATCGGTCTCAGCAACCGCGAGCTCCCGGGCTTCCGTCTCGGCGGCCTCGGCGAGCACCTCGCCGAAGACGCGGTCGGGACCGAGCGAGCGGAGCTCCTCGGCGAGGACATCAGGGAGGTCCCTCACGGGCATCGGGATCTTCTGCTCGGGCTGACCCGGCTGCGTCAGCACAACTGCGGAGTCGCTGACCCGCTCGAACGTGACCACGCCGCTCGGGCGGGTGAGCTTGATCGCACGGAGCTGAGCTCGGCCGAGCTCTCGCTCGGTCGCCTGTGCGAGTCGGACCGGGACTTGCAGCGCCAGCTGCAGCCAGGCCGCCATCAGGAGGGTGGACGTGTGCGAGGGACGCCCGATGACCTCGACTTCCTGGATGGGCTCGTACGGGGGCTGGTCGAGCACCGCGGCGATCTGCGCGCGCCAGCTCGTGAGCCGGGTCCACGCGAGGTCGCTGTCACCGTCGCAGAAGCCCTCTGCGAGCTTCGTGACGGTCTCACCGCCGTTGCTGGCGCTGCCGGAGTCGACGATGCGCAGCTGGGCGATGCGACCGAGCGACGAGGCGCTCGGGGCGCCGAGCGCGGAGTCGGGCCACCAGGCGACCACCGGAGCGTCCGGCAGGAGCAGCGCCTGCACCAGGGTCTCGGGATCGTCGGCCGCGGGTCCGGAGACGTGCAGCACGATGACTTCACTGGCCCCGGCATCTCCGCCGACTCGGATCTCCGCGTCCATGTTGGAGGTCTTCGCGTTGCGGTCGACGACGTGGATGACGATGACGCGCATGGGATGCTCGCCTGAGGCGGAGTTGGCTGCGGCGATCGCAGCCTCGCCTCGCCGCTCGCCGGTCGAGATGACGAGCGTGAGCACGCGCCCGAGCGCGACCGCTCCGCCTTCTTCTCGCATCGACACGAGCCGCTTCGAGACGGCTGAGGTCGTGGTGTTGCCGAGTTCGATGATCACGGGCGCCTCCAGGTGCGGCCATCGCGGGCGAGGAGGGCCGTGGCCGAGGCCGGACCCCAGCTGCCGGGTTTGTAGAGTTCGGGTTGTCCCTGCGTCGCCCAGTACTCCTCGACGGGTTCGAGGATCTTCCAGGAGAGCTCGACCTCCTCGTGGCGCGGGAAGAGGGGCGGGTCGCCGAGCAGCACGTCGAGGATGAGTCGCTCGTAGGCTTCCGGGCTTGATTCGGTGAACGCGTGGCCGTACCCGAAGTCCATGGTCACGTCGCGGACGTGCATGCCGGATCCTGGGATCTTCGAGCCGAAGCGGATGGTGACGCCTTCGTCCGGCTGCACGCGGATCACGAGGGCGTTGGGCCCGAGCGACGTCCGCTGCGCCTCCTCGAACAGGTACAGCGGTCCCTGCTTGAAGGTGACGGCGATCTCCGTCACGCGGCGTCCCAGGCGCTTGCCCGTCCGAAGGTAGAACGGGACCCCAGCCCAGCGGCGGGAGTCGAGCTCCACCCGGAGGGCTGCGTAGGTCTCCGTGGTCGACTGCGGGTTCATGCCGTCTTCCTCGAGGAAGCCACGCACGAACTCGCCGCCCTGCCATCCGGAGCCGTACTGGCCACGGGCGGAGGCGAGCGACAGGTCGCGGGGGAGCCGGACTGCTGCCAGCGCCTTCTCCTTCTCCTGGCGGAGGTCCTTGGCGTTGAAGGAGAGCGGCTCTTCCATCGCGGTGAGTGCGAGCAGCTGCAGGAGGTGGTTCTGAATGACGTCGCGTGCGGCGCCCACTCCGTCGTAGTAGCCGGCGCGACCGGAGACGCCGATGTCCTCCGCCATGGTGATCTGCACGTGATCGACCGTGTTGGCGTTCCAGAGCGGCTCGAACATCGAGTTCGCGAAGCGCAGCGCAAGAATGTTCTGCACCGTCTCCTTGCCGAGGTAGTGGTCGATGCGGAAGATGGCGTCGCTCGAGAAGACCGACTCGACGATGCTGTTCAGCTCGCGAGCCGAGGCGAGGTCGTGGCCGAACGGCTTCTCGATGATGACTCGGCGCCAGGAGTCCTCTCGCTCGTCCGCGAGTCCCGAACGTCGCAGCTGGGTCGTGACCTCGGGGAAGGAACGCGGCGGAATCGAAAGATAGAAGGCGTGGTTGCCTCGCGTGCCCTGGTCCTCGTCGAGCTCATCGAGCACCGACTTCAGCGAGTCGAAGGACTCGTCGTTGTCGAACTCACCCGAGACGAAGCGCATGCCCTTCGCGAGCTGCGTCCAGACCTCCTCGTTGAACGGGGTCCTCGCGTGCTGCTCGACGTTCTCCTTGACGAACGCACGGAACTCGTCGTCCGACCAGGGCCGGCGCGCGAAGCCGACGAGACCGAAAGAGGGGGAGAGGAGTCCGCGGTTGGCCAGGTCGTAGACCGCTGGGAGGAGCTTCTTGCGGGACAGGTCGCCCGTTACTCCGAAGATGACGAGGCTCGATGGTCCTGCGATGCGGCGGAGTCGCCCGTCATCGATGGACCTGAGGGGGTTGTTGTCAGCGCTGATGTCGACTGGCGTCACAGCGTCGCCTCCTTTTTTGTGTAGGCACGAGTGTTCTGTTCTCCGGGGAGACCCGGAGACGGGGCGGGGACGCGAGGGGTCTCGCATCCCCGCCCCGATGATCGATCAGCGCGAGACGGCTCCGAGGAGCGCATCGAGCCCGTGTCCGCCTTGCCCGAGGTCGATCCGCAGGACTGGCTGCGAGTGCGACTCGAGCACGGAGGCGTCGCCGGCGGCCTGCGCGGAGATGAGCGTCCCGAAGGTGAAGGGGCGCTCTGGGATCTCCAGGTCCTGCGGCTCAGCCGAGGTGATCTGGAGGAACGCCCCGACCTTCGGGCCGCCCTTGTGGAACTGGCCGGTGGAGTGCAGGAAGCGGGGGCCCCAGCCGAAGGTCACGGGACGGCCTGAACGCTGCGCGAGCTCGTCGCGAAGCCCCTCGAGTGCCCCGAAGCGGTTCCGGTCGACGTAGGCCTGAACCGAGAGGTAGCCGTCCGACGGGATGAGCTCCACGAGGGCGTCGATGGCGCCGCTCAGCGTGCTCTGCCCTTCGACGACGGACTGGGTGCCGCGCACCTCGACGCCGTCGACCGCGAAGGCAGCCGGAGTCGGCTCCGGTGTCGCCTCGAGCAGGCCGCGTGCTGCGACCTTGGCCGATTCGACATCGGGCTGGTCGTACGGGTTGATCCCGATGACCGCTCCTGCGACGGCGACTGCCGTCTCCCACAGGACGAACTGGCCGCCGAGGGTGCCGGAGACGGCGATGTCGTCGCCGCCAGCGGGGGTTGCCTCGGCGTCGTCGACGACCCGAACGAGCTGCAGGTCAGCGGGACGCGTGGCGACTTCCGGCGCACTGGAGGTGAGGACCACGGGGAGGATCCCGAGGTCGTCCTTCCCGGTCGACTCGGCGATGAGCTGCTCGACCCAGTCGCCGAAGCCGACGATGGACGTGCCGTCGTCGAGGACGCCGAGGAATCGCTTGGCGGCGATCGCCGCGCCGAGGACGAGCGCTGGGTTGCTCTCGTCGTCGACCGAGACGACAGTCGCTGCGACGCCTGCCTCGTCCAGAAGGCCGGCGATGTCGACGCCCGCGAGCCCGGAGGGGACCAGGCCGAACGCGGTGAGCGCCGAGAAGCGGCCGCCGACGTGAGGGTCGGCCAGGAACACCCGGTAGCCGGCCTCACGCGAGGCGGCCTCCATGGGCGAGCCCGGGTCGGTCACGATCACGATGCGGCTGGCCGGGTCGATGCCCGCCGCCTCGAAGGCGTGGGCGAACGTCCGGCGCTGCGAGTCGGTCTCGACCGTGGAACCCGACTTCGAGGAGACGATGATGGCCGTCTTCTCGAGGCTCTCCTGGACGGCGGCCCGGACCTGAGCCGGGTCGGTCGAGTCGAGGACCACGAGCTCGACGCCGGCGGTGCGCGTGATGACCTCAGGAGCGAGCGACGATCCGCCCATCCCGCAGAGCACGAACCGCGTCACGCCGGCATCCGCGAACTCGGCCTTGAGAGCCAGGATGCCCTCCACGAGGTCGCGGGAGACCTCGTGTGCGCGAGTCCAGCCGAGTCGAATCGCGGATTCGGCCTCAGCGGCCGCTCCCCACAGGGTCGCGTCCTGCGCAAACAGACGGGAGGCGAAGCGATCGCCGACGAGCGCGCCGACCTTCTCGGCGGCGGCTGCGGAGGCCGCGCCCGAGGTGCTGACCTTGATGCCCATGGCCCGGACCTACGCCTTCGCCGCTGCAGCCTGGAGCTGCGAGTCGACGGTTGCCTTGAGCTCCTGCCAGGAGACGATGAACTTGTCGACGCCCTCGGTCTCGAGCTGCTCGGTCACCTCGACGTAGCTCACGCCGATCGACTCGAGCGCGTCCAGCGTCGTGTTCGCGGCGTGCGCGGTGCCGGCAACGGTGTCACCGGTGATGACGCCGTGGTCGGCGACGGCCTCGAGGGTCTTCTCCGGCATGGTGTTGACCGTGTCGGCCGCGACGAGCTCCGTGACGTAGAGGGTGTCGGGCAGCGCGGGGTCCTTGACACCGGTGGAGGCCCAGAGCGGGCGCTGCTTGTGCGCACCTTCCTCGAGCAGGAGCTTCGCGCGCTCGCTCGAGAATTCCTCCTCGAAGGCCGCGTAGGCGAGGCGTGCGTTCGCGAGAGCCGCGAGGCTCTTGAGCGCGATCGCGTCGTCGGTGCCGATCGCCACGAGGCGCTTGTCGATCTCAGCGTCGACACGCGACACGAAGAAGGATGCGACGGAGCGGATCGTGGACAGATCGTGTCCACGCTGACGCGCCTGCTCGAGCCCGGAGAGGTACGCGTTGACGACCTCGCGGTACCGGCTCAGGCTGAAGATGAGGGTGACGTTGACGCTGATGCCCGAGGCGATGACCTCGGTGATCGCGGGCAGGCCCTCGACGGTGGCCGGGATCTTGATCATGGCGTTCTTGCGGTCGACCGTGGCCCAGAGTCGCTTGGCCTCGTCGATGGTCGCGTCGGTGTCGCGAGCGAGCTCGGGGGAGACCTCGATCGAGACGCGCCCGTCGAGTCCGTTGCTCGCCTCGTAGATCGGCAGGAAGAGGTCGCAGGCCGAGCGCACATCGTCGGTCGTGATGTCGAAGATCGCCTCATCGACGCTCGCCCCGCGGGCCTGGAGCTCGGCGACCTGCGCGTCGTATGCCTCGCCCTTGCTGAGTGCGCCGGCGAAGATCGTCGGGTTCGTGGTCACACCGACGATGCCCCGATCGGCGATGAGGCGCTCGAGGGCGCCCGACTCGAGGCTGGAGCGGGAGAGGTCGTCGAGCCAGATGCTGACGCCGGCCTCGGCGAGTGCTGCTGTTGGTGTTGAAGTCATTGCTGGTGTTCCTTCGCGTTGCTGGTGAAGAAGTGCTGGGTACCGCTGCGTGGGCGAGCGGAGTGCCGCCCGCGGACGGCTAGCGCGCGAGCGACTCGAGCGCTGCGTCGACGACGGCGTCCGCCGTGATGCCGTAGGCCTTGTAGAGCTCAGGCTGGTCAGCGGATGCGCCGAACGTCTCGATGGAGACACTGCGGCCCTTGGGGCCGACGAACTGGAGCCAGGGGAGCGCGAGGCCGGCTTCGATGCTCACGCGAGCCTCGACGGCCGACGGCAGCACGTGCTCCCGGTAGGCGTCGTCCTGCTCGGCGAACCACTCGAAGCTCGGGACGGACACGACTCGCGTCGGGTGTCCCTGAGCCTGCAGGGTCTCGCGCGCCTCGAGTGCGTACTGCACCTCGGAACCGGTGGCGAGCACGATGACCTCAGGCGATCCGCCGGCGGCCTCCGCGAGCACGTAGGCGCCGCGCTTCGTGCCAGCTGCCGAGCCGAACTCCTGCTCGTTGGCGTCGCCGGAGCCGCGCGCGATGACGGGGAGGTCCTGACGCGAGAGGATGAGGCCGGTCGGGCCGCCTCGACGGCTCACGACCTCGAGCCAGGCGGCAGCCGTCTCCGGACCGTCGGCTGGGCGCACGACCGCGAGGTTGGGGATCGCGCGGAGCGCGGTCAGCGACTCGACAGGCTGGTGCGTCGGCCCGTCGCCGCCGAGGGCGATCGAGTCGTGCGTCCAGACGAAGATCGACGGGATGTTCATGAGCGCGGCGAGACGCACCGAGGGGCGCATGTAGTCGCTGAACATGAGGAAGGTGCCGCCGAAGGCGCGCGTCTTGCCGTGCAGGGTGATCCCGTTGAGGATCGCGCCCATGGCGTGCTCGCGGATGCCGAAGTGCAGCACGCGGCCGTACGGGTTGCCCGTCCAGCTGGACGTCGAGAACTTCTCGGGGATGAACGACGCGGCCTTGCTGATGGTCGTGTTGTTCGAGCCGGCGAGGTCGGCGGAGCCACCCCACAGCTCCGGCAGGTGTGCCGCAAGCGCGTTGATCGCCTCACCGGAGGCCTTGCGGGTCGAGACCTTGGCGACGCCCGCGAAGTCGGGGAGCGCATCCGCGATGCCCTCTGGCAGCTCATCGGCCTCGAGGCGCTCGAGGAGCTGCGCGCGCTCCGGGTTGGCGCTCTTCCAGGCGTCGAAGCTCTGCTGCCACTCCGCGCGAACGGGCGCGACGCGGTCGGCGAGACCGCGGGTGTAGGCCAGCACGTCGTCGGCGACCTCGAAGCTCTGCTTCGGGTCGAACCCGACGAGGCTCTTGACGGCCTCGAGCTCGGTCTCCCCGAGCGCGGAGCCGTGGATGCCGCCCGTGTTCTGCTTGGTCGGGCTCGGCCAGCCGATGATGGTCCGGAGCACGATGATCGAGGGGCGGCCCGTCTCGGCCTGCGCCGCGAGCGTCGCGTCGTGGAGAGCCGCGAGGTCCTCGTGGTACTGCTCTCCAGCGGTCCAGTCGACCGTCTGCACGTGCCAGCCGTAGGCCTCGTAGCGCTTCGCGACATCCTCGGTGAAGGCGATGTCGGTGTCGTCCTCGATGGAGATCTGGTTCGCGTCGTAGAACACGATGAGGTTGCCGAGCTCCTGGTGCCCGGCAAGCGAGGATGCCTCGCTCGTGACACCTTCCTGGAGGTCGCCGTCGCTGGCGATGACGTAGACACGGTGATCGAACGGGCTCTCGCCGAGCGCCGTCTCTGGGTCGAACAGGCCGCGCTCGAAGCGCTGCGCGTAAGCGAACCCGACGGCGGACGCGAGTCCCTGGCCGAGCGGGCCGGTCGTCATCTCGACGTGGTCGGTGTGCCCGAACTCGGGGTGCCCAGGCGTCTTCGAGCCGAACTGGCGAAGCTGCTTGAGGTCATCGAGCTCGAGGCCGAAGCCGCCCAGGTAGAGCTGGCAGTACTGCGTCAGCGAGGAGTGCCCTGCGGACAGGATGAAGCGGTCTCGACCGATCCAGTGCGGGTCCTTCGGGTCTACCCGCATCACGTGCTGGTAGAGCAGCGTCGCGAGCGGAGCAAGGCTCATCGCCGTGCCGGGGTGTCCACCCTTCGCCTTCTCAACTGCGTCTGCCGCCAAGATCCTTGCTGTGTCGACTGCACGTCGATCGAGCTCGGACCACTCAAAATTCGTCACACTGCGTCCCGTCGTCGTTGGGAAAGGGCCGCCTCACAGCTTATCGCCACGACGGGTCCGCGCGGGGGGAACGTCGTTCAGTTCCCGGTCATGTTTCTCCGTGCGACGAGCCTCACAGCGCTTTCAGCCGGGTGTGAGGCTGGCCGCACCCAGGAAACGGGACGGCTTCTGGGCAAGAGCAGATAGAATTGCCAGCAGATTTCGAGCGAAGAGGAATTGGTGGCTTTGTCTGTCGATGAACTAGTGGCCGTGGCACCCCCGGAGCGGAAGCCTTTCGGGCGCAAGGTACGGGCCTACGTGGCGCTGACGAAACCTCGAATCATCGAGCTGCTCCTCATCACGACGGTCCCGACGATGTTCCTGGCCCACGGTGGCATCCCGAACCTGTGGCTCGTCCTCGGTGTGGTCCTCGGTGGAGCGATGTCCGCAGGCAGCGCGAGCGCCTTCAACTGCTACATCGACCGCGACATCGACCGCCTGATGAAGCGCACCGCGAAGCGTCCGCTCGTCACGGGCGAGCTCACCGACCGGGAGGCTCTCGTCTTCTCGTTCGCCCTCGGCATCCTGTCGATCGTCGTGCTGTGGCTCGTCGCGAACCCGCTGACTGCAGCGCTCTCGCTCGGCGCAATCCTGCTCTACGTCGTCTTCTACACGATCGTGCTCAAGCGCCGCACGGAGCAGAACATCATCTGGGGTGGCGTGGCCGGCTGCATGCCCGTCCTCATCGGCTGGGCTGGTGTCACCAACTCGCTCAGCTGGACGCCGTTCGTGCTCTTCGCGATCATCTTCCTGTGGACTCCGGCCCATTACTGGCCGCTCTCGGTCAAGTACCGGGATGACTACGCCAAGGCGAGCGTGCCGATGCTGTCCGTCACGGAGGGCGAGCTCTCGGTCTCGCTGCAGACCGTCCTCTACGCGTGGGCCACCGTCATCTGCTCGCTCCTGCTCGTGCCGGTCGCGGGGATGGGATGGCTCTACACCTCGGTCGCGCTCCTGTCCGGTGGCTGGTTCCTCTACGAGGCTCACGTGCTCTACTACCGCACGATCACCGGCAAGGGCGGGAAGCCCATGAAGGTCTTCCACCTCTCGATCACCTACCTGACCCTCGTCTTCGTGGCGGTCGGTATCGACCCGCTGATCTCCTAGAGCACGGCTGACCGCGAGGTCGACACCCGGATCGCTCGTGACAGCGTGCGATCGCGCAGGAAGCTGCCACGGCGAGCAGGCCGGGTTCTCGCGGTGGTCGCACGCCGTGGTGAACCAGACCAGTTCCACCAGGCACTCGGCTTGGAGTCTTCCCGTCGCCGGCGGGAACTGCTCGCCCTCGCTCCTCATCCAACGAGGCTCGCCCTCAACCCACCCCTCTTCGGGCAACTGCGCCTCCCCGCCCTACCGCCCATCATCCGCACGCCCAAAGCGGAGTTGTGGTCGTGAAGACCCGCTCCAAGCAACCACAACTCAGCTCTCGGCGCCCGCGAGTGGCGCGGCGCGGCGCGGCGCGGAGGCCTGGCGGCATAGGAAGCGGCCCCGGCGAGCAGTGCTCGCCGGGGCCGCTTCATCAGCCGATCATGATCAGACGCGCGCCGGGCGTCCTTCGCGACGGATGGTGGCGACGGCCGTCGTGGCGACGGCGATGGTCGTGACCGAGAGCACCATGTGGACGATGACGAGCGTGATGGGAAGTCCGGTGCGCGCCTGCCAAATGCCGACGCCCGCCTGAGCCACGATCAGGCACAGCAGGCCGATCGAGACTCGCCGCGTCGCCGCGAAGCCCCGAACCGAGGCGACCACGACGAAGATGAGCGAGCAGGCGAGCAGGATGTAGGCCGGCCAAGAGTGCACGTGCTGCATGATGACCGGATCGAGGCCGTTCCGCGAGGCGGCCGAGTCTCCGGCGTGGGGCCCAGAGCCAGTCGTGAGTGCGCCGACGAAGACCGTCACCCAAACCCAAACGTTGACGACGAGGCTGATCGTGAGCACGAGGCCGGCCCGGCTGACATCGAGTCTGGTCCCCACCTCGGGGACGGGCTCGCCGCTTCGCACGCGGAACAGCAGCACCGCCGCGATGGCGCAGATGAGGCCGGAGATGAGGAAGTGGAGGCCGACGATGTCGGGGTTGAGTCCCGTGAGCACCGTGATGCCGCCCACGATCGCCTGCACGATGATGAGGAGACCGATCGAGAACGCGGGGACGGCGAGGCGCATGCCGCGGGGGCGCACGCGCAGCACGGCGAGGAACAGCAGCAGGGCGATGATGCAGAGGATGCCCGTCAGCAGGCGGTTGCCGAACTCGATGACGCCGTGGATGCCCATCTCGGGCGTGTTGATGAGCGACCCGTCCGTGCAGTACGGCCAGGTCGGGCAGCCGAGGCCGGAGCCGGTGAGTCGCACGAGTCCGCCCGTGCCGACGATGGCGATGTTCGCGATCAGGCTCGCCCACGCCAGGAAGCGCGTGTACCGCGTGATGCTGGTCGGCAGCAATCGCGCGCGGAGGTCATCCGCTCGTGAGGGACGGACGGGAGCGACTTGCGCGGTCACGAGTTCCTTTCAGACGCCTGGCATGTCTGGCGTAGGATAGAAGTTGTTGTCTTCGCTCGGGACGTGCGCCCGAATCGCGGCGCAGGGAACAATGGAGGCCCCTCGCGGGTTCCATTCTACGAGAGGTAGACGCACGCCGTCTGCCGGAGCGACCGCGGGCCCACCGGCCGAAGACCCCACATGCGAGACGATCGACGGCGACAGGCCCCAGAAGCAGCCGCGTGTGGAGAACGACTTCAGAGATGAGAGAGACGAGGCAGACATGTCAGATGTCCTGATCGATCGCCCAGAACTCGAGGGCCTCGGCCGCTACGAGTTCGGCTGGTCCGACTCCGATGTTGCGGGATCGTCCGCGAAGCGAGGCATCAGCGATGCCGTCGTCGCCGACATCTCGCGATTGAAAGACGAACCCGAATGGATGCTGAAGACGCGTCTCAAGGGCTACAAGATGTTCGAGCGCAAGCCGATGCCGAACTGGGGAGCTGACCTCTCCGGCATCGACTTCGACAACATCAAGTACTTCGTGCGCTCGACGGAGAAGCAGGCCCAGACCTGGGAGGACCTCCCGGACGACATCAAGAACACGTACGAGAAGCTCGGCATCCCGGACGCAGAGCGCCAGCGCCTCGTCGCGGGCGTCGCCGCACAGTACGAGTCCGAGGTCGTGTACCACCAGATCAACGAGGAACTCGAGAAGCAGGGTGTCATCTTCATGGACACCGACACGGCGCTTCGCGAGCACCCGGAGTTCTTCGAGGAGTACTTCGGCACCGTGATCCCCTCTGGCGACAACAAGTTCGCCGCGCTCAACACCGCCGTGTGGTCGGGTGGCTCCTTCGTGTACGTCCCCAAGGGCGTCCACGTCGAGATCCCGCTGCAGGCCTACTTCCGCATCAACACGGAGAACATGGGCCAGTTCGAGCGGACGCTCATCATCGCCGACGAGGGCAGCTACGTGCACTACATCGAGGGCTGCACGGCTCCGATCTACAAGTCGGACTCGCTGCACTCCGCGGTCGTCGAGATCATCGTCAAGAAGAACGCGCGAGTTCGCTACACGACCATCCAGAACTGGTCGAACAACGTCTACAACCTCGTCACGAAGCGCGCGATCGCTGAAGAGGGCGCCACCATGGAGTGGGTCGACGGCAACATCGGGTCCAAGGTCACGATGAAGTACCCGTCGATCTACCTCGTCGGCGAGCACGCCAAGGGCGAGACCATGTCCGTCGCGTTCGCAGGCCCTGGCCAGCACCAGGATGCCGGCGCGAAGATGATCCACATGGCGCCGTACACGCAGTCGTCGATCACGTCGAAGTCCATCGCGAGGGGCGGGGGTCGAGCCGGCTACCGCGGCGAGGTGCGCATCGATGCGAAGGCGCACCATTCCTCGAACAGCGTCGTCTGCGACGCGCTGCTCGTCGACACGCAATCGCGCTCCGACACGTACCCAGCGATCGACATCCGCGTCGACGACGTGCAGCTCGGCCACGAGGCGACGGTCACGAAGGTGTCCGAGGAGCAGCTGTTCTACCTCATGAGCCGCGGCCTCCCCGAGACCGAGGCGATGGCCATGATCGTGCGCGGCTTCATCGAGCCCATCGCGCGCGAGCTGCCGATGGAGTACGCGCTGGAACTCAACAAGCTCATCGAGATGAGCATGGAAGGATCGGTCGGCTAGATGACGACGCAGGTGACGAGCGAGCAGATCAACCCGCTCGGTCTCAACAAGCACAGCCACGGGCCTGGGTCCGAGGTACCGGTGCAGACGAGGTCGGAGCGGTTCACCTCCTTCGACTTCGCCGACTTCGCGCCGCTGAGCGGTCGCGAGATCGAGTGGAAGTACACCCCCGTCGCGAAGCTCGATGGCCTCATCAACGGCGAGCTCACGGGCTCCCGTTCCGAGCTCGAGTTCTCGGAGACCGAGGGCGTCGAAGTCAGCTGGATCCCTCGCTCGGATGCGCGGATCGGATCCGCGGGCAAGCCGGAGGACCGTGCTTCGGCGAACGCCTGGTCGAACTTCGAGGAGGCGCTGCTCGTCGAGGTCTCCGGTGAAGACGACAAGCAGTTCGTCCTGGACCGCAAGGGCTTCGGCGGCGCCGCCGTCGCGGCCCACGTCGTGATCGATGTCAAGCCGCACGCCAGGGGCCTCATCATCCTGCGCCACACCGGCGCGGCGACGGTCGCGGAGAACGTGGAGATCCTCGTCGGAGACGGGGCGAACGTCACGATCGTCTCCATGCAGGAGTGGGAGGACTCGGCGCAGCACCTCTCGACGCACTTCCTGTCGGTCGGGCGCGACGCCTTCATCAAGCACATCGTGGTCTCGCTCGGCGGCGGCATCGTCCGCCTCAACCCGACGCTGCAGCTCAACGCGCAGGGCGCTGACGGCGAACTGTACGGCCTCTACTACTCGGACGCGGGCCAGCACCTCGAGCACCAGGTGTTCGTCGACCACAACGCGCCGCACACGCGCAGCCGCGTCAACTACAAGGGCGCACTGCAGGGCGAAGGCGCGCGTGCCGTGTGGATCGGAGATGTCCTCATCCGCCGGAACGCACCCGGCACCGACTCCTACGAGCAGAACCGCAACCTCGTCCTCTCCGAGGGCACACGCGCCGACTCGGTCCCGAACCTCGAGATCGAGACGGGCGACATCGAGGGCGCAGGCCACGCTTCGGCAACCGGACGCTTCGACGACGAGCAGCTCTTCTACCTGATGAGCCGTGGCGTCTCCGAAGCCATGAGCCGCCGCCTCGTGGTCCACGGCTTCCTCAACGAGATCGTCCAGCAGATCGGCAACGAGGAGATCGCCACCCACCTGCGGGATGCGCTCGAACGCGAGCTCAATGAGGGCGCAAGCCCCCTGCTCGTCGCCGAGCGATGACCTCGGTGCGTCTCTGCGCGGCAGATGACGTGAAGGTCGAGTCGCCGCAGCGCTTCGAGATCGAGGGCCAGGCCATCTGCCTGGTCCGGGACTCGGCCGGTGAGCTCTTCGCTCTCGGCGACCGGTGCTCGCACGGAGACATCTCGCTCGCCGAGGGCTTCGTGGAGGATGACTCGATCGAGTGCTGGGCGCACGGCTCCCAGTTCTCGCTCAGGACCGGCTGGCCACGCACCCTCCCCGCCTACGAACCAGTGCCCGTGTACCGCATCCAGGTGCAAGCGGGCGACATCTACATCGACCCCACTCCAATCTTCGAGGAGAAGAGCTAGCACATGTCCACGCTGCAGATATCCGACCTCCACGTCACGGTCGAGACCGACCAGGGCACCAAGGAAATCCTCCGCGGTGTCGACCTGACGATCAACAAGGGCGAGATCCACGCCATCATGGGGCCGAACGGCTCCGGCAAGTCGACCCTCGCCTACACGATCGCGGGCCACCCCAAGTACCAGGTGACCAGCGGCTCGATCACGCTCGACGGCGAGGATGTCCTCGAGATGTCCGTCGACGAGCGCGCCAAGGCTGGCCTCTTCCTCGCGATGCAGTACCCGGTGGAGATCCCCGGCGTGACGGTTGCGAACTTCCTGCGTACCGCCAAGACCGCGGTCGCCGGCGAGGCTCCGCCCCTGCGCCCATGGCTGAAGGAGGTCAAGGCCTCCATGGCGGCGCTCCGCATGGACCCGGTGTTCTCCGAGCGCAACGTCAACGAGGGCTTCTCCGGTGGAGAGAAGAAGCGCAACGAGATCCTCCAGCTCGAGCTCCTCAAGCCCAAGTTCGCCGTGCTCGACGAGACCGACTCTGGCCTCGACGTGGACGCGCTCCGCATCGTGTCGGAGGGTGTCAACCGCGTCAAGGAGAACACCGGCCTCGGTGTGCTGCTCATCACGCACTACACGCGCATCCTGCGCTACATCAAGCCTGACTTCGTGCACGTCTTCGTCGCGGGCAAGGTCGCCGACCAGGGCGGACCCGAGCTCGCCGATCGCCTGGAGAACGAGGGCTACGACCGCTACCTCGCTCAGCAGGTCGAGGCGTAGGATCTCGCCATGGCACTGACGACACTCGAAGCGACACGCTACGACGAGATCGAGGAAGCGCTCAAGGAGGTCGTTGACCCGGAGCTCGGCGTCAACATCGTCGACCTCGGGCTCATCTACGACCTGAACTGGGACGACGACTCCGACGCGCTCGTGATCTCGATGACGCTCACCTCAGCGGGCTGCCCGCTGACCGACGTCATCGAGTCCGAGACCGCCGAGGCACTCGAGGGGGCTGTCGAGCGCTTCGTCATCAACTGGGTCTGGATGCCGCCGTGGGGTCCTGAGAAGATCACGGACGACGGCCGCGACATGATGCGCGCGCTCGGGTTCAACATCTAGCTCGGTCCCGCAGTGAAGAGCCCCGCCCCGGCGGGGCTCTTTCGCGCCTCGTCTAGACTGGGCAGGTTGTCGGCTATGGGGCCAGGCTCGGTTCACGCCGCGACCTGGCCCCGCACCGTTTCCCGACAGACCACACGACTTACCCCGAACGCTCGCACTTCACCGAATGGAATCACTTCTTGCTCGCCGTACATGACCTCGAAATCACCATGGGTGCCCGCACCCTCATGTCGGGAGTCGACTTTCGTGTTGCCGCTGGCGACAAGATCGGCCTCGTCGGCCGCAACGGCGCGGGCAAGACGACCCTGACGAAGATCCTCGCCGGCGACACGCTCCCGACCGCCGGTCGGATCGAGCGCCGCGGCGAGATCGGCTACCTGCCGCAGGACCCGCGAAGCGGCGACCCCACGCAGACGGCCCGTACCCGCATCCTGGACGCCCGTGGGCTCGGCGAGCTGCGTCTCGGCATCGACGAGGCGACCATGGCGATGGCTGAGGGCACCCCTGCCGAGCAGGAGTCCGCAATGAAGAAGTACTCGCGCCTCGACGACCGCTTCCTGGCGCTCGGTGGCTACGCCGCAGAAGCCGAGGCGGCGGCCATCGCCAGCAACCTCAAGCTGCCTGACCGGATCCTCGACCAGGAGCTGCAGACGCTCTCCGGAGGACAGCGCCGACGCATCGAGCTCGCCCGCATCCTCTTCTCTGGTGCCGAGACCATGCTGCTCGATGAGCCCACGAACCACCTCGACATCGACTCCGTCATCTGGCTGCGCGAGTTCCTCAAGGGGTACGCGGGCGGACTCATCGTGATCTCCCACGACGTGGAGCTCGTGGGGGACACCGTCAACCGGGTGTTCTACCTCGACGCGAACCGCCAGGTCATCGACGTCTACAACATGGGCTGGAAGCACTACCTCCGCCAGCGCGAGGCCGACCAGGAGCGCCGCAAGAAGGAGCGCGCGAACATCGAGAAGAAGGCCTCCGTCCTGCAGCAGCAGGCCGCGAAGTTCGGCGCCAAGGCGACGAAGGCGACAGCGGCGCATCAGATGGCGAGGCGCGCCGAGAAGATGCTGTCGGGTCTCGAGGAGGTCCGGGTCGCGGATCGCGTCGCGAAGCTGCGCTTCCCGACACCCGCGGCCTGTGGCAAGACGCCGCTCCGCGCATCCAACCTCTCGAAGTCGTACGGCTCGCTCGAGATCTTCACCGCGGTCGACCTCGCGATCGACCGCGGATCGCGTGTTGTCATCCTCGGCCTCAACGGTGCAGGCAAGACGACGCTGCTGCGCATGCTCGCCGGCGTCGACGAGCCCGACACCGGAGCGCTCGAGCCCGGCCACGGCCTCAAGATCGGCTACTACGCGCAGGAGCACGAGACCCTCGACGTCGCGCGCAGCGTGCTGCAGAACATGGTCAGCGTTTCCAGCCACCTCACCGAGACCGAGGCACGCAAGGTGCTCGGCTCGTTCCTGTTCTCCGGCGACGACGTGCACAAGCCGGCCGGTGTGCTCTCCGGCGGTGAGAAGACCCGCCTCGCTCTTGCGATGCTGGTCGTCTCGAGCGCCAACGTGCTCCTGCTCGACGAGCCCACGAACAACCTCGACCCGCTCAGCCGCGAGCAGATCCTCGACGCGCTCGCGCACTACGAAGGCTCAGTCGTGCTGGTCAGCCACGATGAGGGGGCCGTCGAGGCGCTCAACCCCGAGCGCGTGCTCATCATGCCGGATGGTGTGGAAGACCACTGGACGCCCGACTACTTCGACCTCATCACGATGAACTAGGCGGGGTGCCGCAGCAGCAGGGCCACTCGCTGCAAAGAAGAGCGCATGCGCCCGGCTGGGGGCATGCGCTCTTCGTGTCTGCGGATGCTTCGGCGATCAGCCGCCGGCGCGATCGAGGATCTCGTCCTCGATCTCGGCGTCGGTCTTGCGGCGTCGTCCAGCGCGCTCGCGCTCGCGCGAGATGGCCTCACGCACCTTCGGGTCGTCAGGGTTGCGGTCGCGGTACTCGGCCCGCAGGCCGAAGATGAGTCCGAGGAGCGCGATGATGGCGAAGATGATCCACTGGAACGCGTATGAGAGGTGGTTGCCCTCGCTCAGCGCGGGCTTCGTCGTCAGCGCCCCCGTCTCCGCGCTGGGCCGCTCCGCCGAGAGGAGCCCGTACGCGCCCGTGTAGACGCGGTCGGTGCCGAGCTCGTCGGCGAACTGCGGCAGGTGGATGGTGGCGATCTGTCCAGCAGGCGCTGTCCGTCCGGGGATCTCGGGTTCGCCGGGCTTGAGGCGAGCGACGATCGTCGCCTCGCCCTCGGGGGCAGCGGGGATGTGGTCTGGGGAGTCCTGTGCATCACCCGTCGGAATCCAGCCGCGGTTGACGATGAACACCCGCCCGTCGTCGGTCTCGAACGGCGTGAGGATCTCGAATCCCGGCAGCCCGTTGTGCGGCCGCGACCTCGCGAGCAGCTGCTCGTCGGTGAGGTACCGGCCCTGCAGGAGCACGGGAGTCCACTCCTGATCGATCGAGAAATCGTCGAGCGCCGGGAGCTCGGTCTCGATGGGAACCGGCTCCCGGTCGAAGTTGCCGGTGATCCGCGCGTTCTCGGAGACCCGCTCGTCGCGCCGCTCGAACTGCCAATGGCTCAGGAAGCCGCAGGCGATCGCGAAGACGATCAGCAGGCCGAGGTAGCCGAGCCAGCGCTTCGAGAAGGCGAAGCGCCAGCGACGCTCGCCGCTCACGCGCGCCCGTCCACATCGTCGTCGAGGCGCCCGGTCGAGATGGCCGTGGCCGTCACAGGGAAGTCACGCTGGCGGAGGAAGTCTGCGAGGTAGCCGGCGTGCTCGTCGCAGGCGAGCCAGATCTTGCGACGCGCCTCGTCGTGGATACGCGGATTCCGCCACACGATCCGGGTCGTCGCGTCGGAGCCGCACCCAGCCCGCGAGCATCGCGGCTCGGCTTCCGCGGCATCGAGCCCGCCGCTCTGGAGTGCGCCGAGCAGGTCGAATCCCTCACGCATCCGGCTTGCCCCGTCGCTGCAGGAAGCTCGGCCGTTCCACCTTCCGCGTGCGCCGCTGCGTGGCAGCGTTCGCGATGACGACGGCGAAATAGGGGAGGAAGATCGCTCCGGCCGCGAAGACGAACATCCACGGTCCGCGCACCCAGATGAGCGCGACGAAGCAGGCCACCCTGATGAGCATCATGATGGTGTACTTCCTCATGCGGGCGGCGCGCTCGTCGTACTCGCTGTCGCCCATGGAGGTGACGTTCGTGGTGTGTGATCGCACGGTGGCAGGTGCTCCTCTCGGCGATCTGCTCAGCTTACTCCTCGCCCCTAGACTGGAGCGAACCGTCTCAAAGGGAGCAGCATGACCCAAAGAACCGTCCTCGTCACGGGAGGAAACCGCGGCATCGGCTACGCCATCGCCGCACACTTCGTCAGCCTGGGCCACCGCGTCGCGGTGACCTCGCGCTCGGGGGAGGGCGGCCCTGAGGGCGCTCTCACCGTTCGGGCGGACGTCACCGACGCTGCGAGCGTCGACGCGGCCTTCAAGGCTGTGGAGGAGCAGCTCGGGGCCGTCGAGGTGCTCATCGCGAACGCCGGCATCACGAAGGACAACCTCTTGCTCCGCATGTCGGAGGACGACTTCCAGCAGGTCATCGACACGAACCTGACCGGCGTCTTCCGCGTCCTCAAGCGCTCCTCGAAGGGGATGCTCAAGGCTCGCTTCGGCCGGGTCGTCTTCATCTCGAGCGTCGTCGGGCTGTTCGGCTCGCCCGGACAGATCAACTACTCGTCCGCGAAGGCCGGCCTCGTCGGCATGGCCCGCTCCCTCACCCGCGAGCTCGGCTCGCGGGGCATCACCGCGAACGTCATCGCCCCGGGGTTCATCGAGACCGAGATGACGGCGGTGCTTCCCGAGGAGACCAAGAAGGAATACCTGTCTCAGATCCCGGCGGCCCGCTACGGAAGCGTCGACGAGATCGCCAAGACCGCCGCCTGGCTCGCGAGCGATGACGCCGGGTACATCTCAGGCGCCGTCATCCCGGTCGATGGCGGCCTCGGCATGGGGCACTAGCAGCACGCCGTCGTCCTGACACAGAGAGACCCACGCGCAGAGCGGGCCGAGCGGATTCGAATCCGCTCGGCCCGCTCGTGCTCGGAGGCCTCTGCACTCGGAGGCCTCTGCACTCGGTTGTCACCCAGTTCGGTCGTCAGCCCTCGAGGCCAAGGGCTGCGAGCACCTGCCGCATGTCGCGATCGGGGAGGCTGACGTGCGCCTGCTCCCGGACAACCGGCTTCGCGTCGAACGCGATCGACAGGCCGGCCACCGACATCATGCCGAGATCGTTGGCGCCGTCGCCGATCGCGACCGTGCGGGACGGGTCGATGCCGAGCTCGTGAGCCCACTCGAGCAGCGTCTCGCGCTTCGCCTCGCTCCCGATGATGGGCCCGGAGACCCTGCCTGTGAGCTTGCCGTCGACGACCTCGAAGCGGTTCGCGCGCCAGCGGTCGAGCCCGAGCCGCTCGGCGAGCTCATCGAGGATCTCGTGGAAGCCTCCCGACACGGCCGCGATGGACCCGCCGGCCGCGTGCACGCCGTCGATGAGCTCTGGGACGCCGTTCGTGACGACGACCCGATCCACCACCGAGGCGACATCCGTCGAGGAGACGCCCTCGAGGAGCGCAACGCGATGGCGCAGGCTCTCCTCGAAGTTCAGCTCACCCGCCATCGCTCGCTCGGTGACCCTGGCGACCTCAGCGGTGACCCCGGCGTAGTCGGCGATCAGCTCGATGACCTCGTCTTCGATGAGGGTCGAGTCGACGTCGAGGACGACGAGGAAGGGGGACCGGGGGGACGTGCCCGAGGTCACGGCTCGACGATCCCGAACTTCTCCACGACCGTGAGGCCAGAGTCGGTGACCGTGAAGCCGCGCCGGAGGTCGTGCTCGCGGTCGACGCCGACTGAGGCGCCCTCCTTGACGATAACGTTCTTGTCCAGGATCGCGCGACGCACGACAGCACCAGCCTGCACGTTGACTCGGTCGAAGAGGATGGAGTCGACGACTGCGGCCCCGGATTCGACGTTGTCCCATGGGCCGAGCACGCTCCGCTCGATGTGCGCCCCGGAGATGACCGAGCCGAGCGAGATGATCGAGTCGATCATCGTGCCCGTGGATCCACGACTGTCCCGCACGAACTTGGCCGGGGGAGAGTTCAGCTGCTGCGCGAAGATCGGCCACTTCTCGTTGTAGAGGTTGAAGATCGGCAGCGTGGAGATGAGGTCCATGTGAGCGTCGTAGAACGAGTCGATCGTTCCGACGTCGCGCCAGTAGTCGCGATCGCGTTCCGTCGACCCTGGGACAATGTTGTCCTTGAGATCGTAGACCCCGCAGTCGCCCTGATCGACGAAGCTCGGGATGATGTCTCCACCCATGTCGTGCTTGGAGTCCTCGAGCGTCGAGTCGCGGATGACGGCTTCGACCAGCTTGTCGGCCGTGAAGACGTAGTTCCCCATCGAGGCGAGGATCTCGCCCGGGCTGTCCGGCAGTCCCTGAGCGTCTTCCGGCTTCTCGAGGAACTCGCGGATCAGGGTCCGGTCGTCCGGGTCGACGTCGATCACGCCGAACTGGTCCGAGAGCGAGATCGGCTGGCGGATCGCGGCGACCGTCGCGCTGCGCCCGGAGGCGATGTGCGCCTCGATCATCTGGGAGAAGTCCATGCGGTAGACGTGGTCCGCGCCGACGACGACCACGATGTCCGGGGACTCGTCGTTGATGAGGTTCAGGCTCTGCCGGATGGCATCTGCCGATCCGGAGAACCACCGCTTGCCGAGTCGCTGCTGCGCTGGCACGGAGGCGACGTAGGAGTTGAGCATCGCGGGGAGACGCCACGTGTGCGACACGTGCCGGTCGAGAGAGTGGGACTTGTACTGCGTCAGGACGACGATCTTGTGGAGCCCGGAATTCACCAGGTTCGAAAGCGCGAAGTCGATGAGTCGATACTGGCCTGCGAAGGGCACAGCGGGCTTTGCCCGGTCTGCGGTGAGCGGCATGAGCCGCTTCCCCTCACCACCAGCGAGAACGATGCCGAACACCTTTGCCTGTGACATGACTCGAGCTTAGGGGTTCCCAGCCCCGCTGTACTACCGTGGAGCCCGTGAGAGTTGATCTGGTAACACGCGAGTATCCACCGGCCGTCTACGGCGGGGCTGGAGTCCACGTCACCGAGCTCGTCAAGGCGATGAGACGCGACATCGACGTCAACGTCCGCTGCTTCGGAGAGGCGCGCGACGAGCAGCAGACCTATGCGTACAACACGCCCCCTGCCCTCCGCTCCGCGAACCCGGCTCTCGGCTTCCTCGGCACCGACCTCGAGATCGCGAACGACATCGGGGGTGCCGACCTCGTGCACTCGCACACGTGGTACGCGAACGCCGCGGGCCACGTCGCGAAGCTGCTGCACGGCATCCCGCACGTCATCACGGCGCACAGCCTCGAGCCGCTGCGCCCCTGGAAGGCAGAGCAGCTCGGAGGCGGCTACCGCCTCTCCAGCTGGATCGAGCAGGTCTCCTACGAGCATGCCGACCGCATCATCGCCGTGAGCCACGGGATGCGCGCCGACATCCTCCGCGCCTACCCGAACCTCGACCCGGAGAAGGTCGAGGTCGTCTACAACGGCATCGACCTCGAGACCTGGCAGCGCGTCGAGGACCCCGAGGCAGCACGTGCCCTCGGCATCGACCCCGACCGCCCCGCTGTCGTCTTCGTCGGCCGCATCACTCGGCAGAAGGGTCTCCCGTACTTCCTGCGCGCTGTGCGCGAGCTGCCACCTGAGGTGCAGGTCATCCTGTGCGCCGGCGCCCCCGACACCCCCGAGATCGAGGCGGAGGTCGCAGGTCTCGTCGAGCAGCTGCAGACCGAGCGTGATGGCGTCCTCTGGCTCGCGCGCCACCTCAGCAAGCGCGAGATCATGACCGCGCTCTCGGCATCGACGGTCTTCGCGTGCCCCTCGATCTACGAGCCGCTCGGCATCGTGAACCTCGAGGCCATGGCCTGCGGCACGGCCGTGGTCGGCACGGCGACCGGCGGCATCCCCGAGGTCGTCGACGACGGGGTGACCGGACGCCTCGTGCCGATCGAGCAGGCAACCGACGGCACGGGAACCCCGCTCGACCCCGACAAGTTCGTCGCCGACCTCGCGCGAGTGCTCACCGAGGTCGTCAGCGACCCCGAGACGGCCGCTCGCTACGGCAAGGCGGGGCGCGAGCGCGCGGAGCGCGAGTTCACCTGGCGCCGCATCAGCGACGAGACGATCTCCATCTACGAGCAGCTCGTTGGCTGACGCGGTGCGCCGCCGAAGCCAGCGCGCGAGCCGCGTCTAGGCTGGGGCATATGGCAACGGTTCTCGAATTTAACGACGCTACGGTCGTTCGCAACGGTCGTCCGATCCTCGACCATGTCACCTGGTCCGTCGATGAGACGCAGCGCTGGGCGGTGCTCGGCCCGAACGGCGCCGGCAAGTCGACGCTCCTCTCGCTCGCCTCGGCGACGCAGCACCCCACGTCGGGAGAGGTCGACGTGCTCGGAGAGCGCCTCGGCCGGACCAACGTCTTCGACCTTCGCCCTCGCATCGGCGTTGCGTCGAGCGCGATGGCGAGGCGCATCCCCGACGACGAGCGAGTCATCGATGTCGCGCTGACGGCCTCCTACGCGGTCACGGGCCGCTGGAACGAGGCCTACGAGGAGATCGACGAGCGCCGCGCGCAGCGTGTCCTCGAGGAATGGAACCTCGGTGAGTTCGCTGAGCGCGACTTCGGCACCCTCAGCGACGGCGAGCAGAAGCGAACGCTCATCGCGCGGGCGATCATGACCGACCCCGAGCTGCTCCTCCTTGACGAGCCGAGCGCGTCCCTCGATCTCGGAGCTCGTGAGAATCTCCTCGTTGCGCTCTCGAGCTTCGCGCAGAACGAGTTCGCGCCCGCGATCGTCATGGTCACGCACCACGTCGAGGAGATCCCCGTGGGCATCACCCACGTGCTCCTGCTCCGCGAGGGCAAGGTCGTCGCCGCTGGCCCGATCGCCGATGTGCTCACGAGCTCGAACCTCGAGACGACCTTCGGGCTTCCCCTCCACGTCACCAACGCCCAGGGCCGGTACGCCGCCCGCGCGTCGAACTGACACCCACGGGCTCCTATCTGCTAAAGTTGTCCTTTGGCTCAGGACCCGTGGTCCGATTCTGCTCACCAAACTCGTTGAAGGAACCCTTATGAAGGCTGACGTCCACCCCACCTACAACACGGTGGTGTTCAACGACCTCGCATCGGGGGAGAAGTTCCTCACCCGTTCCACGGTCTCGAGCGCCAAGACGATCGAATGGGAAGACGGCAACACGTACCCAGTCATCGACGTCGAGATCTCCAGCGCATCGCACCCGTTCTACACGGGCAAGCAGCGCATCATGGACTCCGCAGGTCGTGTTGAGAAGTTCAAGAACCGCTACGCCAAGTTCGGCGGCGGCAGCAAGTAGTTCATTGCTCCACGAAAGGGCGGCACCGTTTCGGTGCCGCCCTTTCGTGCGTCTGCTGGGAGCCTCACCGAGGCCCACCGCCGGTCAGGGAGCGCTGCGTACCGGCCAAGCGCCGTCGGCGGTGAAGTCCGGGTCTCGATTGGCGCGCATGTACGCCTCGAAGTCCCTGGCCTGGTCTGCCGCCCACGTGACCTGCTTCGTATGCAGCTCCTGGAGCGGCAGGCCGAGTTCCGCGGGATACTTGGCCGCCAGCGCGAGCGCAAGCTGGCCCGCAGCGACGGCGTCGTCACCCGCGGAGTGCGCGTCGATCAGTTCCACGCCATAGAAGAGGGCGGTGTCTGTGAGCGTGCGCTTGCCCTTGCGGTACTTGTCGAGCGCCCGGTCGATGACGAGCGGGTCGACGACCTGCTCGGCGAAGACGACCTGCTCCAGGCCGTGCCGCGCGCATTCCCGAGCGAACAGGGTGAGGTCGTACGGCGCGTTGTAGATGACCAGCGGAACACGGTGCCGGGCGATCCAGTCGAGCGCGGCCCGAAGCTCCCCGACGACCTCGCCTGCCGGCCGCCCCTCGGACTGGGCGATCTCCGTGGTGATGCCGTGCACGGCCGCCGCGCGCTCGGGGATGGGGACGCCCGGGTCCGCCAGCCAATCCGTGCCGCGCTCGATCGTGCCATCCCCGTCGATGAGCCCGACGAACGCCGTCACGATCCGGTCGTTCTCGACGTCGATGCCGGTCGTCTCGAGATCGAACACCGCGATCCGCTTCGTCCACTCGGTCATTGCTTCCTCATCCCGCCTCGGCGTCCTCTTCCAGGCACTTCCACCGCGCATCGCACGGGAGCGCCTGAGCACGGCTTCCCGCCCTGCTCGGTACACTCTTGCACGATGCCTTCCTCCGCTCTTGCAGCCACTCCCGAGTCCCCGTCGCTCGCCCGCACAGCGCGTATCCTGGGCTCCGAATGCGCCTGGTGGGAGATCGGCCCAGCGGCCGGCGACGCCCGCGCGTCGGTCGTACTGGTCCACGGCTTCCGCGGCACCCACCACGGGCTCCTCCCCGTCGTGGAACGGCTCCCGGACGTTCGCTTCCTCGCGCCCGATCTGCCGGGTTTCGGAGAGTCGCAGCCGCTCGGAAGCGGACACACGCTCGACGACTACTCGACCTGGCTCGAGGCATTCCTCCAGCAGGTCGACCCGAACGGGACCGCCATCGTCCTCGGCCATTCGTTCGGCTCGCTCGTGATCTCCCGGCGCCCCGCCGCGATCGGCGATCGACGCCTCGTGCTCGTCAACCCCATCGCCGCGCCCGCCCTGGAAGGCCAGCAGGCGATCCTCACGAAGCTCGCGATCTTCTACTACTGGCTCGGCTCCAAGCTGCCAGAACCGGCGGGCAGGGTGCTGCTCTCGCATCCGCTCATCACGCGCGTCATGAGCGAGGTGATGGCCAAGACCACCTCCAAGCCGCTCCGAGCTTGGATCCACGCCGAGCATGAACGGCACTTCTCGGACTTCTCCGACCGGGACACGCTCCTCGCCGCGTTCCGTGCATCCGTCTCCGACTCGGTGCTCGCACATGCACACGAACTGCCAGCGTCTACGGCGCTCATCGCAGGTGCGCTCGACGACATCGCGCCGCTCGAAGCCCAGCTCGAACTCGCAGGGCTCGCCGAGCTGCCGCTGCACGTGATCGCTGGCACGGGACACCTCGTGCACTACGAGACGCCGATCGCAGCCGCCCGACTGCTCTCCGAGTTCATCGACGAGAACTCCACACCCGACGACTCGGAGCGCAGCCGGTGAAGCTGCTCTTCGACTGCAGGTACGTTCGGATCGACCGGCACGACGGCATCTCGCGGTACTCGGCTGAGCTCGTGCGTGCGCTCTCCGAACTGCACCCGGTCACCATGCTCATCTCCGACGAACGACAGCTGCCAATGCTGCCGGACCTTCCGCACGCGCTCATCAGCGCGCCGACATCGCCAGCGGAGCCGTTCGTCGCTCGCCAGATCAATGCGCTGCGCCCCGACGTCGTCGTGAGCCCGATGCAGACGATGGGCTCGCTCGGGCGGCGCTACGGGCTCATCCTCACGATCCACGACCTCATCTACTACGAGCACCCGAAGCCCCCGCAGTTCCTCCCCTGGTACGTGCGCGCGCTGTGGCGGGTCTACCACCTGTCCTTCTGGCCTCAGCGGCTCCTCCTCACCGGTGCTGACCAGGTCGCGGTGGTCTCGGCGACGACCCGGAAGCTGCTCGAGTCCAAGAAGCTCACCCGCCGCCCCATCCCGCTCGTGCCCAACGCGCCAGATCCCGCGTTCGCCGCGCCTGCGAGGTCCGAGCCGCCGAGCGAGCCGAACCTGGTATACATGGGCTCCTTCATGCCGTACAAGAACGTCGAGACGCTGGCGCGCGCCATGCGCGACCTGCCTGGCTGGCGACTGCACCTCTGCTCGAGGGCGGATGCGCGCACCCTGGCGGCGCTCGAGGATCTCGCCCCCGCGGGTTCGATCGTCGCTCACCAGGGCGTGAGCGACGAGGAGTACCGCGCGCTCCTCGGCAACGCCACCGCCCTCGTGACCGCGTCGAAGAGCGAGGGCTTCGGGCTGCCGCTCGTGGAAGCCATGTCCGCAGGCACACCCATTCTCGTGAGCGACACCCCGATCTTCCGCGAGGTCGGGGGAGCCGCAGCCGGGTACTTCCCGGCCGATGACGCGGCGCTGCTCGCGACGAAGGCGAGGCAGCTCGACGGCAGCACGCAGGCGTGGGCCGCCGCCTCAGCTGCTGGCGTGGCGAGGGCCGCCGAGTACGCGTGGGAGCGATCCGCCGCCTCTCTGCTCAGTGCCTGCCAAGAGGTGGCAGAGCAGCGACAGCGCTGACGGCTTCTGCCGGCCCCGAGGTCTGGGTCGGCCTAGGAATCCGACGTGAGCCGGGCCGCGAGGTCGGCGAGCGACTCGGAGGTGCCTCCGTCGACGTAGACGAAGGCCAGGTGCTCGATCGCGGCTCCGCCGCGGTTGAACAGCACGACCGGCTTCCCAGCTGCCACGGCGCGATGCACGAGCCTGCGTCCCGTGTTGACGACGAGCGATGTGCCGGCGACCAGGAGCGCGTCGGACTCGTCGACGAGGTTGCGGGCACGCTCGGCGACCTCGGAACGAACGACGTCACCGAACATCACGACGTCCGGTTGCAGGATGCCCCCGCAGACCGGGCAGCTCGGGAGCTCTTCGATCTCCGCGCCGCTCGCCTCAGCGTCACCGTCTGGGCGGCTGCTCGCGTCGGCCGCCAGCTCGGCGATGCCGGGGGAGGACTCGAGGATGTCGGCGAGGAGCGAAGCTCGTGAGACCTCGTGGCCGCACTGCGTGCAGCTCGCGGTGCGCATGCTGCCGTGGAGCTCGACGACGTTGCGGCTGCCTGCGCGGAGGTGGAGGCCATCGACGTTCTGCGTGGCGACCCCCGTCGCGGCGCCGTGTCGTTCGAGCTCGGCGAGTGCCAGGTGGCCCGCGTTGGGCTCTGCTCCGGAGAACCGCGCCGCACCGAGCGCAGCACCGGCCCAGTAGCGCCTGCGCGTCGCCTCGTCGGACATGAACTGCTGGATCGTCATGGGCGAGATCCGCGGCGCCTTGCCGTCCCCGCGGTAGTCGGGGATACCCGAATCCGTCGAGAGCCCGGCTCCCGTGAGCACCGCGAACGCCCGATCCGCCAGCACATCCGCGGCACGTGCAAGACCCTCCGCTCGCGACCGCTCCGCCATGGCACCGCCCGCTTCTGACAGGATTGCCTCCATGCGCCTGACCCCTCTCCAGTCGACCGATTGGCCACGTGCGGCCCCATCCGTCCGTTCACTCGAACAGTCTGGACTCGACGACTATTCCCGCCTGACCGACGTGGCCCTCCGCCGTCGCCTCGAGCCGGAAGGGGGCCTGTACCTCGCCGAGTCGCCGAAGGTCATCGAGCGGGCGCTGCGGGCCGGCCACACGCCCCGTTCCCTGCTGCTCATGGAGCAGTGGCTCCCGACCGTCGAGCCGCTGCTCGAGGCGTTCCCCGACGTGCCCGTGTACGTCGGTTCCAGCGAGCAGCTCGAGCAGCTCACCGGCTTCCGCATGCACCGGGGAGCCCTGGCCTCGATGCACCGGCCCCCGCTGCTCGATCCCGCGGACCTGCTTGCCACGGCGAAGACCGTCGTCGTGCTCGAGGATCTCGTCGATCACACGAACGTCGGCGCGGTGTTCCGGGCCGCTGCCGGTCTCGGGGCCGACGCGGTGCTCGTCACCCAGGAATGCGCCGATCCCCTCTACCGGCGCAGTGTGCGCGTCAGCATGGGCACCGTCTTCCAGGTGCCGTGGACCCGCCTGCCGGTGTGGCGGGAGGCAGCCACGCTGTTCGCCGACGCCGGCTTCGACGTCGCAGCGCTCGCCCTCGACGATGACGCGGTATCGCTCCGCGACTACGCCTCGAACCGGCCTGAGCGCGTCGCGATCCTGCTCGGCACGGAAGGGGACGGCCTGAGTCGCGGGGCCCTCAGCGCTGCGACGACGACCGTCACGATTCCGATGCTCCACGGCGTCGACTCGCTCAACGTCGCTGCGGCGAGTGCCGTCGCGCTCTACGCGCTCACCGGATAGGGCCCTCCGCGCTCACCTCAGAGAGCTCAAGGCGCGCACCGGATCAGGCTTTCCGCGTTCATCGGAGAGGGGAGTCGACGTCGGTGCCGAAGGAGAAGGGCTCGGCGAACGGACGCTTCGCGATCACGTTGTCACCCGATGACTCGTTCCTGAGGCGCCGCAGCACCCACGGAACGAGGTGCTGTCTCGCCCACACCATGTCCTGCGCGCGGGCCTCGCGCCACCGGGAGGGGCGGGCCGGTGCAGGCTGCATCGCCACGAGCTCGTTCTCGACGTTCAAGGCGGCGAGCACCATGCGAGCTACCTCGTGGTGCCCGTAGGCGTTGAGGTGCAGGCGGTCGCTGACCCACATGCTGGGGCGCTGGATGGAGCGAAGCGCCCACTGATCGGCGACGATGCAGTCGTGGTACTCGGCGATCCCGCGGATGTGCTCGTTGTAGATGGCGATCTTGCCGCGCATCGAGGAGAACACCGGCGCGAACTTCGTGTCCACCCCGGTGAACACCACGACGGTGGCACCGCTGGCACGCAGCGAGCCGACGAGGCGCGAGAACCGGGCGGCGATCGCGTCCGGGTCGGCTCCGGGACGGATGATGTCGTTCCCACCGGCGGAGACCGTCACGAGGTCGGGCTTCAGCTCGAGCGCCGGCCCGAGCTGCTCCTCCGCGATCTGATCCAGCAGTCGGCCGCGGATGGCCAGGTTCGCGTAGGCGAAGTCGGAGCGATGCGCGGCGAGTTCCTCTGCCACACGATCGGCCCATCCGCGGAGACCACCGGGAGCGGTCGGCTCCGGGTCGCCGACGCCCTCGGTGAAGGAATCGCCGATCGCCACGTAGCGGCTCCAGGGTATGAGTTCGGGTTCTGACATCTCGCC
This sequence comes from Pseudoclavibacter sp. RFBG4, assembly GCF_002931515.1. Taxonomy (NCBI): domain Bacteria; kingdom Bacillati; phylum Actinomycetota; class Actinomycetes; order Micrococcales; family Microbacteriaceae; genus Pseudoclavibacter; species Pseudoclavibacter sp. RFBG4. The sequence goes on along the minus strand of NZ_PSYC01000024.1, from coordinate 220,075 downwards.
GTTTCTCTCCTCGATCGGAACTGAAGACTAGACCGTCGCAGACGCTGACGTGGTCATCGAGGTCGAAGCCGTGACGAGTACCGTGGTGGACATGCCAGCTTCAGACCCGAGATCCATTTTGGCCGATGACCTGCTCGAGGTGCTCAATCAGCGCGCGAGCCGCCACGACGCGGAGAACTCCTTCCCCGCCGACGACCTCGAGGCGCTCCGCGAGATCGGCTACCTGCGGCTGCTGGTTCCACGCGACTTCGGCGGCACAGGGGCATCCCTCGAGCAGGCCGTGCGATGCCAGGCCCGTCTCGCCGCCGCGGCTCCAGCGACTGCCCTCGCCGTGAACATGCACCACGTGGTCGCCGGCATCGCCCGGGCGAGGCACGAGGCGGGGGATGGCGCCCTCGACTGGATGCTGCGCGAGATCGTCGCGGGGGAGACCTACGCGCTCGCCATCTCAGAGATCGGCAACGACGCCGTCCTCTACGACTCGAATGTCCGGGCTGAGCCGGAGGCCGACGGCGGCTACCGGCTGCACGGCATGAAGATCTTCACCTCGCTCTCTCCGGTCTGGACGAGCCTCGTGACCTTCGGCCGCGACGACACCGGAGCCGAGCCGAGCCTCGTCCACGGAGTGCTGCGACGCGGCGACGCCGGCGTGCGCATCCACGACGACTGGGACACGCTCGGCATGCGGGCGACGCAGAGCTGCTCCACCTCCCTGGATGGTGCCCTCATCCCCGCCGAGCGCGTCATCGCTCGGCTCCCGGTCGGACCGAGCAGCGAACCGCACATCTTCGCCGTTCACTCGAACTTCCTCCTCCTCGTCGCCTCGTGCTACGTCGGGATCGGCGACCGCGCGCTCGAGCTGGCGATCGAGGCCGCCGAGCACCGGACGAGCTCGACGCAGGGCGGGATCCGTCTCGCCGACGACGTGCAGGTTCGAGAGGAAATCGCCAGGATGAGCATTCGACAGCTCGCAGCGCGTACCCTCGTTGAGTCCATCGCTCGCGATGTCGACGAGGGGGCGCCTCACGGCGACGCCTGGTTCGCTCGCCTGACGATGGCGAAGTACGAGGCGGTGGCCGCCGCGGCGACCACGACGCAGGACGCGCTCGGGATTGTCGGCGGCAGCGGCTACCGTTCCGGACATGAGCTCGCGCGACTGCTGCGCGACGTGCTCGCAGGCGGTTTGCACCCGTCGAACGAGCGAGCCGTGCGCCGGCTGCACGCCAGCCACCGACTCGGACCAATCCAAGACCCACCCGCACGGCGCTGACCGGGCGACTGCCCTGAGAGGAACTCGACGCAGCCATGACCGAACGCGAAGCCGTCCAGGAAGCTCATCCCTCCAGCCACGACGGCTCCCGCTACGGTCACCAGGTCGGCACCTTCGCCGCCGAGCATCTCTCCCCGTCCTTCCCGCAGCGAGCGCCGTGGGGCACCGCCGGGAGGCTGCGCGCCTGGCAGGCTGAGGCGCTCGATGTCTACTTCGAGTCCGAGCCTCGCGACTTCCTCGCCTCCGCCACGCCGGGCGCTGGCAAGACGACCTTCGCCCTGCGACTCGCCACCGAGCTCCTCCAGCGCCGCTCCGTCGATCGCATCACGATCGTCGCGCCGACCGACCACCTCAAGACGCAGTGGGCGGAGGCGGCCGCGCGAGTGGGCCTGCGCATCGACCCGCGCTACGGCAACAACCAGGGCATCCACTCACGTCAGTTCCACGGCGTGGCCGTGACCTACGCGCAGGTCGCGATGAAGCCGAGCGTGCACAGCCACCTGACGGCCTCCGGTCGCACACTCGTCATCCTCGACGAGGTGCACCATGGCGGAGACGCGTTGAGCTGGGGAGACGCGATCCGTGAGGCCTTCGGGCACGCCGACCGCCGACTCTCGCTCACGGGAACTCCCTTCCGCTCCGACTCGGCACCGATCCCGTTCGTGACCTACGCCCCGAACGAGGACGGCATCCGCACGTCCCTCACCGACTACTCCTACGGGTACGGCCGTGCGCTCGAGGACGGTGTCGTGCGCCCAGTGCTCTTCATGTCCTACGCCGGCAACGTGCGGTGGCGGGACACGCAGGGGGAGGAGATGTCAGCGGGCCTCGCGGAGGACAACACGAAGGACATCGTCTCCCAGGCGTGGCGCACCGCCCTCGACCACGAAGGGCAGTGGATCCCACAGGTCCTGCAGGCGGCCGACCAGCGCCTCAGCGAGGTCCGCCAGGAAGTGCCGGATGCCGGCGGCCTCGTCATCGCCACCGATCACGCGGCGGCAAAGGGCTACGCGGCGATCCTGAAGACCATCACGGGAACCAAGCCCGCGCTCATCCTCTCCGACGACAAGGGCGCGTCCGACCGCATCACCGAGTTCTCCGCGAGCGACGAGCGGTGGATGGTCGCCGTCCGCATGGTGTCGGAGGGCGTCGACGTGCCACGGCTCGCCGTGGGCGTCTACGCAACCAACGCGTCGACGCCGATGTTCTTCGCACAGGCCATCGGCCGCTTCGTGCGCGCCCGCAAGAAGGGCGAGACCGCCACGGTCTTCGTACCGAGCGTGCCGCAGCTCACGAAGCTCGCGCATGCGCTGGAGATGGAGCGCAACCACGCGCTCGATCGGCTCGCAGACGCCGACGACTCCCGCGCCCCGGAAGAAGACATGATGGCCGCCGCCGAGCGGCCGGACAAGACCTCGGACGAGCTCGGGAAGTTCACGTACGAGGCGATCTCGAGCGAGGCGCTGTTCGACAAGGTCCTCTACGACGGCGGCGATTTCGGCTACGCGGCCGAAGTCGGCAGCGAGGAGGAGCTGGAGTTCCTCGGGCTGCCCGGCATCCTCGACGCCGACCAGGTGCGATCGGTGCTGTCCCAGCGCCAGGCGAAGCAGGGGCGCATCCAGGAGTCTCGCGTGAAGGCCGGCCCACCGGCTCCCGCGCCACCCCAGGCGCTGCACCGAACGTTGAAGGAGCAGCGCACGCTGCTCAACAGCCTCGTCTCGGTCTACGCGAAGCAGTCGGGTGAGCCCCACGGCATCGTGCACGCGGAGCTGCGACGCAGCTGCGGAGGTCCAGCGGTGGGACAGGCGACCGTGTCGCAGATCCAGGCGCGTATCGACGTGCTCCGGCGCCGCATGCGCTCCTGAACCGTCAGCGGGCCTGAGCGCGCGCGCCCTCAGGCGGAGTGGCCGCCGCGATGCACCCGCCCGCGGATCTTCACGACCAGGAACCAGATGATCGCGCCTCCCACGAGGGCGTACACGAGGTACTTGAGCGCGTCAGCGTAGATGAGGATCTGCTCCCAGGAGTCGCCGAGCAGGTAGCCCGCCATGACGAACACGGTGTTCCAGATCGCGGAGCCCGCGAGCGTCAGCAGGCCGAACTGGAGCGCTGGCATCCGCTCGATGCCGGCCGGTATCGAGATCAGGCTCCGGAAGATCGGCAGGAACCTGCCGAAGAACACGGCCTTCTTGCCGTGCTTCTTGAACCAGTTGGTCGTCTTGACGACGTCGGCCGCGTCGACGAGCGGGATCTTCCGGGCGAGCCACACCATGCGGTTGTGTCCGAGCCAGCGACCGAGCCAGTACAGGGCGTAGGCGCCGACCACCGAGCCGACCGTGGTCCAGATGATCGCCTCGAGCACGGAGAACTTGCCCTGGTGCGCTGCCAAGCCTGCCAGCGGGAGGATGATCTCGGACGGGATGGGCGGGAAGAGGTTCTCCAGCGCGACGGCGATGCCGGCGCCGGGAGCTCCGATGGTTCCCATGATCTCGATCGCCCAATCGGAGATGACCCCGAAGATGCCTCCCGTCGCCTCATCGACGGCGCTGCCTCCTGAGCTGGCGGCGTTCAAGAGGGTCGTGGCGAGGCCAGGCATGGTTCGAGGAGGTCCTTCTCGGTCTGGGAGCGTGGAGGCAGTTCATGCGCCAATCGCTCGTCACAGTTCTGCGCCCCCAAACTACCCGACAGCCCCTCGAGTCCCTCTCAGCTGTGCGGAGCGCCGAGCTTTCGCCATGCGCGGTTGCGGTACACGACCCCGTCGTCCTCCAGCGGGGCGCCAGCGCTCCCATCCCTAGCCTCGACGATGTCCAGGACGACGAGAACCGCCCCGTCCACGTCGAGCGTGCTGCGGACGCTGCCACGCGCCCAGCGCGTGACGGCCTTGTAGTGCGGTTCTCCGCTTGGCAGATAGCCCCAGCTGTCGCTGTCCGCGAAGCGGTCGATACCGCTCGTGGCGGCCACCTGGGCCACTGCGAGCGACGCCTCGTCGATGAAGTGCACGAGCACGCTGGACGACGCCAGGATTCCGGGCGTCGCGGACGAGGCCTTCGACAGCGAGAAGGCGACAAGCGCGGGGGAGGCGTTGACCGACGTGAGCGACGTGATCGTCATCGCGACCGGACCGGCTTCGCTCTCGGCCGTGAGCACCGCGACACCCGAGGGGTGCTGGCGGAACAGCGAGCGGAAGCTCTCGGAGAGCTCGGTCTGATCGATCTGCGTGTGGTTCACGAGCGACGTGGTTTCAGCGGGCACTGGTGCACTCCTGGGATGACGGTGGATGGGCTTCACCGAGCGTCACCCGCAGAGCGTGTCCTGGCAAACCAACGTTGCCGAGTGTTTCCCTCCGCGCCGTCTCACTACGCAGTGCGTCAGGAAGCGAATCGCAGATGACCCGAGAGAAGCAACAGGGAAGCAGCGCCGGGGAACACGAAAGGCCCGGGAGAAAACTCCCGGGCCTTTCAACCTGTGCGCGAGGGGGGACTTGAACCCCCACGCCCTAATACGGGCACTAGCACCTCAAGCTAGCGCGTCTGCCATTTCCGCCACCCGCGCAGGTTGTGCTGTTGAGCACGAGGAGAAACATTACCAGGATTCCGGCGAAACGCTAATCGAGGCCGAAAAGCGTGCATCCCGGGCGCGTCGCGGAGAGTGTCTGGGGGACTCCGCGGCGGTAGCGTTGGGGCATGGCTGACTCCCTCGAACTCGATCCGACCGTCACGACGACCCAGGACCTCATCCGCCTCGACACCACGAACTACGGCGAAGGCCGCTCCAAGGGCGAGACCGAGGCCGCGCAGTACCTGGAGGCGCGGCTCCAGGCTCTCGGTCTGGACGTCACGACGATCGAGGCGGCCCCAGGACGCCCGAGCATCTTCACCCGCATCCCGGGGCGCAATGCGGAGAAGCCAGCGCTCGTCGTCCACGGCCACACCGATGTCGTCCCGGCGGAAGCTGGCAACTGGAGCGTCGACCCATTCGCCGGCGTCATCAAGGACGGCCTCCTGTGGGGGCGCGGTGCCGTCGACATGAAGAACATGGACGCCATGATCCTGACCGCCGTCGAGGAGATCCTCGGCGCGGGCGAGCTGCCGGAGCGCGAGCTGGTTCTCGCGTTCTTCGCCGACGAGGAGAACGGCGGCCAGTTCGGATCCGAGCCCATCGCCCGCGACCATCCGGAGCTCTTCGAGGGCGCGACACAGGCGATCTCCGAGGTCGGCGGCTACTCGATCACGGTCGGCGGCAAGCGCGCCTACCTGCTGCAGACGGGTGAGAAGGCGCTCCTGTGGCTGCGGCTCCACGCCAAGGGGCGGGCGGCCCACGGCTCACGGGTCATCCCTGCTGAGGAGAACGCCGTGACGCGCCTGGCCCAGGCCATCGCGAAGCTCGGCTCCCATGAGTGGCCCGTGCTCCTCAACGACACGACCACCTCGATGATCACGGAGCTCGCTCGCCTCCTCGAGGTCGACCCGCAGGAGACCACGCCGGGCGCCATCGTCCTCGCGACCGGCAGCGCGTCTGGGTTCCTCACGGCCAGTCTCCGCTCGACGACGAACCCAACGATGCTGAACGCAGGCTACAAGCACAACGTCATCCCGGAGTCGGCGAGCGTCGCCATCGACGCGCGGCCGTTCCCCGGAGCCGAGGACGAGCTCCTCGCGGAGATCCAGGCGATCGTCGGCGACGACATCGAGATCGAGACCGTGTTCCGAGGCATCGGCACGCAGGCTCCCGTCTCGGGGCCGATCGTCGACGCCGCGACGGCGGCCCTGCAGCGGCACGACCCAGAAGCCGTCGTCGTGCCGTACTTCCTCTCGGGCGGAACCGACAACAAGGCGCTCGCGACGCTCGGTATCGAGGGCTACGGCTTCGCCCCGCTCCGCCTCCCGGAGGGCATCGACTTCCCTGCGATGTTCCACGGCGTCGACGAGCGCGTGCCACTCGAGTCGCTGGTCTTCGGACGCAAGGTGCTCGGGGACTTCCTCCGCAGCTACTGAGGGCTCGGGGGCGTGCCCTATCCGGGCATGTCCCCTCTCCACATCCATTCGGCTCCGGGGTGCCCTCCGCGCCTGACTGCCGGATTCGTGTTAGCGTGCGCCGGGCCCGACGTGACCTCGACCGCGGCCGCAGCAGGAAATCTCTCTCGAAAAGGCAGTGGCAATGAACTGGTTTGACGCCGTCATCCTCGGACTCGTGCAGGCGCTCACCGAGTTCCTCCCGATCTCCTCGAGCGCGCACATTCGCATCGTCGGCGAGTGGATCGGCGTGCAGGACCCTGGGGCGACCTTCACCGCCATCATCCAGCTGGGCACCGAGGCGGCCGTCCTGGTCTACTTCTGGGGCGACATCAAGCGCATCATCTCCCGCTGGTTCGGCTCGCTTCGCGGCAGCGTTCCCCGGAACGACCCGGATGCGCGCATGGGCTGGCTCATCATCTTCGGCTCGATCCCGATCGTCGTCCTCGGCTTCCTGCTGCAGAGCCTGATCCGGGACCAGTTCAGGTCGCTGTGGATCGTGGCGTTCACGCTCATCATCTTCGGCGTCATCCTCGGCCTCGCCGACATCTTCGGCAAGCGTGCAAAGGCACTGCAGGACCTCAACACGAGGGACGGCATCGTCTACGGGTTCGCTCAGGCGCTCGCCCTCATCCCCGGCGTCTCGCGCTCCGGCGGCACGATCACGGCCGGACGCATCATGGGCTACGACCGTCCGTCGGCTGCCCGCTACAGCTTCCTCCTGGCGGTGCCAGCTGTCTTCGGCTCCGGCTTCTACGAGCTCGTCTCCGCGTTCGGGGAGACGGAGGGTGCCCAGGCGCCCGTCGTCGGAACGATCATCGCGACGATCATCTCGTTCGTGGTCGGTCTCGTCGTCATCAAGTACCTCATGGCGTACCTCAACAAGGGCAGCTTCCTGCCCTTCGTGGTGTACCGAATCGCGCTCGGAACGCTCATCATCATCCTGCTCTCGTTCGGACTCATGGACCCGACGAGCGGCGCCGCCTGACGCTGACACGCGGTGGGGAGTCCCACTCGAGGGTGAAGGCTGGGGCGCGACATAGGATGTCCCGGTGCGAACCGTTCCCTCGTGGCCCATCCCTGCAGTCCCCTCGGTAGCCGGCAACGGCGGTGGTCCGATCAGGGTCTTCGACTCGGCGAGCGGACGTGTGCAGGACACCGTCACCCCCGATGGGATCGCGACCCTCTACGTCTGCGGGATCACCCCATACGACGCGACGCACCTCGGCCACGCGGCCACGTATCTCGCGTTCGACACCCTCGGACGCGCCTGGCGCGATGCGGGTCTCGAGGTCAGGTACGCGCAGAACATCACGGACGTCGACGACCCGCTCCTCGAGCGCGCCGCCAAGACGGGGCGCGACTGGCAGGAGATCGCGACCTCGCAGACCGACCTCTTCCGCTCGGACATGGCCGCGCTTCGCGTGCTGCCGCCGGACGCGTACGTGCGGGTGCAGGACAGCATCGCCGAGACGGGCGAGGCCATCGCGCAGCTCATCGACGCGGGACTCGCCTACCGGGTCGCCGTCGCGAGCGACGCGGCTCCCGCTGCCGTCACCGAGCTCGGCGACGTGTACTACGACGTCGCGGCCGCCGAGACCGCCAGCAGCTGGACGATGGGCGACGTCTCCGGGTACACCCCAGCCGAGATGGAAGCCGCCTTCCTCGAGTTCGGGGGAGACCCGGACCGTGAGGGCAAGCACGGCCCCTTCGATCCGCTGCTCTGGCGCAGCGCGCGCGACGGCGAGCCCGCCTTCGAGAGCGCCGTGGGACTCGGTCGTCCCGGTTGGCACATCGAGTGCTCCGTCATCGCGACGCGCACGCTCGGGGCCCCGATCTCGGTGCAGGGCGGCGGCCGCGACCTTCGCTTCCCCCACCACGAGCTCTCGGCCGCGCACGCGATCTCGCTGACCTCGGCAGACTCGAACGGCTCAGCAGCCGACTTCGCCCGCGCGTACGCGCATGCTGGCCTCATCGCCTACGACGGGACCAAGATGTCGAAGTCCCTCGGCAACCTCGTGCTCGTCTCGAGGCTCACCGCCGATGGGGTCGATCCCATGGCGATCAGGCTCGCGATGCTCTCCCACCACTACCGGAGCGACTGGGAGTGGACCGACGCGGAACTCGAGCGCTCGAGCGAGCGCCTGTCTGCCTGGCGTGAGCGAGCACGGCGGTCGATCGCCGGAGCGGCCCCGTCCGAGCAGAGCAGCTTCGTCACGCGGATGCGGGCGGCGATCGCCGAGGATCTGAACACCCCAGCGGTCGTCGAGATCGTCGACGAGTGGGTGCAGGCGCCTCCGGCCGCCGGAGACGGCGACGTGATCCGGCTCGTCGACGCCCTCCTGGGTGTGAGCCTCACCAGCGAGTAGCTCCGAGCGGGCTCCCGGCTCGGGGACCCGCTCCTGGCCGGGTCAGTCCTCGGAGCCCTCGGGTGCCTCGGGTGCCTCAGTCTCCTCCGCGGCAGGAGACTCGGACTCGGAAGCGTCCGCATCCTGATCGTCACCCTCGGGCGTCACTCGGCGGTCGCCTCCCATGGGCCGCTGCGCGGTCCCCGAGAGATCGGTTGGGAATGCCCCTGGCCCCGGCTGCGGCTTCTTCCCGGCCGCCTGCTCCAGGAAGCGCTCGAACTCCTGCGCGATCGCCTCACCGGACGCCTCGGGCGCCTCGACCATGTCGCGCGTGCGCTCGAGGTAGCCGACGTACTGCGCGATCTCCTCGTCCTGCGCGGTCGCCTCCGTCACCTCCGCCTCCCATTCCGCGGACTCGGTGACGAGCTCGCCGTGGGGGATCGAGACATCGACGATCTCGGTGAGACGGTCGACGAGGGCGAGCGTGGCCTTCGGCGAGGGCGAGTGGTGCGCGTAGTGGGGAACGGAAGCCCAGAGCGAGAGCACCAGCATGCCGCGCGAACGCGCTTCCTCGCCGATCGCCGACAGCACTCCCGTCGGCCCCTCGTACTCGCTGCGGTCGATGTCGAGCTCCTCGCGGACCACCGCGTCGTCGCTCGACATGAAGATCGTGATGGGTCTGGTGTGCGGCACGTCGGCGAGGAGCGCGCCGACGAGCACGATGCGCGTGATGCCCTCCCGCTCGCACAGGTCGACGACGTGCTTCGTGAAGCTCCGCCACCGCAGCGTCGGCTCCGGGCCGATGAGCACGAACACGTTCTCTCCGTTGTCGGAGCTCACCGAGAGCCCCGCATCTGCCGCGAGCTCCGTGGTCTCCGCCGGGGCATCCGCCACCGAGGCCTCACGAAGCGGGATGCCGCTGAAGGCGACGCTCGGCCACTGGATCTTCCGGATCCCCTCCACGCCTGCCTTCATGACCGGGCGGTGGATCGAGTAGTCGAAGAACGACTCGTCGTCGATGTCCGCGATGAGGCGGTCCGCGCCGATAGCCTCCTGCAGCGATCGGACGGCGCTCGATGCCGCGTCGCCCGCATCGTTCCAGCCGAGCAAGGCGACCACAAGCAGTCTGCCTCGCGCAAATGGTGTGGTGGCCTCGCTGTGATCCGTCACCGTGCTCCTCGCCATGGATGGACTGTCGTCCAAGGATACGCGGCGGGGCGTCGGCAGCCGCCCTGCCGCCCCGTAGACTGTCGCCCCGTGGCTCCTTCGAAACTTCCCGCCGCCGTCCTGTGGGACATGGACGGCACCATCGTCGACACCGAGCAGTACTGGCAGACGGCTCAGCTGAACCTCCTCAGCGACCACGGCCTGCCCCCGCTCACCGAAGAGCAGGAGCTGGGGATGGTGGGCTCGAGCATGGCCGACGCGTCCGAGTTCTTCGCTCGCCTCGGCGTCAAGCTCGAGCCGCAGGAGATCGTGGACCACATGAACTCGACGGTCATGGCGAGCATCCTCAGGGAGCTCGACTGGCGGCCCGGCGCTCTGGAGCTGCTGACGGATCTGCACGCCGCAGGCATCCCGAACGCGCTCGTGACGAACTCGACGCGCATCCTCGCGGACGCAGTCGTCTCGACGCTCGACGCCCCGCTGTTCACGATCGTGATCGCCGGCGACGAGGTCGACAACGGCAAGCCGCACCCCGAACCGTACCTCCGCGCGGCCGAGCAGCTGGGCGTCGCCCCGGAGAGCTGCATCGCTGTCGAGGACTCGCGTCGTGGCCTCGAGGCCGCTCGGGCCGCGGGATGCGCGACGATCGGCATCCCGCACGGCCAGACGCTCGAGGCGCACCACGCGCACCTCGTCACGCACACGCTCGAGGGCATCACCCTCGACGCGCTCGGCGAGCTCGTCGAGCGCGTGGCCAGCGCAGCGGCGACGGGACAGGACGCACAGACGGCAGACGACGCCGCCAACCGAGAAAGCGAAGCACAGCTATGACCCAGACCGACATCGGCGGGCCCTTCCGCGCTGGAGACCGCGTGCAGCTGACCGGCCCGAAGGGGCGCGTGAGCACCCTCTACCTGGAGCCGGGCAAGCGCTACTTCATGCACAAGGGCATGATCGACCACGACACGATCATCGGCGTCGATGAGGGCTCCGTCATCGCCGCGACCGATGGGGGCCAGTACCTCGCGCTGCGTCCGCTGCTCGAGGACATCGTCATGTCCATGCCGCGCGGCGCTGCCATCATCTACCCGAAGGATGCGGCAGCGATTCTCGCGAAGGCCGACATCCGCCCGGGTGCACGCGTCATCGAAGCCGGCGTCGGCTCCGGCGCGCTCTCGCTCTGGATCCTTCGCATGCTCGGGGGGACGGGTTCGCTCACGTCCTTCGAGCGGCGGGAGGAGTTCGCGCAGGTCGCAGAGGGCAATGTCATCAGCGTCATGGGCGAGAAGCCGGACAACTGGAACCTCGTGCTCGGCGATCTCGCCGAGGCGCTGCCAGAGCAGCACGCCGACGGGACCGCCGACCGGGCCGTGCTCGACATGCTCGCCCCCTGGGAGTGCCTCGAGGTCGTCGCGGATGCTCTCAAGCCCGGCGGAGTGCTGCTCTGCTACGTGGCCACGGTCACCCAGCTGTCGCGCGTCGCCGAGGCCATCCGCGCGACCGGCCTCTTCACCGATCCGAATGCCGACGAGACGATGGTCCGCGGGTGGCACGTCGAGGGCCTCGCTGTGCGTCCCGACCACCGCATGATCGGCCACACCGGCTTCCTGCTCACGGCCCGCCGCCTCGCGGACGGCGCCGTCCTGCCGAACCTCAAGCGCCGAGCCTCGAAGTCGGACTTCAGCGATGAGGACGTGGAGATCTGGACGCCGGGATCGCTGGGCGACCGACAGGTGAGCGACAAGGTGCTCCGCAAGCGCGCCAGACTCGCGCAGCGGGGCGCCGCCATCACCTCCGGACAGGGCAGCGAGCCGGAGCCCTCCGAACCGCAGCAGGACGACACCGAGGCGCAGAGCACCGGACCAGAGGGAGAGAGCGAATGAATCGCACAGGAATCCGACTCGTGGGGGCCGCGATGACCGCGTCCGCCGTCGCGATCGCCCTCACGGGCTGCGTCACCTGGCCGGAGAGCGAGCTCGACGTCGCGGCGTGCGAGCTGCCCGGCGTCGAGGGCACCGCTTCGACGAGCATCACCGCCGACGGCGCGTTCGGCGAGCTCAGCGGCGCGACCCTGCCGCATCCCCTGTCGGTGACCGCTCTCGAGACCACACGTGACGGCGTCGGAACCGGCGACCCGGTCACTCCATCAGGAGTCGTGCGAGCGAACTTCGAGCTCCTCGACGGCGCCGGCGGCGAGGTGCTCGTGCCCTACAGCCCGACGGTTGCGGATGAGTCCGGCGCCTCCGCGCCGACGAGCGTTGCGACGATAGCGAACACGTTCCCCGGACTAGCGGAGGCCATCGAGTGCTCGCAGACCGGTGAGCGCGTCGTTGCCGTCATGCCCGCGAGCGTCCTGTTCGGCGAGGCGGCGGCATCCACGGGCGTCGACCCGGCCATGACCATCGTCGCCATCGCCGATGTGCTCGACGTGTACCCATCGAGTGCCGGTGGGCGCATCGCCGCCCCCGAAGACGGCATCCCGGCCGTCGTGACGGCACCGAACGGCACCCCTGGCGTGACCATGCCAGCCCAGGAGCCGCCCGCAGCCCCGAAGCGCCACGTGCGCATCGACGGCTACGGGTCCCCGGTCGCCGAAGGCCAGGCCGTGACGATGCAGCTCTCGGCGTTCGACTGGACGACCGGTGAGCAGGTCGCATCCACGTGGACCCCCGGCAACAACGTGCTCCAGCTCACCATGGCGCCCACCGACGGCCTCTTCGGGCTGAGCCAGGAGATCGTGGGCACCCCGGTCGGCTCGCAGCTCGTCGTCGTCCTTCCCCCCGAGCGCCTCGCGTCGCAGCCAGGGCCGTTGAACGCCACGGCCACGCAGGGACGCACCCTGGTCTTCGTGATCGACATCCTGGCCGCCGAGTAGCGACCAGGCTGACTCCCCACCTCCCTCCCGACTCCACGCAAGGCGGATCAATGCAACGACGTCTCCCCGCGATCGCCGCGGCCCTCCTCCTCTCGCTCGGTCTGGCCTCGTGCGCCGGCAGCTCGACCCCTGCCGCGAGCGGAGACGCGCTCAACGGCGTCGAGGTCAGCGGCGAGTACGGCGCAGCACCGACCATCGAGATCGGCGATGTCGCAGGACTCGGCGAGGAGATGGAGCGCCGCGTCGAGATCGAGGGTGACGGCGAGGAGATCACGCTCGACTCCACGGTCGCGGCGAACCTCACGGTGTACGACGCTGGCACGAAGGCCGAGGAGAGCCCGTACGCGCCGCTCGGGCAGGTCCTCGATCTCAACGCGGAGGGCATCCCGGGCTACCTCACGGGACTCTTCGATGGCGTGACCTCCGGTTCGCGCGTCGTCGCGCTCATCCCCGCGGCCCTGCTTCTCGAAGGAACCGCCAACGCGGGAGCAACGGACACGCCGCCCGCGCTTGTCGTGGCCGACGTGATCGAGGTGCCGGAGACGCGGGCCACGGGAGCCGAGCAGGCATCGTCGCAGTCGCTCGTCACCGTGACGGACGCAGCCGAGGGCGCCCCGCAGGTCACGGTCGTCGAAGGTGCGACTGCGCCGGACGAGCTGGTCCTCGAGACACGCAAGCTCGGCACCGGCCCAGTCGTGGCAGAGGGCAGCTCCGTCGTCGTCCAGTACACCGGCGTCCTCTTCGCGACGGGGGAGACGTTCGACAGCTCCTGGGACCGCGGCACCCCAGCCCAGTTCTCCACCACCGGCGTCGTCGACGGCTTCGCGCAGGCCCTCGTCGGCCAGACGGTGGGCTCGCAGGTCATCGCCGTCATCCCGCCAGCCCTCGGCTATGGCGACCAGGCGAGCGAGGCGATTCCCGCGGGCTCAACGCTGGTCTTCGTCGTCGACATCCTCGGCACGATCTAACATCGAGGCGTGGCGAACGAGCGAACACCCCGAGCCAAGGCGCCTTCCGCTGCGGAGCGCCAGTTCTCGTTGGTCCTCGCGCTCCTGACGACCGAGCGAGGACTCACGAAGAGCGACATCTTCGAGACCGTCCACGGCTACTCGGGCGACGGCGGCGCCGGGAGTGCGGCTGCCGCACGCGAGAAGCGATTCGAGCGTGACAAGACCGAGCTGAGAGACCTCGGCGTTCCCGTCGAGGTCATCGACGACCCGTCAGCGCCCGGCAACAACCAGCTCGCCCGCTACCGCGTTCCTCGGGGCGGCTTCTCCATGCCAGCAGGACTCGAGTTCGATGCTGAGGAGACCGCCCTGCTCGCACTGGCCGCCCAGGTGTGGCGCGAGGGCTCGGTCTCCCAGGAGTCGAGGCGCGGCCTCATGAAGCTGAAGGCGCTGGGGGAGACCACCAGCGAGGATCTCGTGGGCGTCGCACCGCGCCTTCGCGCGCGCGACGCGGCCTTCGAGCCCCTCTCGACAGCTATCGAGGAGGGGCGACTCGTCTCGTTCTCGTACGCGAAGCCCGGCGAGGAAGCTGCGCGGATTCGCCGGGTCGAACCGCTTGCGCTGGTGTTCGCGGATGCGAACTGGCTGCTCGTCTCCTACGATCTCGACCGGGCGAGTGAGCGCATGTTCCTCCTGGCCCGCATCGTCTCGACGCCGAGGCCACTCGGCACCGTCGACACGACGCGCTACCCGGGCGTGACCCCGGAGCAGCACGCGGCCCGGGCGCTCGACACGCTGGCGGATCTGGCACGCAGTCAGCGCGCGCGGGTGGAGGTCCGGGAGGGCTCGGACGCGGAGGTCAGGCTCCGCTCGGTCGCGTCCACTGCCGAGACGCCCTGGCGTGAGATCGAGCTCGGCTACACCGACGTGGACCTCCTCGCGAATCGCCTCGCCTCGTTCGGCGCGGAGGTCCGTGTGCTGCAGCCAGACCAGCTCGCCAGGCTCGTCGAGGCACGCCTGAACGAGGTCGTCGTCGACCACAGCGAGGTCGCTCCGTGAGCCCCTTCGTCTCCGCCGACCGTCTGGCGCTCCTCGTCTCGCTCGTGCCCTACCTGCGCCAGCAGGAAGCAGCGGTGCCCGTCGAGACCGCGGCGAACCACTTCGGCGTGAGCCCGACGCAGGTCAGGGATGCGGTACGACTCATCGCCGTGTCCGGCACACCCGGCGATGCGGGGGTCTACAGCCACCTCGACCTCTTCGACATCAACTGGGACGCCTTCGAAGCGCACGACCTCATCGAGGTCACCCACTTCGTCGCGCTCGAGGAAGCGCCGCGCATGTCCAACCGAGAAGCGGCGGCGGTGATCGCCGGCCTCGGGTTCCTGCGCAGCCTCCCCCGACTCGTCGACGAGAGCCGCATCGACGATCTCCTCCGGAAGCTCGGCGCGAGCAGCGCGGCGCCCCATTTCGCCTTCGGGTCGACAGCTGAGCCTCCGGCTGCTCGCGATGCCGTTTCGGCGGCGATCGCCACGCGACGGCGACTGCGTTTCCGCTACCGCCGCGAGGACGGGGACGAGAGCGTGCGCCACGTGGATCCCGTCACGCTCGAGACCCTGGGCGGTGACCTGTTCCTGCGTGGCTGGTGCCTGGAGCGCGACGCTGAGCGCGTGTTCCGGCTCGACCGGATGCGCGAGGCGGTGGTCACGGAAGTTTCTGCCGAGTCTCATCCTGCCGCCGAGAGATCCCGTCCGATCTTCACGCCGAGCGAGGACCATGTGCTGGTCACGATCGAGGCTGGGGCCGCCGTCCTGCCGCTCCTGCGCGACTACCTGCCTTCGGGGCAGCCCACACCGACGATCGACGACCGCGGACGTGCCACCGTGCAGGTCCGCATCGCCTCGATGCGGCATCTCGCCCGTCTTATCGCCGGGAATGCGGGGGAGATGCGCGTGCTGGCGCCCGCGTCCGCGCGGGCTGCCGTCGCCGACTGGGCCGCAACGGCGCTCCGCGAGCACAAGAAGCGCTGAAGTTCGACGACAAGCCACCGGCGGGTGACTGGCGATTCAGCTCAGACCAGGTATCGTTGGAGTCACTATGCCGTGGTGGAGTTGGGTTCTCATCTGGGTGGGCCTCGTGCTCATCCTGCTTGTCGTGCTCGGCACACTGGGCTACTGGCTCTTCAAGAAGGTCGTCCTGCTGCAGGGCGAGCTGGCGAGTCTCGAGGTTCTCCTCGAGGCGTTCGAGAAGCGTGCGCAGACGCTCGTCTCATTCACGCCTCCACGGAGCAATGCGATCGTTCGCGGTCTTCGCGAGGTCCAAGTCGAGCGAGGTGCGCTGAAAGAAGCGCTCGACGAAACCAAAGAGCAGCGACACGAGAAGCGCCTCGAGCGCGGCCGTGACCTGACGACCGCAGACCCGTTTCAATATGAACACCTTGTGAAAGGCAACTGACACCATGCCGAATCTGACTGGCCCACACCTCATCATCATCCTGGTGATCGTCCTGTTGCTCTTCGGTGCCCCGAAGCTCCCGGGCCTCGCGAAGAGCATCGGACAGTCGATGCGCATCTTCCGCGGCGAGGTCAAGAACATGAAGAAGGACGACGAGGTCGACGGCACGCCGGCCGCGGATGTGTACTCGCAGCCGACCGCCGCTGCGCCGCAGGCACCTGCAGCACCGCAGGCCCCCGTGACTCCTCCCGTCCAGAACTCCGCTCCGGCAGCGCCGGCTCCCGAGGCACCCGCGGCCCCGAGCTCCGATGCCAGGGGCACCACTGGTCCATCCAACTGACGTGACCCTGCAGCCAGGCGAGGGCCCGTCCCCGGTCGAAGCACCGAAGACGACGCCGAAGAGAGCGAAGAAGGATCGCAAGCGCGATCCCGACGGGCGCATGCGCCTCGCTGAGCACCTCATCGAGTTCCGCAATCGACTCATCGTCTCCGCGATCGGCATCGTGCTCGGCATGGTGGGCGGCTTCCTGCTCACGGACTGGGTCTTCAACCTGATGGCCGCGCCCATCCACGACATCGCAGCGTCCCGCGGCCGAACGGCAGACCTGAACTTCCAGAGCATCACGGGCGCCTTCGACCTGCGGCTGCAGATCTCCCTCGGCCTCGGTGTGATCCTGTCCTCGCCGGTCTGGCTCTACCAGATCTGGATGTTCGTCGTCCCCGGACTCAAGAAGAACGAGCGCTGGTACGCCATCGGCTTCGTCGGGACGGCGATTCCGCTATTCCTCGCGGGCGTCTGGGTCGCTTGGCTGCTGATGCCCCGCATCGTCGAGGTCATGGTCAGCTTCGCGCCCGAGGACAGCTCGAGCCTCATCAGCGCGGGCGACTACTACAAGCTCATCATGACGCTCTGCATCGCGGTCGGTATCGCCTTCGTGCTGCCGGTGATCCTCGTCATGCTGAACTTCGCGGGCATCATCACCGGCTCGGCCATCCTCAAGGGATGGCGAACGGCCGTGCTGCTCGTCGCGCTCTTCGCGGCCATGGCGACACCGTCGGCCGACGTGCTCTCCATGTTCTTCCTCATGGCCCCCATGCTCGGCCTGTACTTCCTCGCCGTCGGCATCGCCATGATCAACGACCGACGGCGTGCGAAGAAGCACAAGAAGTTCGAGGCCGAGCTGGCGGCAGCCGAAGCGTCGGCTGCATGACCCCGAGCCCGTCCGAGCGCTTCGCGGCCAGCAGGTCCCGCGCTCAACTGCAGCAGTTCGAGCTGTTCCGTCGCGAACTCAGCTTCGACCTCGACGAGTTCCAGATCGCCTCCTGCGCGAGCGTCGAGGCAGGCAAGAGCGTGCTCGTCGCGGCGCCGACAGGCGCTGGCAAGACCGTCGTCGCCGAGTTCGGGGTCTTCCTCGCGATGCGCCAGCCCAACGCCAAGATCTTCTACACGGCACCGATCAAGGCGCTGAGCAACCAGAAGTTCAGCGAGTTCGTGCGCCGCTACGGCGAGAGCGAGGTCGGCCTCCTCACGGGCGACGTCAACATCAACCCCCGCGCGCGGATCGTCGTCATGACGACCGAAGTGCTGCGGAACATGCTCTACGCCGGCAGCGACCTGCTCGACGACCTCGCGTACGTCATCATGGACGAGGTCCACTACCTCGCCGACCGGTTCAGGGGGGCCGTCTGGGAAGAGGTGATCATCCACCTTCCCAGCGAGGTGCGACTCATCTCGCTCTCCGCGACGGTCTCGAACGCCGAGGAGTTCGGCGACTGGCTGCAGACCGTGCGCGGCGACACCGACGTCATCGTCTCCGAAGAGCGTCCGACGCCCCTGTTCCAGCACGTGCTCGTCGGCCAGCGCCTCTACGACCTCTTCGAGACCCGTGACGGCGACATCGCCGACCGCGTGAACCCCGACCTCGTCCGGGCCACGCAGGGAGGCGGCGGGCGGCGTGAAGACGGCCGCGACCGCGACCGCGTCGGACGCCGAGGCCGGGGGAGCAGCTGGAAAGAGCAGCGATTCCAGACGGCCCGGGCCGACCGAGCCGGCCTGACCCGCATGCTCGACGACGCCGACATGCTGCCTGCCATCAACTTCATCTTCAGCCGCAAGGGCTGCGACCAGGCCGTCTCCCAGGTGCTTCGCGCCGGCGTCTCGCTGACGACTCGCGAGGAGCGCGACGAGATCCGCTGGATCGTCGAGGACCGCTGCCGCAACCTCCTCGATCAGGACCTCGCGGTCCTCGGCTACTACGAATGGACGGAAGGCCTCGAGCGCGGCATCGCCGCCCACCACGCGGGGCTGCTGCCTGCGTTCAAGGAAGTCGTCGAGGAACTCTTCCAGCGCAAGCTCGTGAAGCTGGTCTTCGCGACCGAGACGCTGGCGCTCGGCATCAACATGCCGGCTCGCACCGTGGTGCTGGAGAAGCTGGAGAAGTTCAACGGCGAATCGCGAGTGCCCATCACCCCAGGCGAGTACACGCAGCTGACCGGCCGAGCGGGCCGTCGCGGCATCGACGTCGAAGGCCACGCCGTCGTGCAGTGGGTCGGCGGGATGCATCCCCAGGCGATCGCCTCGCTCGCCTCACGTCGCTCCTACCCGATGAACTCGAGCTTCAAGCCGACCTTCAACATGGCGGTCAACCTCATCGACCGGTTCGGGCGCGCGCGTACCCGCTCCGTGCTCGAGTCGTCGTTCGCGCAGTTCCAGGCCGACAGAGCGGTCGTCGATCTCGCGAAGCGAGTGCGTCAGCAGGAGGAGGCCCTCGCGGGCTACGAGGAGGGCATGAACTGCCACCTCGGCGACTTCTTCGAGTACTCGCGCATCCGTCGCGAGCTCAACGATCTCGAGCGCAAGCGCATCCCCCACGACGAGGCGCACCAGCACGCGGCGCGTGAGCGCAGGCAGGCGAAGCTGACGCAGCTCCAGACCGCTCTCAAGCGGCACCCGTGCCACGTCTGCCCGGACAGGGAGCAGCACGCTCGCTGGGGTGAGCGCTATTGGAAGCTGAAGCACGACAACGACAAGCTCACCAGGCAGATCGAGTCGAGAACCGGGGCCGTCGCCCAGGTCTTCGACCGGATCACCGAGCTCCTGCTTGATCTCGGCTACCTCGCCCCCGCAGACAGCGGTGACGAGGACCTCGCCGTGACCGACCACGGGCGCACGCTCGCGCGCATCTACGGCGAGCGTGACCTGCTCATCGCCGAGTGCCTGCGCAGGCAGGTGTGGAACGAGCTCAACCCGCAGCAGCTTGCGGCCATGGCCGCCGTCCTCGTCTACGAGCCGCGCCGCGAAGAAGAGACCCTCGAGGAGTACCAGCTTCCTCGCGGGGCCTTCCGCGGGGCCATGCAGACCACCGAGAAGCACTGGCAGTCACTCGATGAGCTGGCCGAGAAGTACCGTGTGCCGCGCTCGTCACGCCTGGCGACGAACCTCGCCCCCGCCATCTTCCACTGGGCGCACGGCGCCGAGCTCGAGCGTGTCCTCGAGGAGGCGAACCTCGCTGCCGGCGATTTCGTGCGGTGGTGCAAGCAGGTCCTCGACGTGCTCGACCAGATCGAGAAGGTCGCAGAGGGCAAGTTCGCGACGACCGCGCGGCAGGCATCCAGCAGCGTGCGTCGGGGCATCGTGGCGTATTCGGGGGTGGGGTGAGGTCCTTCTGGCTCTCCCTGCTCGGTGCCGTTGCCGGCGGCCTGCTGCTGAGAGCCGCCTTCCCAGGGCCCGCGCTGTGGCCGCTCGCCTTCATCGGCATCGGGCTGGTGCTCTGCTCTCTCATGCACCGTTCCGCCGGAGGGGCGTTCCTCGTGGGCCTCGCCTCCGGACTCGCCTACTACTTCCCGCTCATCGCCTGGGCCTCGCTGTTCCTCGGCCCCGTCCCGTGGAGTGCGCTGAGCGTCCTCTCGTCCCTGTTCTGGGCCGGGGGAGCGGTGCTCATCGCGATCGCCTACCGTCGCCTCACGGCACGCTGGGAGAACGGCGCGAGACGCGTGTTCTTGGTCCCGGCAGCGGTGGCGGGGCTGTGGACGCTGCGCGAAGCGATCTACTCGGCGTGGCCGTACGGCGGCTTCGCCTGGGGGAGAGTCGCACAGTCGCAGTCGGCGAGTCCGTTCGCGGAGCTCGTGTCCTGGCTGGGACTCTCGGGCATGGGCTTCGTCATGGTCTTCCTCGTGGCCCTGACCCTGGAGCTGGGCCGCGCCCGAGTCAGACCCCAGACCTGGGCCACGGCCGCATCGGCCGTACTCGTCGTTGCGGTCGTTCCCATCTATCCGACGACCGAGATCGGTTCCGCCCGGATCGCCGCGGTCCAGGGCGACACCCCAGAGGCCGCCTACTTCGTCGATGGAGATCCCGGGGACGTCTTCCTCGGCCACGTCGATGCGACCCTCACCATCCCGGATGACGCCGACGTCGACGTCATCCTCTGGCCGGAGGGCTCTATCGATCTCGACCCGAAGACCTCGACCGGAGTGCGCCGCACGCTCGACCAGCTGAGCGAGCAGTACGGTGCCCCGATCGTGGCGAACGCCGTGACGGTCGAGGAGGGTGCAAGCGCCGACGACGACCGGTTCTTCAATTCGCAGTTCGTCTGGGACGCGGAGAGCGGCTGGGGCGATCAGTACGACAAGAAGCACCCGATTCCGTTCGGCGAGTACGTTCCAGATCGTGAGTTCTGGTACTCGCTGGCCCCTGACCTGATCGGCCTGATCGGGCGCGGCTACTCGCCGGGGGAGCGGGACAGCATCCTCGAGGTCGGCGATATCAGGGCGGGCACCTACATCTGCTACGACATCGTCGATGACGTGCTGATCCGGGACGCGGTCCTCGAGGGTGCCACCGTGCTCTTCGCTCCGAGCAACAACGCCGATTTCGGGAAGACCGACGAGCCCGCCCAGCAGCTCGCATTCGCACGGCTGCGCTCGATGGAGACGGGCCGCTCCATCGTGCAGGCGTCGACCGTCGGCTTGAGCGCTATCTACTCGCCAGAGGGCGAGGTGCTCGCCGAGCTGCCCTGGTACGAGCCGGGTGTGATGATCGTCGATGTCCCGCTTGCCGACGGCCTCACCCCTGCGGTGCTGTTCGGGCGCGGCATCGAGGTCACCCTCGCGGCGCTCGGGCTGGGTCTGCTCGTCGGGGCGGGGAGCTCGAAGACGCAGCGGACGAGCACCGCGACAGCGCGCATCCCGCGACGGTAGCCGAGGCCAGCCAGCCCGAGACGCGCGAGGCGGGGCGCAGCGACCGGACACACGAAAGGGACGAAGCCCGAAGGCCTCGTCCCTTTCGACAGTTTTGGTCGCTCGCTGAGCGACCTGCGGGGGTCAGACGTCTTTCGCGCCCTTGGTTCCGCGCCGTGAGCGCAGGAACGTGAGCCGCTCCTGGAGGACCTCTTCGAGCTCCTCCCGCGTACGACGCTCGAGCAGCATGTCCCAGTGAGTGCGCTGGTGCTTCTGCTCCGGCGCCTCGTAGGCGACCTGCTCGCCGCCCTCGTCAAGCAGACGACCCTCGTTGCCGCTCTTCGGCGATGCCCAGACCTCGGGCACCTCCGCTTCAGCGGCGAAGGTGACGGCGAAGCGCTCACCCAGGGTCGTCTCGTACGTTCGCACCTGGCGGTCGACAAGGACAACGCCCTCATCACTCTGCAGGCTCTGTGCGCCGAGCCGCATTCCGCGCAGACTCCGATCAGCCATTGCTGACCTCCTCTCCTCGTCAGTGCGGTTCTACTTCTATCGTCCCAACGTCCTATTGTGCCGAGGTATTCCCGCGCGTTCCTCTTTTCCTTCGAAACTCACACATTCCTGCGGCTTCGAACGACCTCGATGGCGAGATCCGCGCGGTCCGTCACGAGCCCGTCGACGCCCCGGTCGAGGAGCTCCGCCATCTTCGCCGGGTCGTTGATGGTCCAGACGTGCACTTCCGGCACGTGGCGGTGGAAGGCTCGCAGCCTCGTGGGGGAGAGGAGCTCGATCCCCGCGGCCCGCTCGGGAATCTGCACCGCCGAGGCGCCCCGGAGCGCTCGATGGAGCATCCGGCGCGACCGCAGCGACATGCCGACGAGCGCAGCCGCGATGGCGGAGCTCGCGGCGCCGCGCGCTGCCTCTGGAATGAGACTCGCGGTCGACTGGAGGCGACGAGCTGAGAACGACGTGACGAGGACTCGTCGCTGCGCGTTCGTCCGTCGCACGGCGGCGGCGACGGCGTCGACCGCGTTCGCTGACTTCACGTCGATGTTGAACCGAGCCTGAGGGAAGGCGTCGAGTGCCTCATCGAGGGGCAGCAGTCGTGCGCCAGGAGTGCGCCCGGTCGACGTCAGCCGCGACAGCTCGGCGGCCGGGGAGTCGGCGAGGCTCCGATCGCTCCCGTCGAAGCCCTCGAGGGTCGCGTCGTGCCAGAGAACTGCGCGCCCGTCCCTGGACGCTCGCGCATCCGTCTCGATGTGCGTCGCACCGACGTCGAGGGCGGCGCGGAAGGCCTCGCTGGTGTTCTCCGTGGCGCGCAGCGCGAGCCCGCGGTGGGCGAGGACACGTGGGGGAGCGCCATCCAGGTACGGGTGATGCATGCACCCAACGGTAGTGTGCCCGGCTCTCGTCACGCCCAATAGAATCGAGCACATGGCTGAACAGATTCTCAACCCGCTGGCCGCCGGAGCACTCGAGGGCAAGCGTGCGCTTGTCACGGGTTCCTCCCGCGGTATCGGCGCGGACACCGTCAAGTTCCTCGCGCAGGCTGGCGCCAAGGTCGTCGTGAACTACCGCAACAAGGAAGCGCGGGCCGTCAAGCTCGTCGACGCGATCGCGGCCGACGGTGGTACCGCGATCGCCGTCGGTGCCGACCTCACCGACGCCGAGAGCCGCCAGGAGCTCTTCTCGACCATCGAGCGCGAATATGGGGGCCTCGACGTGCTTGTCCTCAACGCCTCCGGCGGCATGGAGTCGGGCCTCGGCGAGGACTACGCGCTGAAGCTCAATCGCGACGCGCAGGTCGAGACGCTCACTGGCGCCCTCGAGCTCATGCGCGACGGGGGCCGTGTCGTCTTCGTCACGAGCCACCAGGCGCACTTCATCCGCACGACGCCGACGATGCCCGAGTACGAGGCAGTCGCCAGCTCGAAGCGAGCAGGGGAGGATGCGCTCCTCGAACGCGTTCCGGAGCTCACTGAGCGCGGCATCGAGTTCGTCGTCGTCTCCGGCGACATGATCGAGGGCACGATCACCGCCACGCTGCTCGACCGACTCAACCCCGGTGCGATCGCCGCCCGTCGCGAAGAGGCCGGCAAGCTCTACAACGTGCAGGAGTTCGCAGCCGAGGTGACGAAGGCCGTCGTCGAGCCGGTTCCTGCAGACAACATCCGCCTCATCGGCGACACGTCGGGCTTCGCTGCCGAGGCCTAGGGTCTGAGATCCCGCATTCGCGAACGACGATGCCCGGACCACCTAGTCCGGGCATCGTCGTTTTGACAAGGTCGTTCTGACAACGTCTTCGTGAGCATCGCCGCGGAATGGCGATGAGCGACCCCGTCAGGCGTTCTTGAGGGAGTTCGTCGCGAGCTTCCGACCGGGTCCATCCTCGAACAGCTCCTGGAGCTGGAGGAGGTGCTCGCGCCAGCCATCGCGATACTTGGCCACGTGGATCTCGGCGTAGTCACCGCGGGGGAATCCCTGCTCGAGGACGCGCACCTTGCTCTTCTTGTCCTTCTGCTGGACGACGACGAGCACGACATCGGTCTCGAAGTCGCCGGATTTGGTCTTCCACGTGAAGTGGAGTTCCTCTGGGGCGTCGATCTTGGTAATGTTTCCCGTGGTGATACGAGGTTTCTTCTTACCGGGCCGAAGTGATCGTGCCGTGATCTTCGCTCCGCGCTTGATCTTGAACTCGGAATCGGCCCACCAGAGCTCGCGCAGGTCTTCATCGACAAGCGCCTGCCAGATGAGCTCAGCTGGAGCCTTGATCCGAACGCTGATGTCGATGCTGGGGGTGAACACCGCGCTGGAGGCTTCGGTCGCTACTTGCGGCTTTGTCCCACGAGCTGCCACGGGATGAAGAGCGCCAGCGAGTTCAGCAGGATGCCGGCCAGGAACACGAGAAGGCGAAGCGTGTCGCCGTCGACCTGGAACGCCAGGCCGTAGCACCAGAGTCCGGCGCCGAAGATGATGATGCAACCGATGGCAATCAGAACGCTCACGAGTGTCGGCTCCCAGGATCTCGATGTGGCTCAGGCCACGAAGTCAGCCACGGCGAAGTACTCACCGTGCACTCACAGCCTACTTGATCACCGAGGCGGAACCCGCGCAGGCCAAGCCAGGTTCCACTACATCCGATAATGCACATTATGACATTACAAATAGACGCCGGGCTCCAGCAGGTGCTCTGCGCCCGCGAGACGAGGCCTTTCGCCGCCTTACCGGACTTTACGCCGCGTGACCCAGGCGCCATTCGAGCTCCCCGGCCAGCGGGATGCTGAGGGCATCATGAGCGAGCCAGACACGCACCCCGCAGCCACCACCCGAAAGCGCCTCTCCTTCCTGGCCTTCGTCGAGCACACGCGAGTGTCCTCGAACGCCTCGCTCGGACTCCAGGAGGGCCTCGAGCTCTTCGAGTACGCGGAAGACCTCGGCTACGACACCGGCTATGTGCGCCACCGGCACCTGGAGACGTACCTCTCCTCGCCGTTCACGTTCCTTGCCGCGGTCTCGCAGCGCGCGAAGCGCATCCGGATCGGAACGAGCGTCACTCCCCTGCGATTCGAGCAGCCCGTGAGGCTCGCGGAGGACGCCGCGACGCTCGACCTGCTCTCGGAGGGCCGGCTCGAGCTCGGACTGAGTTCCGGGTACGCGGCCACGGAGTCGACGTTCTCGCAGGCGTTTGGAGCGATCGAGGGCGATGACATCAGGGCGCTCGTCGACGCTCGGCTCTCGAGCCTGCTCACGGCGCTCGAGGGACGCACGGTCGCGACGGCCGAAACGGATCTCTCGTTTGCCAAGGCAGGTGCTGAGCTCACCGTGCAGCCGCACAGTCCGGGACTGCGGGACCGTGTCGCCTACGGCGCCGGCGGCGGCACCAGCGCGAAGAAGGCCGGCGCACGCGGCCTCCGGCTCCAGCTTTCGACACTCAACACGGAAATCGGCGAGCTCGGCTTCGAGGACACCCAGGCCCAGTCGATTCGCACGTACCGCGAAGAACACGCCAAGGTGCGCTCCTCCCCCTCCTTCGCGTCCGTGAGTCGCGCCATCGCGCCCTTCGACTCGGCGACCGAACGTGCTGAGCTGGAATGGCTGCTCGAGCGCGACGCCGAGCGGGCAGCGAATGTCGGCGAGGGGCCGCTGCCTTTCCAATTCGGGCGCGTCGCGCACGGATCTGGCGAGCAGATCGCCGAGGCGCTCGTCGACGATGCTGGCATCCACGCGGCCGACGAGCTGGTCATCGCACTCCCCTTCGACTATCCGGCCGAGACGCAGCGGCGCATCCTGCGTCAATTCGCCGAGGACGCCGCTCCCCATCTCCCGTACCTGCGCTGACGGGAGTCCCCGCCTGGGCATCGCGGCGTTGCGGCTGATCGGCAGGACAGGCCCGGGTCGGACCCGGGCGTGGCCCGGCGATCGGCCTTGCCGCTAGCCTGGGCGGGACCCAACACCACGAGGAGCGCCGTGTTCGCCAACGCCCTGCTGATCGCCGTCGCCATCCTCGCCGCCATCCTCGTTGGGCTCGTCGCCCGCCGGGTGCTCGGTGTGCCGATCGGCTACATCCGCTCGATCATCGTCGGCGCGCTCGTCGTGGTCGCCTCGATCCCGTTCGGCAACTGGATCATCCGCGAGACGGGCGTCGACCAGCTCGAAGACGGGGAGACCAATTTCACGGTCGTCGTCGTTGTCGTCCTCCTGGCCGTCTCGTGGATCTTCGCGCTCGGCGTGCTGATCCTCGTGGCCCTCGAGGCCACGATCCCGACGAGGGCCTTCCCCAACCCGATCGAGCTCGTGCGCTCCGCGATCCGCCGCCGGAGCCGCACGAAGCGGTACCTGCAGATCCTCACGATCGCCTCGCGCGACGGCGCAGGGTGGCTCCTGCACGGACGCCGGAGCCCTGCCACCGAGGGGCGCACGACCGCGCAGCAGCGAGCGGACGCGCTGGTCACGACGATCAACAACGCAGGCGTCACCTTCGTCAAGCTCGGCCAGGTGCTCTCGACGAGGCGAGACCTCGTGCCCGAGCCCTACCTGTCCGCCCTCGCTCGGCTGCAGTCGAACGCCACGACCGTGCCATGGCCCGAGATCGAAGCGGTGCTCAAGAGCGAGCTCGGGGTGCCGCTGGACACCGTGTTCGGTGAGATCGACTCCACTCCCCTGGCCGCGGCCTCCGTCGCTCAAGTGCATCGCGCCCGCCTGGTCGACGGCACCCCCGTGGTCGTCAAGGTCCAGCGACCTGACGCGCGGGCGCAGGTCGAGGCCGACGTCGACATCATCGGGCGCCTCGCCGACCGTGCGGAGACCCATACGGCACTCGGCAAGGAGATGCGCCTCTCCGCGATGGCTGCCGGCTTCACGACCACGCTCGCTGAAGAGCTGGACTACCGGGTCGAGGCCCGCAACGTGCACATGATCGAGAGCACGATGCGCGACATCCACGCGGGGTCGCCGAGGTTGCAGGAGATCGCCATCCCCTCCGTCTACGCTGCGGCGAGCACGCGCAGGGTGCTGACGATGGATGTCATGGACGGCAGCCCGCTGAGCTCAGCGGACGAGCGGCTCGGCGCGCTCGGCCAGGAAGCACGCCATGACCTCGCTCAGACGCTCATGGAGACGGTGATCGAGCAGATCCTCGTCTACGGCGTCTTCCACGCGGACCTGCATCCGGGGAACGTGTTCATCCGGGATGACGGCTCGCTCGGCCTGATCGACTTCGGGGCGATCGGTATCGTCCAGCGAAGCCAGCGCGAACATCTCGCGGCCTTCCTCCTCGCTGCGGCGAGCGACGACGACGTTTCCGCGGCCGATGCGCTCCTGCTCATCGTGGATGCGCCGGAGGACCTCGACGTCGACGCGTTCCGACACGACATCGGGATAGCGCTCACCTCGGTCCAGCACTGGCCGCGCGGGGAGGGATCGATCTTCACGATGATGCTCGACGTCATCCGGAAGCACCACCTGGCACTTCCCTCCACCTTGGCGTCCGCCTTCCGCAGCTTCGCGACGCTTGAGGGCTGCCTTCGGGTGATAGAGCCCGACTTCGACTTCGTGCAGCGAGCGCTGCCGTTCGTGCCGGAGTTGCTGAAGCAGCTGCTCGCCCTCAAGCGGGTCATCGGCACCGCTCAGGCGAAGGCCGCGGTCGCTGCCGCGTACGCGGCGCGCATGCCGAACCGCATCGACACGATCGTCTCGAAGCTCGAGGACGGCGAGTTGAGCGTGCGAGTGAGTCCGTTCTCCGACCGCCAGGACCGCAGCTGGCTCGGCGGGCTGGTGAGCCGGGGAATCGACACCGCCGTCGCGCTGACCGCGGTGATCCTCGCGATCGTGCTCGTGGTCGCCGGAGGCGGTCCGACACTGGCTCCTGGCCTGGAGCTCTTCAACCTGCTCGGCGCCGTGATCGGTCTCCTCGGGTTCTTCGGGATCCTCCGCTCGATGCTGAGGTCCATCGTCGGCGCGCGCGGTCAGGCGTTCTCCGACTGAGACGGTGAGTGCTCTTCCGCTCTGGCGCGCGCGACCCGCTTGCTGATCACGAACCGCCACATCAGCCCGAGGCCCAGGAACCAGAAGGGCAGGACGATGAGGCCCGCGCGCGTGTCCTCGCCCAGGAACAGCGCAACCAGGATGAACGCGAAGAACGCCAGCACGACCCACGGCATGAAGCGTCCACCCGGCATCTTGAACTTCGAGGCCGCATGGAGCTCGGGACGCTTCTTCCGGAACATGAGGTAGCTGATCAGGATGAACGTCCAAGTCGCGATGAAGTTCAGCGAGCTCACCGAGGTCACCACGGTGAAGGCCGCCATGACGTTGTCACCGAGAGCCAGCACCGGGAGGGCCGCGAACAGGAACGCGGTCGTGAAGAAGACGCCCTGAGTCGGCACGCCGCGCGCGTTCAGGAGCCCGAACCTCCGCGTGGCCTGGCCGTCCTTCGCGAGGCCGTACAGCATCCGCGTCGACGAGTAGAAGCCGGAATTGGCGCTCGAGGCGGCAGACGTGAGCACCACCAGGTTCACGACGATCGCCGCGGCCGGGAAGCCGATGAGCTCGAACATGGACGTGAAGGGACTCACTCCGGGCTCGATCAGGTTCCACGGAGTGACCGACATGATGATGACCAGGGCGCCGACGTAGAAGACGAGGATGCGAACGACCACCGAGTTGATGGCCTTCGGCAGGTTCTTCTCCGGGTCCTCAGCCTCGGCTGAAGCCGTTCCGACGAGCTCGATGCCGACGAAGGCGAAGACTCCCATCTGGAATCCCAGGATGAAGCCGCTGATCCCGAACGGGAACATGCCGCCCTGATCCCAGAGGTGGGAGACGGACGCCGTCACGCCGTCCGCGCTCGTGAACCCGGTCACGAGCAGGACGATGCCGACGGCGATCAGGGCGAGGATCGCGACGACCTTGATGATCGCGAACCAGAACTCCGTCTCACCGAACGCCTTCACGGGCTGCAGGTTGAGGAGGAGCAGGCCGACGGCCGTCGCGATCGCCGGCGCCCAGGCAGGGATGTCGTCGTTGAAGAACGCCACGTACCCGGTGATCGCCACGATGTCGGCGATGACCGTGATGACCCATGCCAGCCAGTACGTCCAGGCGACCACGTACCCGGCCCAGGGCCCGATGAGGTCAGCGGCGACATCCCCGAAGGTCTTGTAGCCGAGGTTGGAGAGCAGCAGCTCCCCCAGCGCGCGCATCACGAAGAAGAGCGCGAACCCGACGATCGCGTACACGAAGATGATCGAGGGGCCCGCGAGACTGATCGTCGTCCCCGAGCCGAGGAAGAGCCCCGTTCCGATGGCCCCGCCGATGGCGAGCAGCTGCAGGTGGCGGGACTTGAGCCCACGCCGGAGGCCGCCGTCGCCCGTCTCGTCGCCACGTGGATGCTGCGCTTCGGTCTGGATAGCCCTGCTGGTCACCGGAACCCCCTCGATGCTGGTCGATGCCGAACCCACGAATTCTAGTGGTGGCTCAGGAACCTCGACTACCGGGTCTACATTGGTCGCATGCACGATCTGCGCACTGCGCGAACCGAGGCCGCCGCCGCCTCTCACCCCCGCACAAGCGGCACCCTCCTCGCCCGCTCGGCGGTCGGCGTCGCCGCCATCGGCATCGTCTTCGGCGACATCGGCACGAGCCCCCTGTACGCACTGCGGGCGGTGTTCTCGGAGCACGACGGCGTCGTGCAGCCCAGCATCGCGCACGTGTACGGACTCATCTCGCTCATCATCTGGGCCGTGACGCTGCTCGTGACCGTCAAGTACGTGCTGTTCGTGCTCCGGGCCGATCACGAGGGCGAGGGCGGCATCCTCGCCCTCTCTACCCTGATCGGGCGTCGACTCCGCGGGTCCAGGCGCGCCATGGCCGCGACGACCCTAGTCGGCATCATCGGCGCCGCCCTGTTCTTCGGGGACAGCGTCATCACCCCGGCCGTCTCTGTCCTCTCCGCGGTCGAAGGACTCGAGATCGCGCTTCCCGGCACCGAGGCGCTCGTGGTTCCCATCGCGCTCGCCGTGCTCGTCGGACTCTTCGCGCTGCAGCGGTTCGGCACAGGCGGCATCGGTCGTCTCTTCGGGCCGATCATGCTGATCTGGTTCATCACCCTCGCGTGCCTCGGCATCCCCCACATCCTGGCGCATCCCGAGATCCTGGCGGCGTTCTCCCCGCACCACGCCATCGCCTTCATCATCGGCGAACCGCTCATCGCTGGCGTCGCCCTCGGCGCTGTCGTGCTGGCCGTCACCGGAGCGGAGGCGCTCTATGCGGACCTCGGCCACTTCGGCCGCTCCCCCATCTCGAAGGCCTGGCTCTTCGTCGTCTTCCCGGCCCTGACGATCTGCTACCTCGGACAGGGCGCCCTCGTGATCGAGGATCCGTCAGCCATCGACAACCCGTTCTTCCGGATGGCGCCCACCTGGGCCGTGTTCCCCCTCATCGGCCTTGCGACGCTCGCGACGGTCATCGCCTCGCAGTCCGTCATCTCCGGCACCTTCTCGGTCGCGAGGCAGGCCATGCGGCTCGGCTTCCTCCCGAATCTCACGGTCAAGCACACCTCTCGCGCGTCCATCGGGCAGATCTACATCCCGGTCGTCTCGCTGCTCCTGCTCGTGCTGATCATCGGCGTCGTCCTCGGGTTCCGGAACTCGGAGAACCTGGCGGCCGCGTACGGCCTGGCGGTGACCACCACGTTCCTGCTCACCTCCTCGCTGTTCATCGTGTACTTGCGGCTCGTGTGGGAGTGGCCCTGGTACCGAGTGCTCCTCGTGACGGTCCCCATCGTCGTCCTCGAGCTCGCCTTCTTCGTGTCGGGGCTCGTGAAGTTCTTCGCAGGCGGCTGGTTGCCGCTCGTTCTGGCCGGCGCCCTCATCCTGACCATGCTCACCTGGAAACGCGGTCGCGAGATCGTCACCGGACGACGGGAGCGCCTCGAGGGCACCTTGCAGGAGCTCATGCGCCGCCTGCTCCTGGACCAGCCGACCCGCGTGCCGGGTTGGGCCGTCTATCCGCACGGCGGGGCGCGCACGGCTCCCCTGGCGCTTCGGCTCAACACACGCGTCAACCACGCCCTCCACGAGCACGTGCTGCTCGTGCGAGTCGCGACCGCGGACGTGCCCCACATCCCGGAACGCCGGCGCTGCACCATCGACGACATCGGGCCGGCCCCGGAGGGACTCGTGCACATCACGCTGACGTACGGGTTCCTCGACCGGCGCGATGTCCCCCTCTCCCTCCGGGACGCCCGCCTCGCGGGCACGGTCTCGCAGTTCGACAACGAGAGCGCGATCTTCTTCCTGTCGCGGATCGCCCTCCGGCCGGGGCACGCGAGCGGTATGGCCAGGTGGCGCGCCAAGCTCTTCGTGCTCATGTCCCGCGGAGCCTCGTCCCCTGCCGCGCAATTCGGGCTTCCCCCCGAGCAGACGGTCGAGATCTCCCCGCAGGTGCTGCTCTAGGAGCGGTCGGCCTCCGCCTTCGCGAAACCGGTCAGGTATGCCGGCACCAGCACGGAGGCCGTGAACAGGAGCGTGAGCACGAAGGTGCACGTCATGACCGTGAGCAGGTCGTAGGCGCCACCGGAGATCCAGAAGCTGCAGAACGTCGCACCGGCTGCGGCGAGGATCGAATGGCCGATCGCGAGCGGAAGCACCCTCCGGCGCGTGTAGGAATGCAGCCCGGTCGATACTCCCCGCTCGGCGGCGAGCGCCGCGACTGCACCCAGGATGCACAGCAGGAGCATCGCCAGCCAGCCGAGGAGCAGCGGCAGGAAGCCGCGCTGATCGAGCTGCACTCGACCGACCTCGGTGAGCAGCGCAAAGCCGAAGAACATGACGAGGCCAACAGCCACGAGCGTCGGGACGAGTCGACTGAGCACCTCGCGTTGGCTGGGCCGAAACGCGGCGAGAGAGATCGACGGGGAATCTTCGAGGGGGGCGGCGCTCACGCGGGTCAGTGTAGCCGCCGCAGACGACGAGACGGGGCGGCCCGTTGGGGCCGCCCCGTCTCGGGAACGGTGCTGCGTGTCTCGCGGTCGGTCAGACCCCGGGAGTCGTGTCGCTCGTCGCGCCGGTCGGGTTCATGCCGCCCTGCTTCGAGAACGAGCCGACCAGCTGCTGCAGGTCGATGCCCGTGAGGGTCTTGAGCACCTCGGTGCCCTCGCCGAGCACGGAGCCGACCGTCTTCGTGACGGCGCTGGCGCCGTCCGTCGAGATGACGGTGAGCTTCTCGATGTTGCTGATGGGATCGGCCGCGGCGCGGACGATCTCCGGGAGGCGTGAGATGATCTCCTGCGCGATGGCAGCCTCGCCGTACTTCTGCAGCGCCTGCGCCTTGGCGTCGGTCGCGGCAGCCTCGGCGAGACCCTCGGCCTGGATCGCAGCGGCGCGAGCGTCACCCTCGGCGCGGATACCGGCTGCGAGCGCGATCTGGCGGTCACGGTCGGCTTCACCGGAGTACCGCACGGCAGCGGCGGCGGCCTCGGCGTCCTGGACGGCGGCGACCTTGTTGGCCTCTGCCGTGCGTGTGCGCTTGTAGACCTCGGCGTCGGTCGCCGCGTTCTCGGTGTCGCGGATGGCGTTGGCCTGCTGGACCTTCGCGTAGGCGTCGGCCTCTGCAGGCTTGCGGATCTCGATGTCGAGTCGCTCCTGGGTCACGAGGGCCTGCTCGATGAGCGCCTCGCGCTCCTGCTGGGCGACGAGGCGGTCCTGCTCGGCGCGCGCGAACTGACCGGCGGCTTCAGCTTCTGCGTTCGCTCGGTCGGTCTCGGCCTTGATCGATGCCTGGCGCAGTCGGAGTTCCTTCTCACGTTCCGCGATGCGCTCGGATGCCTCGATCTTGGCGAACTCGGAAACTCGAGCGGCCTCCGCCTCGCTGACCTCTGCGACCTGTCGCGCACGAGCGGACTCGGAACGCCCGAGGTTCTGCAGGTAGTCGCTGCCTGGGGTCGAGATGTCGGAGATGTTGAGGAGGTCGACCTGCAGGCCCTGCTCGATGAGGTCGGCCTTCGTCTCCGACACGACTCGGTCGGAGAGGCTCTTGCGGTCGGAGATGATCTGCTCGATCGTCATGTCTCCGACGATGGAGCGCAGCGAGCCCTCGAGCGACTCGCGGATGATGTCCGTGAGGGCCTCCTGCTGGTCGAGGAAGCGCTGGGCCGCACGGCGAACGCCTTCCTCGGTGCCGGACACCTTGAAGTTGATGGAGGCCTTGATGGCGATCTTGATTCGGTTCTTGTCGACGCCCTCGACCTGGATGCCGATCTGACGCTGCTCGAGCGAGAGGGCGAAGCCCTGCTGCAGGATGGGCCACACGAAGGTGCGGCCGCCGATGACGACGCGCTGCCCCGTCATGTCGCTCTGCGCCTTCTGACCGGCGCCGCGACCGACGATGATGAGCGCCTCGTTCGGCGGGACGCGTCGGATGCGCGACGCGATGAACACTCCGAGGGCGAGCAGCGCGATGATGATCGCG
This sequence comes from Pseudoclavibacter sp. RFBG4, assembly GCF_002931515.1. Taxonomy (NCBI): domain Bacteria; kingdom Bacillati; phylum Actinomycetota; class Actinomycetes; order Micrococcales; family Microbacteriaceae; genus Pseudoclavibacter; species Pseudoclavibacter sp. RFBG4. Next base: position 186,860 of record NZ_PSYC01000024.1, on the reverse strand, counting down.
ATGACGCCGATCACAGTGACGTTGGCAGTTATCAAGTCCATATGGTCGATTTCCTGTCGTGGAGGTCGTGGGTGGTCATGCTGTGGTCATGAGGCGCCCGACGGCGCAGGGAGTCGGCCAGCTGGGCGACTGCCGATCAGATGGATTCGCGTTCGACTTTGACGCGCGAGCCGAGGTGCTGCACGACGCGGATGCGCGCGCCCTGCTCGATCTCACCGTCGGCGAACGCGAGGCGCCGCTCGATCTCGTGGGACCCATCGAGCGCGACCTCTCCGCTTGAGATCGTGATCTTGGACATCGCCGTGCCGGTGTCTCCCGTGACGTCCCGGGGCACGCCGTCGCTGCTTCTCGACAGGTTGCGGACGAGCAGCGACGAACCGACGTAGGCGATGAGGCCGATGACGATCGCGACGATGTAGGCCCAGAACTGCGGCAGGCCCATGCTGTCGGTGATGGCGCCCGAGGCGCCGAAGACGACGAGCGCGACGGCCAGGCCGGGAACGGAGAGCAGCCCGCCAGCATCGACGTCGAGGACTTCCCCGAAGAAGAGCGAGAAGACCAGAAGTCCCAGGCCGATCGCTCCGATGATGATGAAGACGGTCATGACGGTGAGCTCCCTGGTGGCCGCGTGCGGCGGGGTGTCCCGCCGCCTCGCGTTGATTCTACCGAAGGCTGAGCCACCGCCGCGCGGAATGCTCTCCGACGCGGCGGGGCCTCGCCCTGCATTCCGGCGGGAATCAGGCTTCTCCGAAGCCGGAGCTGATGAGCGCCGCGATCTCGCTGACGGCCTGCTCGGCATCCGCGCCCGTTGCCGAGACCTCGATCTGCTGCCCCTTCGACGCCCCGAGGGAGATGATCCGGAGCAGGCTCTCGGCGTCGGCCCCGCCGATCGTGATCTGCGCATCGAACTTCCCTGCCACGGACACCAGCTGTGCCGCGGGCCGTGCATGGAGTCCCTGCTCGTTGACGATCTCGACCTTGGTGCTCACGCGGGGAGCCGCGGCCTCATCGACGGCCGATGGTGCCGACTCCTCTGCTGCAGCTGTTGCCGACGCATCATCCTCGCCACCGCGCCTCTGCCAGGCCGACTCCCCCGCCCGCGTCACGGCGTCGAGCGAGGCCCCGCCGGCCGCCGCGACAGCGGCAGCGACCGTGCCCTCCACGAGCGGCGCGTCCACCAGGCGCACGTCCCCGGCGTCGTCGTCGAGCATCTCGAGCACCGTCTCGGCGGTGAGGACGGCGGAGCCGAGGTCGGTGAAGACCGCAACTCCCCCACCGGACTGCGCCGTCGCGACGGCGCGTTCGATGAGCTCGAAGCTCGTGCCGATGCGGCCGTCCTCGGTGCCGCCGGCAGCGACGATCGTCACTTCCTCGGCCATCTGAGCCGCAAGCTCGACGAGCCCCTCCGCGATCCGAGCAGAATGTGACACGACGACGATGCCGACCGTCATGAAGCCGCCTCGACAGCCGCGCCCAGAAGGTAGGCGGTCGACTGCGCGCCCGGATCCCGGTGCCCGGCGCTTCGCTCCCCCAGGTAGCTCGCTCGGCCCTTCCTTGCGACGAGCGGCTCCGTGGCCGCCGCGCCCTCTACCGCCGCGAACGCCGCAGCCCTGAGCACCGAGACGCCGTCGTCGCCAGCGGCGGCCGCCTTGCTCGCGGCTGAAGCTGCGGGAGCCCAGGCGTCGACCATGGTCTTGTCGCCCGGCTGCGCCTTGCCACGCTGCTGCAACCCTGCCGAGGCCGCCTCGACGAAGGCCGCCACGTCCCCGGGCTCCAGCTCTGGCTTGCCCTTGAGCGCGACAGCGCCCTTCAGGAACGCCGTCCCATACAGCGGGCCTGCCGCTCCGCCGACCGTGGAGATCAGCGTCGTCGCGAGCAGCTTCAGCACGTCGGCCGGCGTCGCATCCGCCTCCAGTGAGGAGAGCTTCCCGAGCGCGGCCTGAAATCCGCGATCCATGTTCTCCCCGTGATCGCCATCGCCGATGTTGCGATCCAGGTGGATGAGCTCAGTGCGATTCTCGGCCATCGAGGTGGCGGAGAGCTCCACCCAGCGCCTCGCCCAGTTTCCGTCGAGTGTCATGTTCTACCTTCCCCACCGAAGTGCCGCTGTGTGCACCGGTGCATCCCACAATGCCGTGAGTTCGTCGTCGAGTCTGAGAACGCTGATCGAGCAGCCTTGCATCTCGAGCGATGTCGTGAAGTTCCCGACAAGGTGCCTGGTTACCGTAATTCCGTGTTCCTTGAGTACCTGCGCGGCGCGACGGAACACGATGTAGAGCTCGATTTCCGGGGTGCCGCCCATTCCATTGACAAACAGCAGCACATTATCGCCGGAGGCGAATGGCAGATCCTCGAGAATCGGGGTGAGCAGCCGGTCGACAATCGCATCCGCAGGCTCGATCGCGATTCGCGCGCGACCAGGCTCTCCGTGAATGCCGATCCCGATCTCGATCTCATCCTCGGCGAGATCGAAACTCGGCTCGCCAGCGTGCGGCACGGTGCAGGCCGAGAGTGCGACGCCCATGGACCTCGTGTTCGCGTTGACCCTGGTCGCGAGCTCTGCGACGGTGTCGAGGTCGTCTCCACGCTCTGCCGCTGCCCCGGCGACCTTCTCCACGAGCACCGTGCCAGCGACCCCGCGCCGCCCGGCCGTGTAGAGCGAGTCCTTCACTGCGACGTCGTCATCCACGAGGACCGTGCGCACCTCGATATCCTCAGCCAGCGCAAGGTCGGAGGCCGTCTCGAAGTTCAGGACGTCGCCGGTGTAGTTCTTGACGATGTGGAGCACGCCCCGACCGGCGTCTACGGCCTTCGTGGCCTCGAGGATGGGGTCAGGCGTCGGCGAGGTGAAGACCGGCCCTGGGACTGCGGCGTCGAGCATCCCGTACCCGACCAGCCCGCCGTGCATGGGCTCGTGCCCGGAGCCGCCGCCGGAGACGATCCCGACCTTGCCCTCCACCGGTGCGTCGTTTCGCACGAGGAATGCGGGCTCAGGGGCCACCCGGAGAATATCCGCGTGGGCGAGCGCCATACCCTCGAGCGCTTCCTTGACAACGTCCTTCGGATCGTTGATCAGCTTCTTCACGATCATCCTCTCGACGAGATTTCGGCAGCAGCATTGCAGCCACGCTCAGCCTAGTGCCGACGGCGGGTCACAATTCGGGAAATTCGCCCGTAACACGCGCGTCGGAGTTGTTCCTGTGCCTAGGGTGAGGAACCGCTCAATCGCGGCACGGGCTCGCCCCGTATCAAACTTCCCAGAAAGGCAATCCCGTGGATCTAGGATCGATCTTCTTGGCCGAGCTGGTGGGCACCGCAGTGCTCGTCCTCCTCGGTTGCGGTGTCGTCGCCAACGTCGTCCTCAAAGACACGAAGGGCAACGGCGGCGGCTGGCTTCTCATCAACTTCGGCTGGGGCTTCGCCGTCTTCATCGGCGTGCTCTCGTCAGCGGCGTCAGGCGGCCACCTCAACCCAGCAGTGACGCTGGGACTCGCGGCCAACACCGTCGTCACCGGCGGCTCCGTGGACGTCGCCGAGGTCGGGCTGCGCATCGTCGCCCAGCTCATCGGCGCCATCCTGGGTGCCGTCGTCGTCTGGCTCGCCTACAAGCTCCACTTCGACGATGAACCGGATGCGGGCTCGAAGCTCGCGGTCTTCGCGACGGGTCCGGCCAAGCGCAGCCTCGGCTGGAACACCGTGACCGAGATCATCGCGACGTTCGTCCTGGTCCTCGCCGTCATCGCGTTCCAGAACTTCCCGGCCTTCTCGATGGCGAACACGGACTCGACCGCGCCCGACATGGGCAGCCTCGGAAACCTCGCGCCGCTCGCCGTCGCGATCGTCGTGGTGGCCATCGGTGCGAGCCTCGGTGGCCCGACCGGCTACGCCATCAACCCAGCCCGTGACCTCGGACCGCGCCTCGCGCACGCCTTCCTTCCCATCAAGGGCAAGGGCGGCAGCGACTGGAGCTACTCCTGGGTTCCGATCGTGGGACCGATCATCGGCGGTGTGCTCGCCGGCCTCGTCGGCACGGCGATCCTGCCTGCCGCAGCTTCCGCCTTCGGCGCCTAGCACCCACAGGGCAACCACGACGCTTTCAGGGCCGGAGTCTTCACAGTTCCGGCCCCGAAACTGTCTGCAGGACACCACCAGCGATGCTCGCGCCAGTCCCGCATCGCGTTTTTCACCGCTGGCACATCACCACCTCTGACAAGGGAGTCACTCCGTGAGCAAGTACGTCATCGCCATCGACCAGGGAACCACCTCCTCGCGAGCCATCGTCTTCGACCACTCCGGGTCGATCGTGTCGACGGGTCAGCTCGAGCACGAGCAGATCTTCCCCAAGGCCGGCTGGGTCGAGCACGACCCCAAGGAGATCTGGAACAACACCCGCGAGGTCATCGGCCAGGCGCTCTCGAAGGCGAACATCACCAGGCACGACATCGCGACGATCGGCATCACGAACCAGCGCGAGACCGCCGTCGTCTGGGACAAGACCACCGGGGAACCCGTCTACAACGCCATCGTGTGGCAGGACACGCGCACGCAGCCCATCGTCGACCGGCTCGCGGCCGAGGGCGGCGTCGAGCGCTTCAAGGACACCGTCGGGCTCCCCCTCGCCACGTACTTCTCCGGAACCAAGATCGTCTGGATCCTGGAGAACGTCGAAGGTGCACGGGAGCGCGCCGAGGCAGGCGACCTCGTCTTCGGCACGACTGACAGCTGGGTGCTCTGGAACCTCACCGGCGGCGTCGACGGAGGCGTCCACGTCACCGACGTCACGAATGCCTCCCGCACGCTCTTCATGGACCTCGAGACGCTCGCCTGGGATCAGTCGATCCTCGACGCCTTCGGGGTTCCCGCGTCGATGCTCCCGGAGATCAAGTCCTCCTCCGAGGTGTACGGCCACGCCAGCACGCAGTCACTGCTGCGCGAGGTGCCGATCTCCGGCATCCTCGGCGACCAGCAGGCGGCCACGTTCGGCCAGACCGCCTTCACCTCAGGAGAGGCGAAGAACACGTACGGCACGGGGTCGTTCCTCATCTACAACACCGGCGAGAAGATCGTGAAGTCCGAGAACGGACTGCTCACGACGCTCTGCTACAAGCTCGGCGACGCGGCTCCCGTCTACGCCCTCGAAGGCTCGATCGCCGTGACCGGTTCGCTGGTGCAGTGGCTGCGCGACAACCTGGGGCTCATCAACTCGGCTCCGGAGATCGAAGAGCTGGCGAGCAAGGTCGAGGACAACGGCGGCACCTACATCGTCCCGGCGTTCTCCGGGCTCTTCGCCCCGTATTGGCGACCTGACGCACGCGGCGCCATCGTCGGCCTCACGCGCTTCGTGAACAAGAACCACATCGCTCGTGCGGCCCTCGAATCCACGGCATACCAGACCCGCGACGTCCTCGAGGCATCGAACGCGGACTCCGGCGTGCCGCTCGCGGAGCTGAAGGTCGACGGCGGCATGGTCGCGAACGACACGCTCATGCAGTTCCAGGCGGACATCTTGAACACGGATGTCGTGCGCCCCGTCGTCACGGAGACGACCGCGCTCGGTGCGGCCTACGCCGCTGGGCTCGCAGTCGGATTCTGGAAGGACCTGGACGAGGTGTCCGCCAACTGGCAGGAAGACAAGCGCTGGACGCCGCAGATGCCGGAGGAAGAGCGCGAGCGTCTCTACCGGAACTGGAAGAAGGCCGTCTCGAAGACCCTCGACTGGGTTGACGAGGACGTCAAGTAGCGCCCTGGGCGATTCCCGACGACCGAGGCCCTCAGCAGTTCGCTGCTGAGGGCCTCGGTCTGTCCTGGTGCGGCGTCGTCGCGTTGCTCACTCTGCTGTCCCGCTGCGCCGATCGGCGACTGGCTTCACGCGGAGCGTGTCGCCGCCACCCAGGCATCAAGCGTCTCGATCGCTCGTCCGGAGTCGATGCTTGTGGCCGCGTCGGCAATGCGCGCCGCGAGGCGCTCTCGGAGCGGCCGCTCTGCCGCTTCGGGCGTCACTGCGAGGTCATAGGCCACGAGGCCCGCGGCCGCGTTGAGCAGCACGATGTCTCGGACGGCGCCGTGCTGCTTCCCGGAAAGCACAGCGCGGGCGATGGCCGCGTTCTCCTCAGGCAGACCGCCGAGGAGCTCCTGCATGTCGTAGGTGCCGAGGCCCACGTCCCGTGGGTGGAGATCGTGTTCGGTGATCGCCCCGTTCGACACCTCCCAGACGTGGCTGTAGCCGGTGACGCTCAGCTCGTCGAGGCCGTCGTCGCCCCGGAAGACCAGAGCGGTGGCGCCGCGGGTGCGGAAGACCCCGGTAATCAGCGGAATGGCGGCCTGGCGGGCGACCCCAACGGCCGATGCCTCGGGGCGAGCGGGATTCGTGAGGGGGCCGAGCAGGTTGAAGACCGTGGGAACCCCGAGCTCACCGCGCACCTTCTTGGCGTGGCGGAACCCCGGGTGGAACTGCGCGGCGTAGACGAAGGTGAGTCCGACCTCCTCGAAGATGCGTCCCACTCGAACAGGGTCGGCCGTGTGGACTGCGCCAAGAGCCGAGAGCACGTCGCTGGACCCGGACTTCGCGCTCGACGCTCCACCCCCGTGCTTCACGACGGGGACCCCCGCGCCGGCGCAGACCATCGACGCCATCGTCGAGACGTTCACGGTCCCGACCATGTCGCCGCCGGTGCCGACGATGTCCAGCGCAAGCGGGGGCACCTCGAGCGGCACGGCGTGCTCGAGGATCGCATCACGGAACCCGACGACCTCCTCGACCGTCTCGCCTTTCGCGCGGAGGGCGACCAGGAACGCAGCGAGACGCGCTTCGCTGACGTCGCCGCTCATGACCTGGCGCATGGCCCACGTGGCCTGCGCGACGCTGAGGTCATCACCGCCAAGGAGCTTCTCGAGCAATCCGGGCCAGGTCTCGGTCGATGTCATGCAGGAAACGATAGCCGTCCACCACCCAGGCACACCTAATCGGACGCGACCCGCCGGTACGCCGTGCGTTGTCTCGGGAACCTGGGAAATCGGTCATAATGGTCAGGTGACTGCTGCAACCACCGCTCAGGCCGTGCACACGGTCCATCGCCCCAATACGACTGCCATCGGCGTCATCGTTTGGCTCGGTAGTGAGGTGATGTTCTTCGCTGGGCTCTTCGCGATCTTCTTCACTCTGCGCTCTATGGCGCCAGAGCAGTTCGCCGAAGGCCACAGTGCGCTGAACGTGCCCTTCGCCACCATCAACACGCTGATCCTCGTCAGCTCGTCGTTCACGTGCCAGTTCGGCACGTTCGCGGCTGAGCGCGAGCAGGCCCGCGCCACCGGCAAGAGCCCCAAGAACTGGGGCGCGATCGAGTGGTTCTACCTCACCGTCCTGCTCGGAGGCATCTTCGTCGCAGGCCAGGTCTGGGAGTACGCCACGTTCGTCAGCGAGGGCTACGTCCTCAACCTGAACGCGTTCACGAGCGCCTTCTACATGACGACCGGCTTCCACGGCCTGCACGTGACCGGCGGACTCGTCACGTTCCTCCTCGTGATCGGCCGCATGTACTCTGCCCGCCGCATGGGAACTCGCGAGGTCAGCAGCGCGCTGGGCATCTCCTACTACTGGCACTTCGTCGACGTGGTCTGGGTTGCGCTCTTCTTCGTCATCTACCTGCTGCCCTACTTCTCGTAGCCCGATCCTGGAGAACACACCAATGTTCCGAACGACCAAACCACGGACTGCGAAGACGGCGACCCGCAAGACGGCTCGCCGCCGCACCCCCCTCGCCACCGCGGCTCTCCTCGGCGCAGGCCTCCTGCTGACCGGCGGCGCGTACACCGCGATCGACACCGCAACCACGGCTGCTGCAGCCGAGGACGTGGCTCCTGCAAGCGCCGCAGACATCGAGAACGGCGCGGCGCTCTTCGGTGCCAACTGCGCCACCTGCCACGGGATGAACGCCGCGGGCACCGAGAACGGCCCCAGCCTCATCGGCGTCGGTGCCGCTGCGGTCGACTTCCAGGTCGGCACCGGTCGCATGCCCATGCAGGCCAACGCCGCCCAGGCCCCCGCCAAGCCCGTCCAGTTCGACGAGCAGGGCATCTCGGACCTCGGCGACTACGTCGCTTCCCTGGCCCCCGGCCCCGCCGTCCCCGACGAGAAGTACCTGCAGGCCGATGGCGATGCAGCACGTGGAGCAGAGCTGTTCCGCATCAACTGCGCCATGTGCCACAACGTCGCAGGCGCTGGCGGTGCCCTCACCGAAGGGAAGTTCGCGCCCGAGCTCATGACGGTCGAGCCCGTCCACCTCTACGAGGCGATGATCACGGGCCCGCAGAACATGCCCGTCTTCAACGACGCGAACCTCACCCCCCAGGACAAGGCCGACATCATCACGGCGATTCGCTGGCAGACCGAGGTCACCGGCACGATCGGCGGCAACAGCCTCGGATCGCTCGGTCCAGTCTCCGAGGGCCTCTTCATCTGGATCTTCGGAATCGGCGCAGGCGTCGCGATGGCGGTCTGGATCGCCACTCGACCGAACTAGTGCCGGAAGAAACCCGGCCCGGGTCCAAACGACTTACTGCAGCTGAACAGACACACCCAGAAAGGGATCACCATGGCTGATGGCGAACACGGCGGAGAGCTTCGCACTGCTCCTTCGTCGGAGCGGGCGCCTCACATCGGGACCGCGATCCTTCCCAAGGACGGCTTCGAGAACCCTGGCATGCCGGCGCACCGCGACCGGATCACTGACGCGGACCCCGCGCAGGCGAAGCGCACCGAGCGCCTCCTCGTCGCGCTGTTCGTGTTCTCGGCACTCGCCAGCATCTTCGCTGTCGTCGCCTACTTCGTGTGGCCGATCAGCCGCGAGGACATCTCAACCGTCCGCCTGAACAACATGTTCCTGGGCATCGGCATCGCACTCGCGATGCTCGCCATCGGCATCGGCACGGTCGCCTGGTCCAAGTACCTCATGGCCGACCACGAGATGGCCGAGGCCCGCCACCCGGGCAAGGGCTCCCCCGCCACTCGCTCGCGAGCGGTCGAGGTCTTCGCGCAGGCGAACGAGGAGTCAGGCTTCAGCCGCCGCAAGCTGTTCCGCAACTCCCTCATCGGAGCCCTCGTCGCCATGCCGCTTCCCGGCATCGTGCTCTTCCGCGACCTCTACAACGGCAACAACCCGGACCCGGTCGAGTCGCTCTCCCACACCATGTGGGAAGAGGGAACTCGCCTCGTCCGCGACCCCACGGGAACGCCGATCCGTGCTGCGGATGTCACCTACGGTTCTGCCTTCCACGTGATTCCCGACGGCCTGATCGACCTCGAGCACCACCTGCTCGAGGAGAAGGCCAAGGCGGTTGTCCTGCTCATGCGCTTGCCTGCCGACCAGCTCAACGAGCGCGAGGACCGAGCGGGATGGTCGTACGACGGCATCGTCGCCTACTCCAAGGTCTGCACGCACGTCGGTTGCCCGGTCGCTCTCTACGAGCAGCAGACGCACCACCTGCTGTGCCCGTGCCACCAGTCGCAGTTCGACGTCAAGAACCACTGCGAGGTCATCTTCGGACCAGCGGGACGCCCGCTCCCGCAGCTGCCGATCGCTGTCGACGACGAGGGCTACCTCATCGCGCAGAGCGACTTCACCGAACCTGTCGGACCGAGCTTCTGGGAGCGACGCCATGACTACAACGTATAAAGCTCCGGTCCGCGAGGGCGGGTTCATCGCCGGCGCCGCCAACTACCTCGACGAGCGCACCACCATCTCCGGTGCGGTCAAGGAGTTCGGGCGCAAGATCTTCCCGGACCACTGGTCCTTCATGCTCGGTGAGATCGCGCTCTACAGCTTCGTCGTCATCCTGCTCTCTGGAACCTTCCTGACGTTCTTCTTCGACCCGTCGATGGCGCACGTCGAGTACGAAGGCTCCTACCTCCCGCTCAAGGGCATGGGCATGTCAGCCGCCATGGCGTCGACGCTCGACATCTCCTTCGACATCCGTGGCGGACTGCTCATGCGTCAGGTGCACCACTGGGCAGCGCTGCTGTTCGTTGCGTCCATCGGGCTCCACATGCTGCGCGTCTTCTTCACCGGAGCGTTCCGCAAGCCTCGCGAGCTCAACTGGGTCGTCGGCTTCGTGCTCTTCATCCTCGCGATGGCAGAGGGCTTCACCGGCTACTCGCTCCCCGATGACCTGCTCTCCGGCAACGGCCTGCGCATCATCGACGGAATCATGAAGGGCATCCCGCTGGTCGGAACGTGGGTCTCCTTCCTGTTCTTCGGCGGCGAATTCCCTGGCACCGAGATCGTCGGGCGCCTCTACTCGCTGCACATCATGATCCTGCCCGCCATGGTCATCCTGTTCATCGCGCTGCACCTGGCGCTCATGGTGATCAACAAGCACACGCAGTGGCCCGGCCCCGGCCGCACGAACGGCAACGTCGTGGGAAACCCGGTCCTCCCGGTGTTCGCCGGCAAGGCAGGCGGGTTCTTCTTCCTGATCTTCGGCCTGATCTTCCTCATCGCGTCGTTCTTCTCGATCAACCCGGTCTGGAACTACGGGCCGTACGACCCCTCCCCCGTCTCCGCAGGAACCCAGCCCGACTGGTACATCGGATTCGCCGACGGCATGCTGCGACTCATCCCGCCTGGCTGGGAGGTGTACTGGTTCAACCACACGTGGTCGTTCGCGATCCTGACGCCGCTGATCCTCATCGGGATCTTCATCGTGCTGGTTGTCGTCTACCCCTTCATCGAGGCGTGGATCACCGGTGACAAGCGCGAGCACCACCTGCTCGACCGCCCGCGCAACGCCCCCACCCGCACCGCGATCGGCGCAGCCGGCGTCACGTTCTACGCCGTCATGTGGGCTGCGGCGAGCTCCGACCTCATGGCGACGCACTTCCACCTCGCCATGGAGCACGTCATCCACTTCCTGCAGGTGATGCTGTTCCTCGGACCGGTCATCGCGTACATTGCCACGAAGCGGATCTGCCTCGGACTCCAGAAGCGCGATCGTTCGCTCGCGCTGCACGGTGTCGAGTCGGGACGTGTCCTGCGACTCCCCCACGGCGAGTTCGTCGAGGTCGAGGTACCGCTCGACAAGTACGACCGATGGGAGCTGGTCTCCTACAACGAGCAGGCGCCGATCATGCTCCGTCCGAACGAAGACGGCAAGATCACGGCTCCCATGCGTCTGCGCGCCGCAATGTCGCGCTGGTTCTTCGAGGACCGCGTCGAGCCCGTCACGAAGACGGAGATCGAGCAGGCACACCACGGCCACCACTAGGTCGTAGCAACTCCCTGCGCCTTCGGGCACAAGAGGGGCTGTCAGTTCCGCGTCAGCGGACCGACAGCCCCTCTTCTCGTGCACGCAGTCGAGGGGCCCTCCTCCGGGGTACCTCGGAAGACCAGGAAGACCGGGAGGCTAGGGAGGGCTGCAGCGACCTGGGTGCTCTGGGTGCTCTGGGTGACCTGGGTGCTCTGGGTGACCTGGGTGACCTGGGTGACACGGACCGGAGACCACGGGGCTGTCTCCCCCAGTCGAAGACTCACGATCGGACACGGTCTCGCCGAGCACTGCTGGGTTCTCGTCGTCGCCAGCTCTCGTACGAGTCATCCGCGCACGAAGCCGCGTGGGGGAACGAAGAAGCCAGAATTCGAGGGAACGAGCAGGACACGGCAGCGTTGCCGAACCCCGCGAGTTCCACACCACTCGAGGCATTGTCCGGGCACGGCACCGAGGGCACGGAGACCCCGGCGCGTGCCTCACAACCCACTTCCGTGACCTCATGGACGCGAGACGGGAGGGAGCTCCCCGTTTCCACAGCTGTGCCCACGATTGGCGCACCCAGGGCCGGCGGGTGAGGGTCGGGCCTCAAGAAGGCGGCACTCTTGCTGCGCCCGGGCCCAAGCGTGCTTCGAGCGCGCGGGCATCAGGTGAAGACAGAGGCTCCAAGGCCCGAGGTGCGCGTGCCGCCTCAGCCCGCTCTGGGACTCTCGAACCGTCTCCGGGCCCACAAACACGGACTCTGGGCCCAGGGAATACCACAGGGGCACGTGGAGCCTGTCAGGGTGGCGCGGGCCTCGTCAGCGTAGTGACGGCAAAAGGCCCGCCCCTCTTGTGAGGGACGGGCCTGAAGCCTGCAGACGGCGCCTAGTGGGCGTAGCGTCCGCGGTAGTACTCGAACACCCAGCCGACGATGGCGACGATGAACAGGGGTGCCGCGAAGTACGCGAACCACCATCCACCGATCGACAGGCCGAGGAAGATCAGCCCGACGGCGAGAGCAAGCACAAACGGCCACCAGCTCTGCGGCGGGAAGAAGCCGAGCTCAGGGTCAGCGTCAGCGATCTCGCCGTCGAGCCTGTCTTCCGGAAGGACGTGAACTCGGAACGGCTTCGCCGAGCTGCCGAGGTAGAAGGCGACGAAGGCGACGAAGATGCCGGACAGCGCCAGCGCCACGATGCCAACCCACTCGTAGTGGCCGAGGGCCGCATGAGTCCAGAGGGTGTAGACGACGGTCACGACCGCGTAGAAGACGGCGAGGACCCAGAGGAGGCGTGCGGAGGTCTTCACTCTCGTTCTCCGATCTTGTCGTTGACTGGCGTCAGGTCGCGGTAGCCGTGCGGTGCGACCTCGGGGTGGTTGAGATCGAACGCCGGACGCTCCGAGCGGATGCGCGGGATGGACGTGAAGTTGTGACGCGGCGGCGGGCAGCTGGTCGCCCACTCGAGCGAGGAGCCGTAGCCCCACGGGTCGTCGACGGTCACCTTCGGTGCGTTGCGGGCCGTGATGAAGACGTTCAGGAAGAACGGCAGCAGTGAGATCGCGAGCACGAAGGCGCCGAACGTCGACAGCTGGTTCATCCACGTGAAGTTGTCTTCGGGCTGGTAAGTCGCGTATCGACGCGGCATGCCCATGACACCAAGCCAGTGCTGGATGAGGAACGTCATGTGGAAGCCGATGAACAGCAGCCAGAACTGGATCTTGCCGAGGCGCTCGTTGAGCATCTTCCCCGTCCACTTCGGCCACCAGAAGAAGAAGCCGGCGAACATGGCGAAGACGATCGTTCCGAAGATCACGTAGTGGAAGTGCGCCACGACGAAGTACGTGTCAGACACGTGGAAGTCGAGCATGGGCGATGCCAGGATGACGCCCGTCAGACCACCGAAGACGAAGGTGACGAGGAAGCCGAGGGAGAACAGCATCGGCGTCTCGAACGTGACGGAGCCGCGCCAGAGCGTTCCCAGCCAGTTGAAGATCTTCACACCGGTCGGCACGGCGATGAGCATCGTCATGAGCGCGAAGAACGGCAGAAGCACAGTGCCCGTCACGTACATGTGGTGAGCCCACACAGACGCGGAGAGTGCCGCGATGGCGATCGTCGCGTAGACGAGCGTCTTGTAACCGAAGATCGGTTTTCGGCTGAAGGCCGGGAAGATCTCGGAGACGATACCGAAGAACGGCAGCGCGAGGACGTACACCTCTGGGTGGCCGAAGAACCAGAACAGATGCTGGTAGAGGATCGCTCCCCCGGCCTCGACGTCGTAGATGTGCGTCAGGAACACGCGGTCCATCAGCAGACCGAACCAGGCGGCCGCGAGAACTGGGAACGCGAACAGCACGAGGATCGACGTGATCATCGCGTTCCAGGTGAAGATCGGCATGCGCCACATCGTCATGCCGGGTGCGCGCATCGTGATGATCGTCGTGATGAAGTTCACGGCACCGAAGATCGTCGCGAATCCTGTCGCGGCGAGCCCGGCAACCCAGAGATTGCCTCCGACTCCCGGTGAGTAGGTCATCGTCGACAAGGGGACGTACGCCGTCCAGCCGAAGGATGCCGCACCTCCCGGCGTGAGGAAGCCGCCGACCGCGATGAGCGCGCCGAAGGTGAAGAGCCAGAACGCGAACGCGTTCAGTCGCGGGAACGCGACGTCGGCCGTACCGATCTGCAGTGGCACGAGCACGTTCGCGAAGCCGGAGAAGAGCGGCGTTCCGAACATGAGCAGCATGATCGTGCCGTGCATCGTGAAGAGCTGGTTGTACTGCTCTTTGGTGTCGATGATCTCCATGCCCGGCTCGAAGAGCTGGGTGCGGATGACCAATGCCATGACTCCGCCGATGCAGAACCAGACAAAGCTCGAGATCAGGTACATGTACCCGATGGTCTTGTGGTCCGTCGAGGTGATCCAGGTGACGAGGACGTTGCCCTTGCGCTCGACAGAGCGGCTCGGAGCCGTGGTCGCCTCAGAGACCGGGGTGATGCCTGGACGGTTCAGCGTTGACGTCATTTTCGTCGCCCCTATTCCGACTCGTGGTTGAACTCGGGAACATCAGTGCCCGGAAGGTTCTGGTTGCGGTTGTAGTCGTCGCCGTGGGCGCCGACGTTGCCCGCCGCGCGCAGCTCGGCGATGTAGGCGTTGTACTCGTCCTGCGAGACGACCTCGACCTGGAAGAGCATCATCGAGTGGTACTCGCCACACAGCTCGGCGCACTTGCCCATGTAGGTGCCTTCACGTTCTGGCACGAACGACATGGTGTTGGTGTGGCCGGGGATGTTGTCGATCTTGTAGTGGAAGTCGACGACCCAGAAGGAGTGGATGACGTCGCGCGACTTGATGTCGAGCGTGACGTTCGCGCCAACCGGGAGGACGAGCTTGGGCAGCGCTTCCTCGTCGATGGTTCCGGTCGCAGCGCCGCGCTCACCGTCGACAGACGGCTCGCGGTCTTCCTGCGCCTGGATGCCCTCGTAGTAGACGCCAGAGTCATACGCGGTGTTGCTGGTCGGCAGGTAGTTGAAGTCCCATGCCCACTGCTTGCCGTAGACCTCGATCTTCACGTCCTGCTCTTCTTCAGCGAAGTTCGAGACGACAGGAGCCTCCTCTCGCACCGTGAAGGCGAAGAAGCCGGCGACGAGGATGATCGGGACCACTGTGAAGAGGATCTCGATGGGCATGTGGTAGCGCAGCTGAGCTGGCAGACCCTTTTCGCCCTTGCGGCGGCGGTACATCACGGATGCCCAGATGATGAGCCCCCACGTGATGCCGCCAACGACAAGCAGAATGATCCAGGAGTTGACCCAGAAGTTCGTAAAGGCGTCGGAATGGTTGGTGACGCCGGGGTCACCGGGCATGTAGCCCCGTAGTTCTTGCGACGTGCAGCCAGCCAGAATCAGAATCAGGGCTGCTGCAATCGGAGCGGCGAACCACTTCACGCGGCGGGTGTCTCGCACGGCAAACCTTTCGAGGTGACGCATACAGGTTGCTGTCAGTCTAGTGGGAATCTCGCGGGCGAACGACTCGGGGCGCGCGGAGACGACGAAACGGCGCGGTCAAAGACCACGCCGTTTCGGGTGTGTCGCGGGGCGCTGCCCCGCGTGTCGGGTCAGTGGAACGAGTCGCCACAGGCACAGGATCCCTGCGCGCTCGGGTTGTCGATCGTGAAGCCCTGCTTCTGGATCGTGTCTTCGAAGTCGATCTTCGCGCTGTCAAGGTAGGGGACGCTCATCGGATCGACGATGACTTCCACTCCGTCGAAGTCGACGGTCGCGTCGCCGTCGAGGATGCGCTCGTCGAAGAACAGCTGGTAGATCAGCCCGGAGCAGCCACCGGGCTGCACGGCGATGCGCAGGCGGAGTCCGCCCTCGCTCTCCTGGCCGATGAGGTTCTTGATCTTGTCCAGGGCTGCCTGCGTGAGGGTCACGGAGTGCGTGGCCTCGCTCACGGTGATGCCTTCAAGAACTGCGCTCATTGATTCTCCTCGTGCTGCTCGGCGGGACGACGTGCTCCCGCGCTCTTCACGTCGATAACGGCGTGTGAGGCAAGGATATTCCTCCCACGCAGGAATCGCATCACCGGATGTCCGCGTCAGGGCGAGCGAAGCGGTGCAGGAACAGCGCCTCTGCTGAGATCGCCCGGCGGAGGACACCCAGGTCCTGAGACTCGTTCGGGCTGTGCGCCATCGTCGCCGGGTCCTCGACCCCGGTCACCAGGATCTCCGCCTCCGGGTACACCTCGGCGAGCGCCGCGATGAAGGGGATCGACCCCCCGATGCCCGTCTCCGTTGGCTGGGCGCCCCATCCGTCCTCCATCGCCGTCTTCATGAGACCGACGGCTGGTCCGGCCGTGTCGACGAGGAACGGCTGCCCCAGGTCCGGCTGGGTGATCTCGATGTGCGCTCCGAACGGCGCATGCTCGCGAAGGTGGCGTTCGATGGCCTCGAACGCGCGCGCGGCGTCGTCGCCAGGGGCGATGCGGGCGGAGAGGCGCACGGATACCGCTGGGAGGAGCGTGTTCGAGGCCTCGTCGACGCTCGGCGCGTCGATGCCCGTGATCGTGATCGCTGGCTGGTTCCAGAGCCGGTCGTGGACGGTGCCGGTGCCGATCGTGGCGACGCCCTCGAGCAGTTCCGCGTCACGGCGCACGTCGGCCTCGTCGCCCCCGGAGGGTCCGTCGGCGCGCGAGCCGAGCCCGGAGACCGCGACGGCTCCGTGCTCGTCCCAGAGGGAGTCGAGGAGCCGGACGGTCGCGAGCATCGCATCCGGAACCGCTCCCCCGAGCATGCCGGAGTGCGAGGCGTGGCCGAGCGTTCGCACGGTCACCTTCATCGTCACGTTGCCGCGCAGCGAGACGGTCAGGCCGGGGACGGTCGTCGACGGGTTGTCGCTGTCGGCGACGATGATGGCGTCAGCGCCGAGAGCCGCCATGTGCTTCTCGAGGAAGTCGGCGAAACTCCGCGAGCCGTTCTCCTCCTCGCCCTCGATGAAGACCGAGATGCCGATCTTCGGCCGACCGGACGTCGCCGCGCTGAGCGCCTCGACAGCCGCGATGTGGGTCATGACCCCGGCCTTGTCGTCGCTGGCGCCGCGGCCGTAGAGGCGGCCATCGCGAAGCGTCGGCTCGAACGGCGGAGTACGCCAGTCGTCGGCGCTGCCCTGCGGCTGCACGTCGTGGTGAGCGTAGAGGAGGACCGTCGGCTGGCCGGGCTCAGCAGCCCTCGTCGCGATCACCGCGGGCTGACCGGCGTAGCCGTCGGCGGTCTCGACGCCATCGATGTCCACGGAGTCGAACACCCCCGTCTCGCGGAGCAGCTCAGCGGTGCGCTCTGCGCTGCGTCTCACGTGGACGCGGTCGAACGCATCCCAGGACACCGATGGAATGCGGACGAGCCCGGCGAGCCGCGCGATCGTGGTCGGAAAGCGGTCCTCCACGGCTCGGAGGAGCGCCTGTTCCTGGTCATGTGCATCGAGTGGGGCATCGGAGAGAGTCATAGCGGTTAGGCTAAATCACCCAGAGTTCTTGAGAGGCATCATGTCGAAGCACGAGTCCAAGAGCGCCGAGACAGCATCGCTTCCCGCGAAGAGTCCGGCCAAGAAGCAGCAGCCGACCCCCACGAGGCGCGAGCGCGAGGCGCAGAACCTGCGTCCCCTCGTCCCCGAAGACCGCAAGCAGGCCAAGCGCGAGATGCAGGCGAAGGTGCGCATCGAGCAGGCCAAGGCACGTGAGGGGCTCGCCAAGGGCGACGACCGCTACCTCCGTCCCACCGAGCGCGGCCCGCAGAAGCGCTTCATGCGCAACTACATCGATGCGCGGTACTCGATCGGCGAGCTCCTGCTCCCGATGATGTTCCTCGTCATCTTCGCCACCTTCATCCCGAGCCAGTCTGTCGGCATCTGGGCCATGAGCTTCATCTGGGCCTTCCTCGCCGTCTGCGTGCTCGAAGCCGTCATGATCGCGAACATCATCAAGCGACGCATCGCGGCTGTCGTCGGCAAGGACAAGGTCGAGAAGGGCATCATGATCGGCACGATCGCCCGGAGCCTCCAGCTGCGCGTCATGCGCATGCCGAAGTCGCAGGTCAAGCGCGGCGCGAAGATCGAGTTCACGGGCAAGTAGTCCTGGCCCGGAGCTTCCTGCTCGTCAGCGGGAAGTCCACACCGTAGAAACTCGACACCGCGAAACCGCGACACAACAGAAATTCGAAGGCCCGAACGGTATTCCGCTCGGGCCTTCGCTGTTTCACAATCTAGACCTGCACGGGGCCCAGCAGGTGTCAGCTGCCTGAGAATCGCGAAGACGGCACGATCTGCGAGCAGCGAGGCCTGCTCTCAGGGCCTCAGGCGCGCGAGCCCCCGGTTGATGCTGGCAGCCCAGCCAGGGCCGGCGTAGAGAAACTCCGTGTACCCCTGCACGAGCGTCGCGCCGGCGTCGAGACGCCGCTGCACTTCGGCGGCATCGGCGACGCCTCCGACGGAGATGATGCAGAGGCGCTCCCCCGCCGTCTCCTTGACGATTCGCAGCACGTCGAAGGAGCGTTCCGTGAGCGGTCGTCCAGAGAGGCCTCCAGCACCGAAGGCCTCGACGACCCGCGAGGATGTGCGGAGCCCGGACCTCGAGATCGTCGTGTTCGCGGCGATGACGCCAGCGAGCCCCTCATCGATGGCCAGCTGCGTCACTTCGCGGATCTCGCCGTCCGTGAGGTCTGGTGCGATCTTGACCAGCAGAGGCACGTCTGGCGCCGCGTCGCGGGCCGCCCGCAGGATGGGCGTCAGGGACTCGAGCGACTGCAGGCTGCGAAGGCCGGGCGTATTCGGCGATGAGACGTTGACGACCAGGTAGTCGGCGACGTCCTTCACGGCCGACGCGGCCGCGGCGTAGTCGAGGTGAGCGTCCTCTGCTTCGGTGGTCTTGTTCTTGCCGATGTTGACGCCGACGATGACGGTGCGGTTTCGGCGAGCCGCGATGTTCGCCGCCGCGAGCTCTGCACCCCGGTTGTTGAATCCCATGCGGTTGATGAGCGCGCCATCCGCGACGAGCCGGAAGAGGCGAGGACCCAGGTTCCCGGGCTGCGGTCGCGGCGTGACCGTGCCGACCTCGACGTGTCCGAAACCGAGGGCCGCGAGCCCGTCGATATCCTCTGCGTCCTTGTCGAATCCTGCTGCGAGACCGAACGGCGATGCGAAGCGAAGCCCCATCGCCTCGACCGCCAGCGACTCGGCCGGGGCCGTGAACGGCGACGCCATCCTGGCGGGAATGCGACGCCCGAGAGTCCTGATGACGCCGGATGCGAGGGCGTGGGCACGCTCCGTGTCCATCTTCGACAGCACGTGGGTGAAGAGCAGTCGGTACGCGGCGTTCATCTGGCCTCTTCCTCGATGGTGGACTCCCCGTCTGCCGATTCCGTGGCGTACTGCGCCCTGATGCCGTCCTCGTGCATCTGCTCGATGGCTGCTCGGAAGTCGTCGAGGCTCGCGAAGCCCTGGTACACGCTCGCGAACCGGAGGTACGCGACATCGTCGAGCTCACGAAGCGGTGGCAGGATCGCGAGCCCGATGTCGTTGGCCTCGATCTGGGATGCCCCCGTCGATCTGATGCTCTCCTCGACGCGCTGGGCCAGCAGAGCGAGATCCGTGTCGGTGACGGGCCTCCCCTGGCAGGCCTTGCGCACCCCGGCGACGACCTTGTCCCTCGAGAAGGACTCGACGACGCCGTTGCGCTTGATCACGGCCAGGCTCGCCGTCTCGGTCGTCGAGAAACGGCGACCGCATTCGGGGCATTGCCGCCTCCGACGGATCGCGAAGCCGTCGTCGCTGGTCCGTGAGTCGATGACCCTCGAGTCGGGGTGCCTGCAGAAGGGGCAGTGCATCAGCTGAACCTCGCCGTCACTGCTTCGCCGTGCGCGGGGAGGTCCTCAGCTTCGGCGAGGGCCACGACGTGACCGCTCACCGTCCGCAGCGCCTCGCGGTCATAGCGGATGACCTGCTGCGGTCGCAGGAACGTGTGCGCCCCGAGGCCGGGCGTGTGGGCGGCCTGCCCTCCCGTCGGGAGCACGTGGTTCGACCCTGCGAGGTAGTCGCCGAGGCTCACGGGCGAGTTCGCCCCCATGAAGATCGCACCGGCGTTGTGGAGTGTCGCGAGCACGGCCTCGGGCTCGCGGGTCTGCACTTCGAGGTGCTCGGGTGCGTATGCGTTCGAGACCACGGCCCCGGCGGCGAGGTCGTCGACGAGGATGAGCGCGGACTGGCGTCCGCCGAGCGAGATGCGGACCCGTTCGGCGTGCTTCGTGGACGCGGCTCTGGCGGCGACACGCTCGAGCACTCGTTCGGCCCACTCGAAATCCGGTGTGACGAGGAGAGCCGAGGCGAGCTCGTCGTGCTCCGCCTGGCTGACGAGGTCGGCGGCGACGTGATCGGGATCCGCCGAGTCGTCGGCGAGCACGAGGATCTCCGTGGGTCCGGCCTCGGAATCGATGCCCACGAACGACTGCACGATGCGCTTCGCGGCTGCCACGTAGATGTTGCCAGGGCCCGTGATGACTTCAACGGGCTCGAGGCCGATGTCCGGGACGCCGTGCGCCAGCGCACCGATCGCGCCGGCACCGCCCATGGCGTAGACCTCCGTGATGCCGAGCAGGCCAGCCGCACCGAGGATCGTCGGGTGGACGCTCCCGCCGAATTCGCGCTGAGGCGGCGACGCGATCGCGATGGAGGCCACCCCGGCGGCCGCAGCCGCACAGACGTTCATGACGACGCTCGACGGATACACGGCCTTGCCGCCTGGCACATACAGGCCCACGCGGGCGACGGGGTGCCAGCGGAGCTCGACGATGGCGCCGTCTCCGAGCGTCGTCACACGCGGCGCGGGGACCTGCGCCGCGGATCCGGCCCGCACCCGCTCGATCATGGCCTCCAGACCAGCGCGGACCCGAGGGTCCAGGCCAGCCGTCGCTTCGTCGATGTCCTCCTGAGGGACCCGCAGATGGGGTGGCTCGACGCCGTCGAGGCGAAGGGCCTGCTCCCGCAGGGCGGCACCGCCTTCGTCGCGGACCGCGGAGATGAGCTCCGCTGCCGTGCCGAGGGCGCGCGTCACGTCGAGCTCGGCACGAGGGAGGATGTTCCGAAGCTCGGAGGCGCTGAGCGCAGAACCACGCAGATCGATGAGTTGCATCATGGTTTCTCCATCGTAGTCAGGCAGGAGGGAGTGCCGTCGCGACGGCAACGGCCGAGGCGGGCTCTACTCCAGGCAGCTCGGCCCGAGGAGCGCCTTCAGCTCCCCGTAGAGGTCCTGCGTGATGCGCACGCGGTGCGGCAGCTCGAAGCGGCGGATGACACCGGGAGTCCGCAGCCTGAGCCGCACCTCGCTCTCGCCCGAGTGTCGCCGCAGCACCTTGCCGAGCGCGTCCACGACGGGCTCGGTGGCACGCGTATCCGGGATCGTGAGCGTCAGCGTGCCGGCGTCCTCGGCCGCGGAGATCTTCGGCAGGGTCAGCCCCTGCGCGTGGAGGTTCATGCCGTCGTCTCTCTTCGAGACACGGCCCTTGACCGCCACGATCACGTCGCCCTGGAGCTGCGTCTGGAACTCCTGGTAGGTCTTGCCCATGAACATCACCGTCATGGTGCCGCCGAAGTCCTCGACCTCGATCATGCCGTAGGGGTTGCCCGAGTTGCGGGCGACCCGGTGCTGCACGCTCGTGATGAGGCCCGCGATCGTCACCTGGGAGCCGTCTTCCAGGTTCTCGGCCTGCGTGAGGTCGAGGATGCTCGTCGTCGCGAGCTTCGCGAGGTCGCGCTCGAGACCCGCGAGCGGGTGGTCGGACACGTAGAGCCCGAGCATGTCGCGCTCGAAGGCGAGCTTGTCTCTGCGGTTGAACTCGGGGCGGACGGGAACGTCGTCCTCCTCCGCCTCGAACTCGTCGAGTCCCGCGAACAGGTCGACCTGGCCGTGCGCCTCGTTCCGCTTCCGCGAGACCGCGACGTCGATGGCGTTCTCGTGGACCTCGACGAGCGCGCGGCGGGTGTTGCCGAGCGAGTCGAACGCGCCGGCCTTGATGAGCGACTCGACGGTGCGCTTGTTCGCCACCGTCGTCGGCACCTTCTTCAGGAAGTCGTGGAACGACGTGAACGCCGTCTTCGATTCCCTGGCCTTCTGGATCTCCTCGACCACGTTCGCGCCCACGTTGCGGACGGCACCGAGGCCGAAGCGGATGTCCTCGCCGACCGCGGAGAAGTTGACGAAGGACTCGTTGACGTCCGGTGCGAGCACGGTGATGCCCATGCGGCGGCATTCGTTGAGGTACATGGCGAGCTTGTCGCGGGAGTCGCCGACGCTCGTGAGCAGGGCGGCCATGTACTCGGCCGGGTAGTGCGCCTTGAGGTAGGCCGTCCAATAGGAGACCACGCCGTAGGCAGCGGAGTGCGCCTTGTTGAAGGCGTAGTCGGAGAAGGGCAGCAGGATGTCCCAGAGCATCTTGACCGCTTCGTCGGAGAAGCCGTTCGCGTGCATGCCGCCCTGGAAGCCCGCGAACTGCTTGTCCAGCTCCGACTTCTTCTTCTTGCCCATCGCTCGACGCAGGATGTCCGCCTGGCCGAGGGAGAACCCTGCGACCTTCTGCGCGATGGCCATGACCTGCTCCTGATAGATGATCAGGCCGTAGCTGGTGGAGAGGATCTCCTTGAGGGGCTCCTCGAGCTGCGGGTGGATCGGCGTGATCTCCTGCTCGCCGTTTTTGCGCAGCGCGTAGTTGATGTGCGAGTTCGCGCCCATGGGGCCCGGGCGGTACAGCGCGATGACGGCCGAGATGTCCTCGAAGTTGTCGGGCTTGAGCAGACGCAGGAGCGATCGCATCGGGCCGCCGTCGAGCTGGAACACGCCGAGCGTGTCTCCGCGGGTCAGCAGCTCGTAGGCGCCGACGTCGTCGAGTTCGAGATCTTCCAGAACGAGATCGATGTCGCGGTTCGCCTTGATGTTGACCAGCGCGTCGCTCACGATCGTGAGGTTGCGCAGGCCCAGGAAGTCCATCTTGATCAGGCCGAGGGACTCGCTCGCCGGGTAGTCGAACTGCGTGACGATCTGGCCGTCCTGCTCCCGCTTCATGATCGGGATGATGTCGATGAGCGGATCGCTCGACATGATGACGCCAGCCGCGTGCACACCCCACTGGCGCTTGAGGTTCTCGAGTCCGCTCGCCGTGTCGAAGACCTTCTTCGCGTCCGGGTTGCTCTCGATGAAGGCGCGCATCTCGGAAGCCTCCGAGTAGCGCTTGTGCTCCTTGTCGAAGATGCCGCTGAGCGGGATGTCCTTGCCCATGACGGCCGCCGGCATCGCCTTCGTGAGCTGGTCGCCCATGGAGAACGGGTAGCCGAGCACGCGAGAGGCGTCCTTGAGGGCCTGCTTGGCCTTGATGGTGCCGTACGTCACGATCTGAGCGACGCGCTCCGAGCCGTACTTCTCGGTGACGTACTTGATGACCTCAGACCTGCGGCGATCATCGAAGTCGACGTCGAAGTCGGGCATCGAGACGCGGTCGGGGTTGAGGAAGCGCTCGAAGATGAGGCCGTGGCGCAGTGGGTCGAGGTCGGTGATGCCCATCGCGTAGGCCGCCATCGACCCGGCACCGGATCCACGGCCGGGACCGACGCGGATGCCGTTGTCCTTCGCCCAGTTGATGAAGTCGGCGACGACCAGGAAGTAGCCGGGGAACCCCATCTGGTTGATGACGCCGATCTCGTAGTCGGCCTGCTTGCGCACGTCGCTCGGGATGCCGCCCGGGTAGCGCTTGCCGAGGCCGGTGTCGACCTCCTTGATGAACCAGCTGCTCTCCGTCTCTCCCTCCGGCACGGGGAAGCGCGGCATGTAGTTGGCGCTCTCGTCGAACTCCGCGGAGCAGCGCTCGGCGATGAGCAGCGTGTTGTCGCACGCCTCCGGGTGGTCGCGGAAGATCGCGCGCATCTCGGCGGCCGACTTGAGGTAGTACCCCGTCCCGGAGAACTGGAAGCGGTTCGGGTCGTCCATGGTCGACCCGGACTGGACGCAGAGGAGCGCAGAGTGGCTGTCAGCGTCGTGCGAGTGCGTGTAGTGAAGATCGTTCGTCGCGACCAGCGGAAGGCCGAGGTCCTTCGCGAGCTTGAGCAGGTCGGGCATCACGCGGCGCTCGATGTCGATGCCGTGGTCCATGATCTCGCAGAAGTAGTTCTCCGCGCCGAAGATGTCCCGGAACTCCGCGGCGGCGGCGCGAGCTTCGTTGTACTGCCCGAGCCGCAGCCTCGTCTGCACCTCGCCGGAGGGGCATCCGGTCGTCGCGATGAGGCCCTTCGAGTACGTGTTGAGCAGCTCGCGGTCCATTCGCGGCTTGAAGTAATACCCCTCCATGGACGCGCGGCTCGAGAGCCGGAAGAGGTTGTGCATGCCCTGCGTCGTCTCGCTGAGCATCGTGATGTGCGTGTAGGCACCGGAACCGGAGACGTCGTCTCCCCCGCCGTTGCCCCACTTCACCCGAGTCCGGTCGCCACGGTGCGTCCCCGGCGTCAGATAGGCCTCGGTGCCGATGATCGGCTTGATGCCGTGCTCTTTGGCGGCCTTCGCGAACTCGTAGGCGCCGAACACGTTGCCGTGGTCGGTCATCGCCACCGCGGGCATGCCCTGCTCGACAGCGGCCTTCATGAGCTCGCCGATCCGGGCTGCCCCGTCGAGCATCGAGTACTCGCTGTGGACGTGGAGGTGGGCGAACGAGTCTGCTGAAGGCAATGTCTCTCCGGGAAGAAGGGTGGATCGGCGCACCCATCTTAGATCGCTGGAGCGGGTCCGCGAGCGTGCCTGTGGACTACAGCTCGCCCTCGCGGAGCACCTCGAGCGAGTGCGCCAGGTCGTCGGGGTACTCGGTCGTGAACCGCACGGGCTCACCTGTTCTGGGGTGCGCGAACCCGAGCTCCTTGGCATGCAGCCACTGTCGCTTGAGGCCGAGCTTCGCGGCGAGGATCGGGTCGGATCCGTAGAGCGGGTCGCCGATGCAGGGATGGCGCTGTGCGGCCATGTGCACGCGGATCTGATGCGTGCGCCCCGTCTCGAGGTGCACCTCGAGGAGGGCTCCACGACGGAACGCCTCCGTGGTCTCGTAGTGCGTGACGGAGGGCTTGCCCTCGCTTGTCACGGCGAACTTCCACGAGGACCCGGGGTGTCGGCCGATGGGGGCGTCGATCGTCCCGGAGAGCGGATCGGGGTGGCCCTGGACGACCGCGTGGTAGACCTTGTCGACCTCACGGTCGTGGAACGCCTTCTTGAGCTGCGCGTACGCCAGCTCGCTCTTCGCGACGACCATGAGTCCGCTGGTGCCCGCGTCGAGGCGATGCACGATGCCCTGGCGCTCCGATTGCCCGGACGTCGAGATCGTGAAGCCCGCCGCTGCGAGCGCCCCCAGGACCGTCGGCCCATCCCATCCGATCGATGGATGGGCTGCCACGCCGACGGGCTTGTCGATCACGACGAAGTCGTCCTCGTCGTGCACGATCTTGAGGTCCGGCACCGCGATCGGCACGACTTCGACCGGCCCTGCCTGCTGCCATTCGACGGAGATGACGGAGCCCGCCATCATCCGGTCGGACTTGCCGACCTGCTTGCCGTCGATCGTGATGCCGCCGGCTGCAGCGATGTCGGCCACCTGTGTCCTGCTGAGCCCGAGGAGCTTCGAGACTCCCGCGTCGACGCGGGAACCCTCGAGACCGTCTGGGATCGGGATCGTCCTGGATTGCATCACGCGTCTTTCTTCGCCTTTGGTCGGCGCTTGCCGTCGAATCCGATGTCGAACAGGGTGAGCAGCACGAACGCCGACATCCCCACGACGATGCACATGTCCGCGACGTTGTAGATCGCTGGAAGCATCCAGGGCGTGTAGATGAAGTCGATGACGTGACCGACGCCGAAGCCCGGCTCGCGGAAGAGCCGGTCCCAGAGATTGCCGAGCGCCCCGCCGAGCACGAGCCCGAAGACGGCGGCCCACAGCTTCGAACCCAGCTTCCTGGCCACGACGATGATGACGATCACCATGATGGTCGAGACGCCCGTGAAGATCCACGTCGAGCCTGCGGCGAAGGAGAAGGCCGCGCCGGGGTTCCTGACGAAATGCCACTGGAGGAATCCTCCGAGCACTTCGATGGTCTGGCCCTCGGTCATCGATCCGACGACGGCGGCCTTGCTGATCTGGTCGAGCGCAAACGCGCCGACGGCGACCGCGGCGAGCATCGCAAGAATGCGGATGCTCGGTCGCGATCGCCGTTCGGTGGTCTGCAGAGGTGTGTCCTCCACGTTCCGAATGCTACTGGCCCGCTGGTGCGGAGCCTTCGAGGACGTCGCTGGCCTGACGGTTCAGGTCGTTGAGCTGTCCCTCGATGTAGGAGCGCAGGTTGTTGCGGTACTCGCGCTCGAAGATGCGGAGTTCCTCGATACGAGCCTCGAGCTTCGTCTTGGTCTCCTCGAGGCGACCCAGGGTCTCGCGTTCCTTGGCCTCGGCCTCGGTGACGATCGTGCGGGCACGACCCTCGGACTCGGCCGTGATCTCGCGGGCACGCTTCTCGCTGTCGCCCTCGATCTGACGGGCGCGGTTCTCGGACTCGGCGACGATCTCTCGTGCACGGGTCTCACCCGTCGCGATGATCTCGTCGCGCTTGCGAGTTCCCTCTTCGACGTGCTCGTCGTGAAGGCGACGGGCGAGCGCGATGAGCGAGCTGCTCGTCTCGGCCTCGTCTTCGCCCTGTGCGACGACGGGGGCGGGAGCTGCGGGCTGAGCGAGCGGAGCGATGGGCTCCGGCTCGGGCTCGGGCGCTGCCTCGACCTCGACGCTTGGCTCCTCGACCGGGGCGGGAGCGGCTGCAGCAGGCGCGTGATCCGCGCGAGCCTGTGCCTCTTCGAGCTGCTGACGAAGCTGCTCGTTCTCCCCCACGAGGCGGCGCATCTCTGCAACGACCTCGTCGAGGAAGTCGTCGACCTCATCTTGGTCGTACCCCTCGCGGAACTTGGTCTGCTGGAAGCGTTTGTTGATGACGTCCTCAGGAGTGAGTGCCATGTCGGCCACCTTTCGACTCTCTCTGCGATTGGTCTGTATCTGGTATAGACACTGAGTTTTACTTCAAGACTCTGGGCCTGACTTCAAGACATTGGATCTTGCTTCAAGACACTGGGTCTGACTTGACAACACTAGCGTTGCACAGGTGTGCGCGCAGAACGTTGCTGTGCTGCACAGCACATAGGTCACATTACGGCACTTGGGTCCCGCGCGTCACATTCTGACGGGAAAGTCGGCATCGACCTCGCGGAAACGCCGATTCCGGCCGTTCGTGAGGCAGAAGCGGGCCCGGGCAGCCGCCACGCTCAGAGGAGGCGGACGAGATTCGAGGTGATGACGAGGGCGAACATCACGATGATCCAGGCGAGGTCGAGCGCGATGTTGCCGATGCGCAGAGGCGGGACGACCTTGCGGACCGCACGGAGGGGCGGGTCGGTCAGCGAGTACACGCCTTCGCAGAGCACGAGGACGAAGCCCTTCGGCTTCCAGCGCGGGGCGAACATGCGCGCGTAGTCGAGGATCAGCCGCCCCCACATCACCATGATGTAGAGGCCGATGATGAAGCCGAGGATCGCGCCGAGGATGTTCATTCGTTTCCTGAGATGTTGTCGCGCAGACACGGCGACGGTGCACCCACTGGATGCACCGTCTCACCGTTCGCGCGAATGCGGGCCGGTCCGCCTGGCGGCAGAGCCTGACTGGATGGGGCTACTGGAAGAACGAGGCTTCCTTCTCCGCCTCGAGCTTGCTCGACTCGCCGTGGACGGCGATGTGCTGCGGAGAGAGCAGGAAGACCCGGCTCGTCACGCGCTCGATCTTGCCATACAGGCCCTGAGAGAGTCCGCTCGCGAAGTCGATGAGGCGACGGGCTTCAGTCTCGTCCATCTCCGAGAGGTTCATGATGACAGGGACGCCATCGCGGAAGTTCTCGGCGATGACCTGCGCGTCTTTGTTGTAGGCCTTCGGGTGGACCGTGAGGATCTCGTTCATTTCCGCCATCGCCGGGGTCGAAGTGTGCTTGGGAGCTTTGGTGATCGGAGTCACAGGCGCCGGCTTGGGGCGCTCGGTGACCACCGGGGAGAGCTGCGGCGAGGGGGCCGCCGTGGGCGACTGCCTCTGCTGCTGCGCCTGGGGCGTCTCGTCGTGCAGATTCTGCTCGTCTTCGTCAGCAAGGCCCAGGTAGACCATGGCATTGCGCAGCGGGTTGGCCATTGTGCTCCTCCGTGTGTTCGGCGTGCGTCCACGCTACGTCCGGTCGGGGCGCTTTCCCGTGATTGCCGCGCCGATCCTTAGGTGTGTCGCACCGTTTTCGATGGCTTCCCTGAAATCGTTCGACATGCCCATCGAGAGTCCGGTGGCAGCGGGGGCCAGCGTCTGGATGCGCTGGCCCAGCAGCCTGAGCTCGCCGAAGGATGCGCGCGGCTCCTCCCCCAGTGGGGCAACGCACATGAGGCCCTGCAGCTCGAGGGTCGGAGTGCGGAGCACGTGCTCGACAAGTGCTTCGAGCTCCTCGGGCTGGACGCCACCCCGGGCGACGTCTGGCGTCATGTTGACCTGCACGAAGACGGGAAGCGGCTGCTCGCGCTCGATCGTCGACAGGGCGTCGACGAGGCCGACACGGTCGATCGAGTGCACGGCATCCGCGTACTGGGCGATCTGCCTTGCTTTCTTCGTCTGGATCTGACCGACGAAGTGCCACTCGAGCTCGGCGCGGCCAGCGAGCGCCTCGGCCTTGTCCCTGGCCTCCGGATGCCTGCTCTCCGCGAAGCGGCGCAGTCCGAGGTCGATGAGCTCGGCGACGAGCTCTGGACCGTGGAACTTGGTGACCGGGATGAGGGTGACCTCGGACACGTCCCGGCCCGCGGCACTGCAGCTCTCGCCGATAGCCGCCTGGATCGCCGAGAGGCGCTCGGCCAGCGTCGAATGACCCTGGCCGAGCGCCTCCACTGCATGCTCTGGCATGTGCGCCCTACTTGAGGAAGTCCGGGACGTCGAGGATGTCCTCGGCGTCGTCGTACGCCGCCTCTGGCTCACGGCGCGGAGCGATCGTGGGAGCCTCTGCCGTCGACCAGGACGGGGCCTGGGCTACGGGGACCGGGGCCTGGACGGGCTCCCGTTCGATGGGCGCGGCGGGGGCCGAGGCCACCGCGGCTGCAGCGGCACCAAGGCCGATCGCCCCGGTGTTCGCCTGCTGCACGGGGGCCGCGGCGACCGCAGGGGCCGCCTGCTGCTCCTGGATCGTCTTGGGCTCGCCACCGGCGAAGCCTGCTGCGATGACCGTCACGCGCACCTCATCGCCGAGGGTGTCGTCGATGACGGCACCGAAGATGATGTTGGCCTCCTGGTGGACGGCCTCCTGCACGAGCTTGGCGGCGTCGTTGATCTCGAAGATTCCGAGGTTGGAGCCACCCTGGATCGACAGCAGGACGCCGTGGGCACCCTCGATGCTCGCCTCGAGCAGCGGCGAGGCCACGGCGAGCTCTGCAGCCTTGATGGCACGGTCCGCGCCTCGGGAGGAGCCGATGCCCATGAGGGCGGAGCCCGCACCCTGCATGACCGACTTCACGTCGGCGAAGTCGAGGTTGATGAGGCCAGGAGTCGTGATGAGGTCGGTGATGCCCTGCACACCGGCGAGCAGCACCTGGTCTGCCGTGGAGAACGCCTCGATCATCGAGATTCCGCGGTCGCTGATCTCCAGGAGACGGTCGTTGGGGACGACGATGAGGGTGTCGACCTCTTCCTTCAGGGTCGCGACGCCCTGCTCGGCCTGCTGCATGCGGCGGCGACCCTCGAAGCTGAAGGGCTTCGTGACGACACCGATCGTGAGCGCGCCGATGGACTTGGCGATGCGGGCGACGACCGGAGCGCCACCCGTTCCGGTGCCTCCGCCTTCTCCTGCGGTCACGAAGACCATGTCGGCACCGGCGAGCGCCTGCTCGATCTCCTCGGCGTGGTCCTCGGCGGCACGGCGTCCGACCTCTGGGTCGGCCCCTGCTCCGAGACCTCGGGTGAGCTCGCGGCCCACGTCCAGCTTGACGTCGGCGTCGCTCATGAGCAGCGCCTGAGCGTCGGTGTTGATCGCGATGAACTCGACGCCACGGAGGCCGAGCTCGATCATGCGGTTGACTGCATTGACGCCGCCGCCGCCGATGCCGACGACCTTGATGACGGCGAGGTAGTTGTTGGTGTTCGACACGTGTCCGGCCCCTCGTTGGCGTGTGGTGTGGATGAAGTACGGAGTGCACACCTCGGCGAGAAGCCCGAGAGCTTCAACCTCTACTTGAAGCTCAGAGATATGCGGTTTCCTGATTGCTTGCTTCGACGCTAGGTCGCGAAGCCCGCACGATCCGTGCAGTCCGCAGGTGTGTTGCGTTTTGCGCGGCGAATGACCGCGAGTCGCTTCAACCCCCACTTGAAGGTTTCCCCGCGACCGCCACCGCGGGCTCGCATCAGCGGGTGACGGGTGTCTCCGGACTCGACACGTCGTAGCTCGAGATGGACTGCTCGGCTGTCGCCGCGACGAGGGCCGCGAGCACCTCGGCCTTGCGGTCGGACTCCTCTGCGCTCCCCCAGACAACCTCGGCGCCGCTTCGCATCGTGAGGCGAACGTCGTCGATGCTCTTGGCCGTGACCGCAGCCACTCCGGAGCGGAACTCGACGGGCAGCGCGAGCGACACTGCGGCTGCCGACGCGAACGCCTCGGAGTCGACTCCCTGCCCATCGAGCTCGAGGGTGGGGATGTCGGCGGCGGGTTCCGGCTGCGTCCACAGCACGACTCCGGCTGCGTCCATGACGTCGTAGCCTGCCGGCACCTGGACGGTACCGATCGGGGAGCGCTCGACGATCGTCACGACGAGCCTGCTCGGCGGCTCGACTCGGATCGAGTAGCTCTGCACCAGAACGTAGGACTGCAACCGGCTCTCGACGTCCTCGTTCGTGACGAGTGCGAGCGGCTGGCCATTGAGATCGGCGAGGGATGCGTCGACCTGCGCCTTGTCGACGCGTTCGGCACCGGACACGACGATCTCCCGCACGGACATGATGGGGCTGTAGACGGCGACCGCCACGAACGCCACGAGGGCGGCGAGGGCCGCCGCGATCCAGAGCAGGATGCGACGGCGCCGCCGCGCGCGCCAGGTGAATCGGCGCGCCTCGTCGCCGAGCACGCTCACGACTGGCCTTGCTCCTTCGCGCCGAGCGCGTCGAGGAGCTGGGGCACGATGAGGTTGACGTCGCCGCAGCCGAAGGTGATCACGAAGTCGCCGTCTCGGGAGATCTGCGCCACGGTGTCGGCCGCATCCTGCCAGTCGGGGCGATAGGCGACCTTGCTCTGGTCGACGAAGGC
Organism: Pseudoclavibacter sp. RFBG4; assembly: GCF_002931515.1. Classification (NCBI taxonomy): domain Bacteria; kingdom Bacillati; phylum Actinomycetota; class Actinomycetes; order Micrococcales; family Microbacteriaceae; genus Pseudoclavibacter; species Pseudoclavibacter sp. RFBG4. The sequence continues at coordinate 155,707 of NZ_PSYC01000024.1, read as the reverse complement.
GTTCTCCACCAGGGCCCCGGTGACACCCTCGATCGGATCCTCGCGAGCTCCGCACACGTCGAGCACCACGGTCTCGTCTGCGAGGCGCTCATAGACCTCGGCGAACACGTCGCTCATCGCCAGCGTGCGCGAGTAGAGGTGGGGCTGGTGGACGGCGATGAGGCGGCCGGAGCCGACGACGGTGCGAGCCGCGGAGAGCGCTGCCGCGACCTCGGCCGGGTGGTGGGCGTAGTCGTCGTAGACGCTGACACCGTTCACCGTGCCGTGCAGCTCGAAACGGCGCTTGGTGCCTCCGAACTCCGAGAGCGCGTCGAGGACGGCGGCGGGCTCGAAGCCGAGCTGCACGAGGACGACGAACGCGCCGGTCGCGTTCAGCGCGTTGTGGACGCCGGGCACGTGCAGGAGCGCCGGGTAGTCGACGCCCTGCCAGGTGACGGTGAACCGGGTCTCCCCGCCCTCGGACGCGATGTCGGAGACGCGCGCGTCGGCCGACGGATCCTGGCCGAAGGTCAGGATGCGGTCGTGGGAGAGCTTCCCGGTCAGCTCGACGGCGAGCGGGTCGTCGCTCGAGATGACGACGGCCTCGGTGGCGGCGTCTGCGAACTGGACGAACGCGGCCTCGAAGGCCTCGACGGTGCCGTAGTGGTCGAGGTGGTCGTTGTCGACGTTCGTGATGAGCGCGATCGCCGTGTCGTAGAACAGGAAGGACCCGTCGGACTCGTCCGCCTCGACGACGAACGCCTCACCGGAGCCAACGGCGGAGCTCGTGCCGAGCGCCGAGATGATGCCGCCGTTCACGAAGCTCGGGGAGGCATCGAGCGCGTCCAGTGCCGTGACCACCATGCCGGTCGACGTGGTCTTCCCGTGTGCGCCTGCGACCGAGACGAGTCGGCTTCCGCGCGTCAGCCAGACGAGTGCCTGCGAGCGGTGCAGGACGTTGAGTCCGCGCTGCTTCGCCAGGACGAGCTCCGGGTTGTCTGGCCAGAGTGCGCTCGTCACGACGATGGTGTCGGCGTCGCCGAGGTGCTCGGCGGCGTGCCCGATCTCCACCCGGGCTCCGCGTTCGCGAAGCTCCCTGGTCGCGTAGTTCTCGGTGCGATCGCTGCCGGAGACGGAGAGGCCACGGTCGAGCATCATGCGTGCGATGCCGCTCATGCCTGAGCCGCCGATGCCGATGAAGTGCACCTTGCCGATCTCATCGGGGATCTGCGCGGTGGCGTCTGGATTGATCATCTCTGCTCCTGGGTTCGCTCGGTCTTCGAGCTGCGCGGCGTGTGCCGCGTCGATGGTCGAGGGTACTCCGCCTGACCGAGGTGGGGGCTAGCGCTCCTGAGGGCTCCGCAGCGCCTCGTCGAGGAGCGTGACGACGCGAGCAGCGCCGTCGCGCTGCGCGGACGCGAGGGTCGCGGCCTCCATGCGAGCGCGGCGCTCCTCGTCGCGCGCGAGTGCGAGGAGCTCTCTCGACGCCCACTCCGGGGAGAAGTCGGCGTCCGTCACGCGGAGGGCGCCGCCGGCGGCGAGCACCGAGCGGATGTTGATCGTCTGGTGATCGCCCGTGGCCGCGGGGTACGGCACGTAGACGGCTGGGAGTCCGACGACGCCGAGTTCGCTCACCGTCGACGCGCCAGCGCGGGCCACGACCAGGTCGGCCGCCGCGAAGGCCAGATCCATTCGGTCGCAGTACTCGAGGACGTGGTAGCCGTCGAGCTCGTCGTGCTCGAACTTGGACAGCCCGCCGACGAGGTGAAGGACCTGCCACCCCTCTGCGATCAGCGCGGGGACCACGGCCCTCACCGTCTCGTTGACGCGCCTCGCACCGAGCGAGCCTCCCGTGACGAGGAGGGTGCGGCGTGCCGGGTCGAGTCCGAAGAACTCGACGGCCTCGCTCCGCTTCGCCGCTCGATCGAGGTGCTCGATCTCGGCGCGCAGGGGCATGCCGACGGTCACGGCCCCGCGGAGCGGGGTGCCGTCGAAGGCCACGCCGACCCGCTTCGCCCAGCGCGCGCCGAGCTTGTTCGCCATGCCGGGGAGCGCGTTCGCCTCGTGCACGACGATCGGCACCCGTCCCCGGGCGGCCAGGTAGGCGGGAGCGGCCGCGTAGCCGCCGAACCCTGCCACCGCATCGATGCCGTGCTCGGCGAGTATGCGCCGGACGGAGGTGACGGTCTCGCGAAGCCGCGGCAGGAACGTGAGCACCTGGGCGTTCGGGCGTCGCGGGAACGGCAGCTTCGGAATGGTCAGGAGCTCGTATCCGCGGGCTGGCACGAGGCGCGCTTCGAGCCCCTCCTTCGTACCGAGGACGAAGATCTTCGATTCCGGGTCACGGGCGCGCAGCGCGTCGGCGACGGCGAGGAGCGGATTGACGTGGCCGGCCGTGCCGCCTCCGGCGAGCAGGTAGTTGGTCACGTGCGTGACTCCGATCTCTTCGGGTTGCGGGCGATCGACAAGACTATGCCAATCGCGAAGAGCGTCGTGATGAGCGCGGAACCACCGGAGGAGACGAGCGGGAGCGGCACGCCGAGCACGGGGAGGAAGCCGATGACCACCGCGATGTTCACGAAGGCCTGGAAGACGATCCAGGTCAGCACCCCGCCGACGATCGTCTTCGCTGTCCAGTCGCTCGCCTCGTGGTAGATGCGCACGAGAACGACGGCGAGCAGGACGAAGAGCCCGATCACCACGATCGCGCCGACGAGCCCCAGCTCTTCGCCGATGATCGCGAAGATGAAGTCGTTGTCGGCCTCAGGCAGCCACGACCACTTGGCCTTCGAGTTCCCGAGGCCGGAGCCGAAGAGGCCACCGGCCGCCAGCGCGTAGAGGCCGTGGGCGCTCTGCCACCCCCACGACTCGTAGTCGACGTCGCCGCCGAAGAAGTTGGTGATGCGGGCCATGCGGTTGTCGCTGAAGACCGACATCAGCACTGCCCCGGCGACGGCGACGGTGAGAGCCAGCAGCAGGTATCTGGTCGCAACTCCCCCGAAGTACAACGCGCCGAGCACAAGCGCCCCGACCACGATGATGGTGCCGAGGTCCTTGCTCAGGAGCATGATGCCGAAGCAGAGGACCAGGACCGGCACGATCGGGACCGCGACCTCCTTGCCGATGTGGAGCTTGCCCTGCTTGCGGCCGATGATGAGACCGAGCCAGAGCACGAGCGCGACCTTGACGACCTCGGCCGGCTGCATCGTCGTGAAGCCGAGGTTGATCCACGCCCGGTTGCCGTTGATGTCCACGCCGATGGGAGTGAAGACCAGCGCCTGGAGGATGATGGCGACGGCGAGCGCCGCCCACGCCGACCTCTTCCAGAAGCTGAGGGGCATCCGGGATGCGAAGAGCATGAGCGGGATGCCGAGCGCCGCGAACGTCGCCTGGCTCACGAACCGCGACGAGACTGCGTTCCCTCCCGCGAACTCCTCGACCGAGGAGCTCGAGAGCACCATGACGATGCCGAAGGCGACGAGGAACAGCGTGATCGACAGCAGGAGCACGAAGTTCCTGTTCACGCCGCGGATGCGCTTGCCGAGCGAGACCACGACGGCGGTCGAGGAGCTCTTGCGTGCGGGCGCGCTGCGCGCGCTCGGGCCGCCTGGACTACTCGGGGGTGCGGTCCGGGGAGCCTTCTGTCTCGGCATGCAGGCCCCCTTCAAGATGCGACGCGACGGCCAGCGCGAATCGCTGACCACGGTCGCTGTAGCTCACGAACTGATCCATGGAGGCTGCCGCCGGCGCGAGCAGCACGGTGTCCCCGTCCTGCGCGAGCCGAGCGGCTTCCGCCACGGCACGACTCATGATGGAGTCAGTTTCGCTCACGTCGATCTCGATGAAGGTGACCTCGGGCGCGTGTTGCGCGAACGCGTCGACGACCTCGGAGCGCGAGGTTCCGAGCACGACGGCGCCCCGCAGCCGTCCGGCGTGCTTGGCGACGAGGGGCGCGATGTCGACGCCCTTCAGGAGCCCGCCGACCAGCCAGACGACGCTGCGGTGGGCGGCGAGGGAGGCGTCGGCCGCATGCACGTTCGTGGCCTTCGAGTCATCGACCCACAGGATGCCCGAGCGCTCGGCGAGGACCTCGTGGCGGTGCCGGTCGACGGAGAACGTCGAGAGCGCAGCCGAGATGGCGGAGACGGGAACCCCGACCGCACGGACGAGAGCGGCGGCCGCCAGTACGTCCTCGACGAGGTGCTTCGAGGAGAGCCCGCGCAGGCGCAGCTCATCCAGCGTCGTCAGCTCGAGCGCGGTGCGCGCTCGATCATCGAGGAACGCGCGGTCGACGAGGATGCCGTCGACGACACCGAAATCGCTGGGGCCGGGCACGTCCGTGCCGAAGCCGATCGCACGGCAGCCTTCGACCACATCGGCCGCCTCGACGAGATCGAGCGTGGCCTCGTCGCCCTTGTTGTAGACACAGGCGACCTGGGCGCGCTCGTAGACGCGCCCCTTCGCTGTGCGGTAGGCCTCGGCTCCGCCATGCCAGTCGAGATGGTCGTCCGCGATGTTGAGGACGACGGCCGCGTGCGCCGACATCGAGTGCAGCGAGTGCAGCTGGAAGCTGGAGAGCTCGACGACGAGCAGCTGGAACTCTGCCGGGTCCCTCAGCACGTCGAGGACCGGCACGCCGATGTTGCCGCACGGCGCGGTGCGGATGCCAGAGGCCAGCCCCATGTGCGCTGCGAGCTGTGTGGTGGTCGTCTTGCCGTTCGTGCCGGTGACCGCGAGCCACGGGGCCGGCTCCCCGAACTTGTCGCGAAGGCGCCAGGCAAGCTCCACGTCGCCCCAGAGGGGAACCCCGAGCGCTTCAGCCGCCGCGATGAGCGGGTGACTCGGCGCGAAGCCGGGAGACGCGACCACGAGGTCGGCACCGAGGCCCCGCAGCGCCTCGACAGCGACGTCATCGCTCTCGGCGATCGTGACGGGGACGTCCAGGACTTCCAGGATGCGCTCGCGCTCCTCGTCGTGGGACTGGGCGATGACGTGCGGCCTCGCACCGAGCTCGGTGAGGGTGTCGGCGACCGAGAACCCGGTCTTGCCCAGTCCGAGCACCGCGACGGCGACGCCGTTCCAGTCGTCGTGCCAGCTCCGCAGCGCCTCGATGTCGCGGGTCACGTCGTGACTCCCCACTCCGCGTAGAAGAGGCCGATGCCAAGCGCGGCGCACAGCCCCGCGATGATCCAGAACCTGACGACAACCGTCGTCTCAGCCCAGCCCTTCAGCTCGAAGTGGTGGTGGATCGGGCTCATGAGGAAGATGCGCTTGCCCTTGGTGAGCTTGAAGTAGATGCGCTGCACGATGACGGATCCGGTGGTCATGACGAACAGACCGCCGATGAGGACGAGGAGCAGCTCGGTGCGGGTGATGATGGCGAAGGCGGCGATGGCACCGCCCAAGCCGAGCGAGCCGGTGTCGCCCATGAAGATCTGCGCAGGCGAGGTGTTCCACCAGAGGAAGCCGATCAGGGCTCCCGCGATGCCGGCCGCGACGATCGCGACGTCGAGGGGCGCGTACGCCGTATAGCACGCCGACTCGAGTGACTCAGCGAGACGCTCGGTCCCGCAGGCCTGGTTGAACTGCCAGTAGGCGATGATGCCGTACGAGCCGATCGAGATGATCGAGGCCCCCGTGGCGAGGCCGTCGAGGCCGTCCGTCACGTTCACGGCATTCGACGTGCTCGTCGTGATGACGACGATCCAGACGATGAGCGCGATCGTTCCCGCGACGGCGCCGAGCGCCATGAAGTCGATGGGCAGGTCGCGGATGAAGGAGATGTGCGTCGAGATGACGGGGACGCCGTCGTTGTTTCGGAACTGGAGGCCGACCACCGCGAAGAGTCCGGCGACGACCACCTGGCCGACGATCTTCGACCATCCGCCGAGGCCCAGCGACTGCTGCTTGCGCACCTTGAGGAAATCGTCGATGAAGCCGATGACGCCGAGGCCGACCATCATGCCGAGGATGAGGAGCCCCGCGGCCGTCACCTGGTCGCCCGTCGCGAGCGTCGCCGCGAAGTAGGCGAGCACTGACCCCACGATGAAGACGATGCCGCCCATCGTCGCGGTTCCCCGCTTCGAGTGGTGGGCTTGCGGCCCGTCCTCCCGGATGAACTGACCCCACTCGAGACGATGGAAGAGCCGGATGAACAGTGGCGTCATGAAGAGCGTGAACGCCAGGCCGACGCCCCCGGCAATAAGGATCGCTATCACGCGAAGTGCCCCCTGAGGTGCTCGGCGAAACGGTCCCCAAGGTGTCGGAGGCCCGCTGAGTTCGAAGACTTGACGAGCACGAGGTCGCCTGGGCGTGTCTCCCGCACGAGGAGCTCGTAGGCCTCGTCCATGGACTCGACGAAGATGGATTCGCCATCCCAGGAGCCCTGCGCGATGGCCCCGAGGTGGAGCGCACGCGCATCCCGGCCGACGACGATGAGCTGGTCGATGCCGAGGCGCACCGCGAGGAGTCCGAGGCGATCGTGCTCCTCGATCGACGCGTCGCCGAGCTCGCTCATGGCACCGAGCACCGCGACCGTCCGAGACCCCGTCGGTGCGACCTGCGCGATGGTCTTCAGCGCAGCCGCCATCGAGTCCGGGCTCGCGTTGTACGCGTCGTTGATCAGGTTGACCTGGCCCGAATGCTGGAGCTCCATGCGCCACTGCTCCGCGCGGGTGACGCGCTCGAGCGCATCGCGGATCTCGGTCGCGGGCACTCCCTGCGTGTGCGCCGCGGCTGCCGCGGCGAGCGCGTTGGTGACGTGATGCTCGCCGATGACCCCGAAGCGCACCAGGACGGCGTCCTCACCGGGCAGGTGCAAGGTGAACTGGGTGCCGGCGAGGCTCGTCGAGACATCGCTGGCACGGACATCCGCGCGAGCTCCCCTGCCGAACCACAGGACATCGGCCTCGGTCTTGTCGGCCATCGAGGCGACTCGACCGTCGTCGGCGTTCAGCACGGCGGTGTCGCCGGCGACGAGGCCCTGCACCATCTCGGTCTTCGAGGTCAGCGTCACCTTGATGCCCCCGAACTCGCCGGCGTGGGCGAGGCCGACCGTGAGCACGATCCCGACGTCGGGCTTGGCCATTGCGATGAGTCTGCTGATCTCGCCGGGTGCGCTCGCACCCATCTCGGCGATGAGGGTCTGCGTGCCCTCGGTCAGCTTGAGGAACGTGAGCGGGGCTCCGACCTCGTTGTTGAAGCTGGCGACGGGGGCGACGGTCTCCCCGCGCGCCGAGAAGATCTCGCGCAGGAGGTTCTTGGTCGTCGTCTTGCCGTTGGAACCGGTCACGGCGATCGTCACGAGCTCGCCGCGTGCCTTGACGCGGGTCACGACCTCTGTGGCGAGGCGCCCGAGCGCGAGGACGGCGTCATCGACGACGACCTGGGTGACGGGGAGGTCGAGGAAGCGCTCGACGAGCAGGAGCGCGGCTCCGTTCTCGACCGCCTTCGGCGCGAAGAGGTGCCCGTCGGTGAACTCGCCCGGCTTGGCGACGAAGATGTCGCCGGTTCGGATGAGCCGGGAGTCGGTGTCGACCGTTCCGGAGAAGACGCTCTCGAGGGTGTCGCCTGCCGCCGGTCGGGCTTCTCCCCCGGTGATCTCTGCGATCTCGCGAAGTCGGAGTTCGATCATCCGCTCACCACCCTGCTTCCCTGAGCGCCGCTCTGGCCTCTTCTCGTGCCGAATACTGGATCTTCTTGCCCGCGACCTCGGTGTAGCTCTCGTGGCCCGGACCGGCAACGAGGATAGTGTCCTCTGCGCCCGCAAGCGAAACCGCCTTGCGCAGACCGAGGCTCGCGTCGGCGATCTCGTAGAGTTCGCGGTCCGGGTGGCTCGATCTGGCGCTCTCGACGAGGACGCGCCTGATCTCGTCCGGGTCCTCGGTGCGGGGGTTGTAGTCGGTGATGATGACGACGTCGCTGCCTGCGGCGGCGACTCGCGCCATCTCGGGCCGCTTCGTCCGGTCGCGGTCGCCGTCGGCACCGAAGACCATGAAGAGGCGTCCCGTCGTCATCGCGCGAAGCGCACCGAGCGTCTGCTCGAACGCGTCCGGGGTATGCCCGTAGTCGACGTACAGGCGAGGGCCTCGCTCACCGGAGACCAGTTCGAGGCGCCCAGGCACGAAGGCGTCGATGCCGCCGTCGCGCTGGAGCACCTCGGCGATCTCGCCCAGGTCGTAGCCGGACTCGACGAGCATCGCGATCGCGAGTCCCGCGTTGGCGGCCGAGAACCAGCCGGGCATCGGGATGCTCGTGTGCAGCACCCGGTCATCGGGGCCCGTGAGCGTGAAGCTCGTGCTGCCACCACTGGAGTCGGTGACGGCCAGGTTCCAGTCGGCATCGGTCCCGGGCTTGGAGGAGATGGTCGTGACGGGGATGCGGGAGTCCTCGACGACGCGCGCGCCCCACTCGGAGTCGAGCGACACGACGCCGCGTCGAGCGCGCTCCGGCGTGAAGAGCTTGAGCTTCTCGCCGAAGTAGGCGTCGAAGTCGACATAGTCGTCGAGGTGGTCGTGCGAGAGGTTGATGAAGCCGACGACGTCGAACTCGATGCCGTCGACCCGGTGCCTCGTGATGGCCTGCGCGGAGACCTCGATGCTGGCCGCGTGGACGCCGACCTCGCGCATGCGGGCGAGCAGTGCGTGCAGCTCGCTGGCTTCTGGCGTCGTCAGGCTCGCCTCGATGCGCTCTTCGCCGATGCGGCGCTCAACCGTCGTGGTGAGGCCGGTGACGACCCCGAGCTGCAGCAGGAGGCCGTCGAGGATGTAGACGACGGACGTCTTCCCGTTGGTTCCCGTGACGCCGAAGAGCTTCGGCTGGTCCGGGTCGGTGCGGTAGATCCAGGCGGAGACGTCGCCGAGCGCGAGACGCGGCTCCTCGGTCACGAGGACCGGCACTCCGAGGTCGCTGGCCAGCTCGGCCCCGGCGGCGTCGGTGAGGACCGCGACGGCGCCGGCCTCAGCCGCGTTCGCGGCGTAGCTGGCCCCGTGCACGCGAGCACCGGGGAGCCCCACGTACAGGTCTCCGGCTTCGACGTCCAGTGATGAGATGGAGACGCCGGTCACCTCGACCTGGTCGACGCCTTCTGGGGCGTCGAGTCCGAAGTGCGCGCACAGCTCAGAGAGCGAGCGCGGCACTGGGTGGGATGGACGAATGCTTGCTGCGGGCATGACTTCCTGTGCAGTAGTGCGGATCAGAACGTGGTCGGGATCGTCGGCCACGGGCTCGGCGATGGTGCCACCCGGTTGGATTGGAGGACGTAGGCCATGACATCGTGCCATGCTGGCGCGGTGGCGGCGCTGCCCCTCATCGTAGTTGGGTTCATGATCGAGACCGTCACGACGTACTTGGGGTCGTCGATCGGAGCGACCCCCGCCATCGAGGTCATGAAGCTGCCCGCGACGTACTGCCCCTGTCCGTCGGAGACCTCAGCGGTGCCCGTCTTGATGCCGACACGGTAGCCGGGGATCGCCACCTCGTTCGCGAGGCTCCCGCTCTGCGCCGTGGCTTCGAGCAGCGTCAGCGTGTCCGTTGCGGCCTTCGCGGAGACGACCTGCCGCGCCTCACCGGGTTCGGTCGGCACGAAGCCGTCCTCCGTCTCACAGCCCTCGACGAGCTGGACGGGAAGCCGCTGACCGCCGTTGGCGATGGTCTGGTAGGCGCTCGCCATCTGCGGGGCCGTGACCTGCAGGCCCTGGCCGAACATCGTGGCGTAGTTCGTCTGCGGGTCCCACTCGTCGTAGGGGCGGACCGTTCCGGCCTCCTCTCCGAGGAAGCCGGCCTCGGTGTCGGCGTTCAGGCCGAAGTCGAGCATGTAGTCGTAGCGCTCGCCAGCACTCAGTCGCTGCCCCATCAGGGCGATGCCGATGTTGGAGGAGCGCGTCATGATGCCCGCCGCGGTCCAGCGCTCATCTCCGTGCGCCCAGTCGTCGCCGAAGCTGACATCGGTCTGCTCGAAGCGGCCGGGCACGGTGAACTGCTCAGCGGGCGTGGAGAGTCCCTTGTCGAAGACCATCGCGGCGGTCAGGGCCTTCATCGTCGAGCCGGGCTCGTACGGTGCCGTGAACGCGCGGGAGCCACGGTCCTCGGTCGCCGTGGCGCCTGGGTCGTTGGGGTCGACGGACGGGTAGTCCGCCGCGGCGAGGACCTTGCCGGTGTCGACCTCCTGGACGATGACGTGCCCCCATTGGCCGCCCATCGCCGTGACCTGCTGAGCGAGCACCTGGAGTGCGTAGTACTGCAGGTCGGCGTCGACCGTGAGCTTGAGCGTGCCGCCCTGCTTCGCCTCGGTCAGCGTGACCTCGGTGCCGGGGATGCGCACGTTGTCCGCGCTCCGCTCGTAGGTCTCCTCGCCGTCGACGCCCGCGAGGCACTGGTTCTCGGAGTACTCGAGTCCGGCGAGGGGCTCGCCGTCGGCGCCGAGGAAGCCGGTGAGGTTTCCGGCCACCTGGCCGTTGGGGTAGACGCGCGCCGCTTCTCGCTTGGGGTAGATCCATGGGATCTCGAGCGCGCGCACCTTCTGATAGGCCGCGAGCTCGAGCCCCCGGCTGAGGTACGCGAAGTTGCTCTCGGGGTCGATGGCGAGTGCCCCGTCGATGACGCCGATGAGCTCGGCCTGCTGCTGCCCGGTGATGGCTGCGATCTCGCCGAGCGCCTGGTCCCTGGAGACCGTGGTGGTCTTGCCGTCCTCGCCCTTGCGATCGAACTCGTCGACATTCGCGGGGGCGACCGTCAGGTCGAAGCGGTCGGCGGAGTCGGCGAGGATCTCGCCGTTCTTGTCGATGATCGACCCGCGCTCGCTGAAGATCGTGCTGGAGACGCCGCGCTTGGACTCGGCGTCGGCGTTGATGGTCGACGCGGAGACAAGCTGCACGTCGATGAGGCGCACTCCGAAGGCGACGAGCACCGCGGTCACCAGGATGATGACGAGGCCTGCCCTGCGCCTGGACACTTTCGGTGACACGTTGGTCCTCCCCCTTTGGTGTTGCTCGTGGTGGGTCTACCTCGTGGAGGGAGAACGCAGCTCGGTGACCGAGGGTACGGCAGGCGCGGCGGCCTGCTCCGTTGAAACTCCGTTGGGGTCGGCGACCGGTGCAGCTGGCTGCGTGACCTCGTTGGTGACGAGCCCCGTGTTGATGGGAGCGGAGGTGCCGGTGGAGGCCGCATCGGTGGCGAGCGAGCCGCTGCCGACCTGCAGGAACGCCTGCGAGTCCGTCGGCACCATGCCGAGCTTCGTGGCCTCGACGGCGAGGTTCTGCGCCGAGGACATGGCGCTGAGCTCCTCGAGCGCCGCCGACTCGGTGCGGGCGAGCTCGGTCTGCGACTGCTCGAGCCCGCTGACCTCGTAGGCGCCCTGGGAGATCGCGATGCTCAGCGCGAGCTGCGTGACGAAGACCCCGGCGAGGACCACCAGGGAGATGAGCATCGAGCGGAGACTCGGGAGCCTCCGGGTGCCTGGAGCCTCGACGAGTCGCAGGCGCGGCGACGGGGTCGCCTCTCTGGGGGGCGACTTCTGGCGACGCGTGGAGGTGGACCCGCGGAGGAGGCTCGTTGCTGCAGTCATGCCCGTGGGCTCCTAACTCTCGCCACCGCGCGCAAGCGCACGGGAAGTGCTCGTGGATTGATCTCGCCCTCGTCGGCGCCGGCCCGCTCCGCGCCGCGCACGAGGCGCTCGAACTCGGGCTTGTGCTCGGGCAGCTCGACCGGGAGGCCGCTCGGCGCGGTCGACGTGGTCTTCGCCTCGAACAGACGCTTCACGAAGCGGTCCTCGAGGGACTGGTAGGCCTCGACGACGACGCGCCCGCCGAGGGCGACTCGATCGAGGGCCTGCGGGAGGGCACGCTCGAGTGCGCCCAGCTCGGCGTTGACCTCGATGCGGAGGGCCTGGAAGACGCGCTTCGCAGGGTGACCGGCATCGCGCTTCGCGGCTGGCGTGGCCCGCTGGAGCACGTCGACGAGCTGTCCGGTCGTCGCGATCGGGGCCTGGGCCCGCTCGCGCACAATCCAGCTCGCGTAGCGAGGAGCGAGCTTCTCGTCGCCGTACCGGTAGAAGAGCTGCTTGAGTTCCTCCTCACCGTACGTGGCGACGATCTCTGCCGCCGTGACGCCCTTCGTGGCGTCCATGCGCATGTCGAGGGGCGCGTCCTGGCTGTAGGAGAAGCCGCGGCTCGCTTCGTCGAGCTGGAGCGACGAGACGCCGAGGTCGAACAGGACGGCGTCGACGGTGTCGATCCCGAGCTCGTCGAGCGAGGACTCGAACTCGTCGTAGACGGCGTGCACGAGCGTGACCCGATCGCCGAAGCGGGCGAGGCGTCGTCCGGCGAGGCCGAGCGCCTCCGAATCGCGATCGAATCCGACCAGGCGTGCGTTCGGGCAGCGGTCGAGAACTGCCTCGCTGTGGCCGCCCATGCCGAGCGTCGCGTCGACGTAGATGCTGCCTGGGGCCTGCAGCGCGGGCGCGAGGAGCTCCACGCAGCGCTCGAGGAGCACTGGCGTGTGCAGCGATGCCGGGTCGCGTTCGCTGTCGTTCTCCGGCTGTGTGTTCTGGCTGTTCTCTGTCATGACGATGCGGGTTCCTCCCTGATCACTGATTCCCATCCGTTCTCTCTCCCCGCGGCGATGCGCGAGGGGAGCGAAGTGGAGATTCCGTCTGCCGCCGGGGAAGTGGCTTCAGATGGGGCTCCGCGGTGCTGCTGAGCTCTGCTGCGAGGGAAGGCGCTTCAGAGCGGAACGGCTGAGAATCGGCGGTCAGGGTCAGAAGAGTCCCGGGATCACCTCCTCCGCGGTCTCGGAGAAGGCGGCCTCGTTGGCCGCGACGTAGGTGTTCCAGGCCTCGGCATCCCAGATCTCGGCGCGGCTGCCAGCACCGATCACGGCGAGCTCGCGGTCGAGCCCTGCGTACTGCCTGAGCTGCTGCGGGATGGTCACGCGGTTCTGCCGGTCAGGCGTCTCCGCGTGGGCTCCGGAGAGCAGGAGACGCAGGTAGTCGCGGGCCTGCTTGCTGGTGACGGGGGCCTGGCGGATGCGGTTGTGGAGCTCCTCGAACTCGCTCGTGGAGAAGACGTAGACGCAGCGATCCTGCCCGCGAGTCAGCACGACACCCTCTTCGAGCTCGTCGCGGAACTTGGCCGGAAGGATGAGCCGGCCCTTCTCGTCGAGCTTGGGCGAGTACGTGCCAAGGAACATGCACGCCTCCCTCCCTGTCGCTGAATTCCCACAGGCTCCACTTTACTCCACAACGCACCACACATCTACGCAAACGCGCTCTTTTCCGCCTGTGAATGCAGAAGGAGGCCAGTAAATTACTGGCCTCTCAAGGGTGGAGGGAAGTGGAGTCGTTTTCGCCTCACGGCGGCACAAAAAATGGGACCGGCCAGGTGGCCGGTCCCGAGGTACGAAAGTGGGGTGGTGAGGGAAGGTGCGAGGTGGAGGGCGGTGGGGGAACTCCCCCGCCGCTACTCCCCCTGCTGCCGCTTGTCCCAGCGGTTGCCGAGCTTGTCCATGAAGGAACCGTCAGACGAATCGCCGCTCTTCGATGAGGGGCGACCGGTCGGCAGTGGATCGGATTGCGAAGCCCCGCCCTTCGGGACGGCGAACGCGTACACGACTCCCGCGAGCATCAGGACGAACCCGACGACACCCAGGACCGGGATGTTGGTAGCGACGCCGGCGACGACGACGCCGATGCCGACTGCGACGGAAAGGAACGCGACCACGACGGCTCGCGTGGTGACCGCAGCGCCGCTTCTCGGCGATGTGGACACCACGTCCGCATCGTTCTGGTAGAAGCTGCGCTCCATCTCATCAAGCAACCGCTGCTCTTGCTCAGATAGTGCCATGTTGACCTCGTGCTCAGGGGGCGATCGGAGCCCCGCTCCGAAGTATTGCGCCCATTGTAGGCGCGCGCACCTGGGTAGAGTGGTGTCGTGTCTGAGAGTTCTACGCTGTCCTCCAAAGTCCAGCGTCGTCTGGACGCCACAATTGCCGAGAATCTTCAGGTTCTGGGGCCGATCGGCGTCGATGTGCCCGCCTTCCTGGAGCAGGCCGGCGCCTTCACAACGGGCGGCAAGCGCCTCCGGGCCTCGTTCTGCGCCGCCGGGTACAGCAGCGCCGCCGGCACGCCCGAGCAGAGCGAGGCGGTGATCCTCGCTGCGGCCTCGATCGAGCTCTTCCACGCCGCAGCCCTGGTCCACGACGACATCATCGATCGCTCCGACACTCGCAGGGGCGCCCCTTCCACCCACCGCGCCTTCTCGAAGCACCACCGCGCCGCCGGCTGGGCCGGCGACGAGGAGCACTTCGGTCTCAGCGCCGCGATCCTGCTCGGCGACCTGTTGCTCGTCTGGAGCGACCAGCTCTTCGTGGAGGCCTGCGCCCTCGTGCCCCCCGCGGACGCCGTTCGCGCACGAGCCGAGTTCAGCAAGATGCGCAGCGAGGTGACCATCGGCCAGTACCTCGACCTCGTCGAGGAGGTCGCGTGGCCGGTCATCCCCATCGACGCGCGCGCGTCCCGGGCGACGACGATCGCGATCTCGAAGTCCGCCAGGTACAGCGTTGAGGAGCCTCTTGTGCTCGGAGCACTCCTCGGAGGTGCCTCCGATGACCTCGTGGAGCAGATTCGCGCGTTCGGACTTCCCCTCGGCCTCGCCTTCCAGCTTCGGGATGACGTCCTCGGCGTGTTCGGGGACGAGGCGGTCACCGGCAAGCCCAGCGGAGACGACCTCCGAGAGGGCAAGCGAACGCTCATGATCGCCGCAGCTCAGGAGCTCGCATCGCCTTCGGACTCGGCACGGCTCGACGAGCTCCTCGGAGACCAGAGGCTGGACGACTCGCAGATCGCCTGGATGCAGGCGCTCATCGCGGAGTCCGGCGGACTGCAGCGTGTGGAGGAGCTGATCACCTCCTCACTTGTCGAGGCGCTCGCCGGGCTGCAGAGCCTGGAGCTCGACCCCGGGTCGCGACAACTGCTCGAGCAGCTCGCGGAGCGCACGGCTCACCGGGAGCACTGACCAGCTGACAACCCGCTCGGTGACAGCAGCCGGTCGGCCGGCGGCGGCGAGACGCAGCAGCCGTCGAGCAGCACTGATCGAACAGCGCTGATCGAGCAGGGTGCTCGAGACGCGGTGACCGTCTAGATGGCGAGCAGCTGGACGGCGTGACGCACCTGCGTCTTGCGTCCCTGCACGAGCGCGTCGAGGGGCGCGACGCCGAGGGTCTCATCGACGCTCAGGAGCCACACCATCTGGTCGTGCGCACTGAGACCCGCGTCGCCGAGCAGGAAGAGCGTTCCCCGGAGGCCGGCCAGCGGCTCGCCGTCCTTGATGAACTCCTGCGGGATGCGCGGCTCTCGCTCGATGCGGAACGACAGCAGCTGTTTGTCCTCGATCAGGGTCGACACGCGCCCCGTCGAGACACCGAGCTCGGATGCTGCCTGGGGAATCGTGTACCACTCACGGGTACTGAAGACGTCGCTCACGCCTCACATGGTCGCAGACTCGGCGCATCGATGCGAGCCCGAGCGATTCCTCGGCGCCGTGCGGTGTTTCATCCGGGAGGCGCGTGCCTCGTCGGGCTATCCTGCACGACGTGAGTCCCGTTGGTCCCGACGACATGATCGGCCGTCTGATCGACGGCCGATATCAAGTGCGCTCTCTGATCGCCAAGGGCGGCATGGCTACGGTCTATGTCGCCACTGATCTGCGCCTCGAGCGCAGGGTCGCGATCAAGGTGATGCACGACCACCTCGCCGCCGACGAGCGCTTCCGCGAGCGGTTCATCCGCGAGGCGCGCTCCGCGGCGAAGATCACCCACCCCAACGTCGTGAACGTCTACGACCAGGGTGACGACGAGGTCTTCGCCTACATGGTGATGGAGTACATCCCGGGCATCACGCTCCGCGACCTGCTCCACGACCATCACCGGCTCACCCCGGAGCAGTCGATCGACGTCATGGATGCCGTGCTCGCGGGCCTGCAGGCGGCGCACAAGCTCGGCATCGTGCATCGCGACCTCAAGCCCGAGAACGTCCTGCTCGCCGACGACGGCCGCATCAAGCTCAGCGACTTCGGTCTTGCGCGTGCGGCGAGCGCGAACACGGCGACCGGGCAGGTCCTGCTCGGCACGATCGCCTACCTGAGTCCCGAGCTCGTGACCAAGGGCACGGCCGACGTGCGCAGCGACATCTACTCGCTGGGCATCATGCTCTTCGAGATGCTGACGGGCGAGCAGCCGTACCGCGGCGACCAGCCCGTCAACATCGCGTACCGCCACGCCAACGAGACGGTGCCCGCTCCCAGCGAGGTCAACGCCAGCGTGCCGCACGAGCTCGACGAGCTCGTCGCCTGGTCGACGGAACGCGATCCCGAGCTTCGTCCGGCGGACGCCGGCGTCATGCTCGAAGCGCTGCGGCGCGCGGAAGCGGAGCTCGGCCAGTCGGCTCGGCCTGTCGACCCGACGACCGTTCTGGCCACGGCGAGCCAGAGTGACGTCGAGGACACCGACCCGACGGAGCTCGCCCTCATCACGAGCCAGATGTCGTCCGCATCCTCCCCTCCCGAGTTCTCCGACGGACACGTCGAGCCCTTCCGACCCGGAGACTCCCCCACCGTGGTCGGGGCCCCGGTCTTCCCGGAGACGAGTGCAGCGGAGCTCGAGCCCTCGCTCCCTCAAGCGACCTCGACGGCCGAGCAGGGCGCCAGCAAGCGACGCACCCTCGGGGCGGTCATCGCCATCCTGGTCATCGCCCTCGTCGCGGCGGCCGGCGGCATCGGCTGGTGGTTCGGCCTCGGACCGGGGTCCTACAACACCGTCCCCGAGGCGGTCTCGCTGACGCAGGCGGACGCCGAGTCCGCGATCACCGCTGCCGGCTTCAGCGTCGGCGACGTCACGCAGGAGTTCTCGCTCGAGGTCGCTGCCGGCACCGTCATGGACATGGACCCGCAGGCCGGCACGTCGCTCGCACCCGAGACGCCGATCTCCCTCGTCGTCTCCGCCGGGCCGGAGATGCTCACGGTGCCGGCCCTCGAAGGACTGACCCTCGAAGCGGCGGAGTCCGCCATCACCGAGGCGGGCTTCACCTACGACCAGGCCACGACCCTGCGCCAGTTCTCAGACGAGGAAGCCGATGTCGTGATCGCGGCGACGGACACCACCGGCGCCCCACTTCCCTCCACGCTCGCAGAGGGCCAGCCGATCCGACTCGTCGCCTCGGCAGGAATCCTGCCGGACGTGGCAGGCGAGACGGAAGCGAACGCGACGAAGCTCATCGAGGAGGCAGGACTCGTCGTGAACGTGTCGAGCCGGGAGTTCTCGGCCTCTGTGGCCAGCGGCGTCGTCATCGCCTCCTCGACCACCACCGATCCGGTCGTTCCGGGCGACACCATCAACATCTCGGTCTCGAAGGGGCCAGCACCCGTCGTCCTCCCGAACGTCGTCGGAGCACCCATCGGCGAAGCCATCGCGACGCTCGAGGGACTCGGGCTGACGGTCGGCCACAACGTTCCTCCCGGCATCGTCAACGACCCGAACCCGGTCATCAAGTTCGTCGTCTCGACGCAGTCGCCCGCAGCGGGCGTCGAGGTGCCTGCCGGGTCGAATGTCACGCTGACGGCCACCGCGACGCTGTAGGCGCTCTGGCCGCTGGGGCGTTGCCCGGGCTTTCTTCTCCGCGACCGAGCGCTATGAGCGTGACGCCGGCCGAAGTGCCGCGATGGGCTCAGGACGATGCACCCCGCGCATGCGGTAGCCCAGCGAACCCGATGCTTCAAGCAGGTCCGCGAGCAGCCAGATGATGCTCAGCCACATCTCGGTCCCCTGCAACCCTGGTTCGCCGTCCTCCCCCGAGGATCGGGGCGCGAACGCCATCCCCTCGCCGGGAGCCCACTGGCCGAGCGTCTGTTCGAGCGCCCCGCGCGCCCACTCCGCGATCTCCCCGCGGCGGTGCGGGGTCTGCTGCGAAGCGAGCCAGAGCGGATGCGCGATATCGAGCACGTTGCACGCCGTCCAGCCGGCTGGCGTGGAGAGGTGAGGGTCCGCGGCGTGCAGCAGGACGGTGTCGATCGTCGCGACCGGATACGGCAGCGGCAGTCCGAACTGCGCGAAGAGTCCGCGGGTGAGCCGGTAGAAGCCATTCACGGCCTGTAGCCGTGGCGACTCCGAGCCGGGCAGCTCCTCCCCCCACAGGCCTGTTCGCGGGTCCGCTCGTGCGACCGCCCAGCCGAGCAAGGTGAGGAGAGGCCCGTCTCCGCCGTCGTCGAAGGCGTCGGAATGATCCAGCATGTTCGCCGCACACGCCGTCGCGACCGCGTCGACCGCGGCACCGGAGCCCCAGGCGCCAGCCGCCCAGTCGCGGGCGTCGAGGGTCGCCGTCAGGTCCGATCCCGTGAGCCCGTGCACAGCACTGGTCGGGTGGGGCATCCGCCCGCCCAGCAGTCGCACGGCGTAGCTGACACTGAGGACGTGGTAGCTCGCCGGCCCGTCGAACACCGAAAGCGGCTCCGATGGCTGCCGATCGGGCCACGTCGGCGCTCGCTCGAGGCCGGCGTCCGAGAGATCGCCGTCGGCGACCAGCCCCGTCGCAGGATCCTGCCTCGCCGTCAGCCGCCGGAGCAGGTCCGCGGCGGCGAAGCCCGGCGGCGGCGCGTCCAGCAGCAGGTCGGCGAGCTCGACCGCGTCGGCCCATGGGCGCAGGGTGGGCACCGCAGCCGTGCCCGGGCGATCGACGAAGCGGCCGCCCTCGAAGCACCGCTCGAGCACTGCCGGGATCTCAGCCCGAGCCGTGTCCCCGAAGCGTCGGAGCGCCTCCCCGAGCCCGGCCTGGCGGACCGGCGCCCGGCGGTCGCGCAGGACACGCGCCGGATTGCCTGCCACGATCGCGTGGTCGGGGACACTCTTCGTGACCACCGAACCGGCGCCGATGACGACGTGGTCGCCGACCACCACCCCGTCGAGGATCGTCACCTGCGAGCCGATCCAGACATCGTCTCCGAGGACGATCCCTCGACTCGAGAGCCCCTGGGTGAAGACCGGAGCGTCCGGCTCCATCACGTGGTTGAAGCCGAGGATCGAGGTGTGTGCGCCGATTCGGACGCCGTCGCCCATCTGCACGTCGCCGCGGACCACGGCGAACGGGTTGACGGAGCAGTCCGCGCCGATCGCGACGTTGTCGGTGACGTAGGCGTTGGCGGCGATATAGCTGCGGTCGCCGATCGACAGCCGGTCGCAGAAGAAGGCGGCACTCGCCGAGACGAACACCCGGTCGCCGATCGCGGCACCCGACGCCACCAATTCGCCCAGCCGCTCAGCCTGGGCGGCTCCGTCGGCGGAGTGGGGATCGTACTCCCACGGGAGGAAATCGACTCTGCGTACGCCGTCAGCCGTCATGCGCTCATCTTTTCACGGGCGACGCGACGACGGAGTTCAGGCTTCGTGCTCCCACACTCTGACAGAGGCCTCCTGGTGATGGCAGAGCTCACAGCTCAACCACCCCAGGAGGCCTCGTCACACGACCGGAAGCGCCGCCAAGCGGGTCACGGCCGAGTCGCTCTAGTGCTTGCCCGCGCGCAGCTCCTCAGCCACGAGGAAGGCGAGCTCGAGCGACTGCATGTGGTTGAGTCGCGGGTCGCACAGCGACTCGTAGCGCGTCTCGAGGGTCTTCTCGTCGATGTGCTCGGAACCGCCGAGGCACTCGGTGACATCGTCGCCCGTCAGCTCGACGTGGATGCCGCCCGGGTGCGTCCCGGCGGCGCGGTGCGCCTCGAAGAAGCCCTTGACCTCGTCGACGACGTCGTCGAAGCGACGCGTCTTGTAGCCGTTCGGAGTCGTGATCCCGTTTCCGTGCATCGGGTCGGTGATCCACAGCGGCTGCGCATCGCTGCTCTTGATCGCCTCGAGCAGGGGTGGAAGCGCGTCGCGGATCTTGCCTGCGCCCATGCGGGTGATGAACGTGAGGCGACCAGGTTCCCGGTTCGGGTCGATCTTGTCGATGAGCCGCAGCATGGTCTCGGGTGTCGTCGATGGCCCGAGCTTCACGCCGATGGGGTTCTTCACACGGCTGAAGAAGTCGACGTGCGCCTCGTCCAGGTCGCGCGTGCGCTCCCCGATCCAGATGAAGTGGCCGGACGTGTCGTACGGCAGACCGGTGCGGGAGTCGATGCGGGTCATGGGTCGCTCGTAGTCCATGAGGAGCCCCTCATGGCCGACGAAGAATTCGACGTCACGGAGCGCGTAGAAGTCAGCTCCGGCGGCCGCCATGAAGCGCACGGCACGATCGATCTCAGCTGCCAGCTGCTCGTAGCGCGCGTTGGCGGGATTCGCGGCGAAGCCCTGGTTCCAGGAGTGCACCTCGCGGAGGTCGGCGAAGCCGCCCGTCGTGAAGGCCCGGACGAGGTTCAGCGTGGAAGCGGCCGTGTGGTAGCCGCGGAGCATGCGCTCCGGATCCGGGGTCCGGCCCTCCTCGGTGAAATCGAAGTCGTTGACGATGTCTCCGCGGTACGCGGGCAGCGTCACGTCGCCGCGCGTCTCGTTGTCGCTCGACCTGGGCTTCGCGAACTGACCTGCCATGCGGCCCATCTTGACGACCGGCATCGACGCGCCGTACGTCAGCACGACGGCCATCTGCAGGATCGTGCGCACGCGCGCACGGATCTTGTCTGCCGTCGCGCCCGCGAAGGTCTCGGCGCAGTCGCCACCCTGCAGGACGAACGCCTGCCCGGCAGCGGCCGTCGCGATACGGTCGCGAAGGCGGTCGACCTCGCCGGCGAAGACGAGTGGCGGCAGCGACGCGAGCTCACCTGAGACGCTCGCGACCTTGGTCGCGTCGCCCCACTGCGGCTGCTGCCGGATCGGCAGCTCGCGCCAGGCGTCGAGCCCCTCGAGCACGCCGGGGGGCGTCGGGATCGACTCTGTGTGGGTGGAGGTGAATTGGCTCATGCTCGCTTCTCTGATCTCGTGTCTCTGATCTCATGCTGGCAGCTTGTGCGCTGCAGCGCTGGTGTGTTGCTGGATCTCACGCCGAACGGCCCCGACGATACTCGGGGCCGCGGCGCTCTGCTCTGTTGATCGCTCAGGGCTTCTCGAACGCTCAGACCTGCTGGGCGATTCAGTGCTTCTGTGCGGCGGCGAGCGCCTTGGCCTCTGCGTCCATCTTGGTTCGGATGGACGAGGCATAGATGTCGCGATAGTCCTGGTTGCTGAGGGCGTGCAGCTCGCTCATGATCTCGTCCGTGATGGAGCGGAGCACGAAGCGGTCGGCGGCCATGCCCTCGTACCGCGTGAAGGTGAGCGGCTCGCCGAAGACCATGCCGACCTTGCGGAGACGAGGAACCTTCGCTCCGATGGGCAGGACGCGCTCCGTGTCGACCATGACCACGGGGACGACCGTGACGGGCTTGTCCGCCTGCATGATCATGCGCGCGATTCCCGTGCGCCCGCGGAACATCCGTGCGTCGGGGCTGCGAGTGCCTTCCGGATAGATGCCGAGCACCTTGCCCTCGCCGAGTACGCGCAGGCCCGTCTGCAGGGACGCCTCGCTCGCTGCTCCGCCGCCCCGGTCGATCGGGAGCATGCCCGTCGACTTGAAGAACTGCGCCGTCAGATAGCCCTTGATCCCCGTGCCGGTGAAGTACTCCTTCTTCGCGAGGAAGTAGACGCGGCGGTCGATCGACAACGGCATGAAGAACGAGTCGATGACCGACAAGTGGTTCGACGCCAGAATCACCGGCCCCTTCGCCGGTATGTTCTCGACGCCGCGCACCCAAGGGCGGAAGGTTCCGCGCACCAAGGGACCTGCGAAGAGATGCTTGAGCACCCAATACAACATGCGTGGCCTCCCGATAGGCGATGGCACATCAGTGTACTCGGGACATGCCCGGCCCCGTTGCGCCGCTCCCCGTTTCCGAAACGGTAGGGTTGGGAGCCACGGAACGTGAAGTCGAATCGGTCCGGACGATGGGCGTTCAGGCGGCTCACGGCCAGGACCACACTCAGGAGTTGCAATGAAGCTATCCGAGACCCCCGCCGTCGTCAGCCCCGAGCCGAGCTGGAACACCACAGATCTGCTCGAGTACCGACTTCGAGAATCGCCGGATCTCGCCCTCTTCGCCCTGCCAGAAGGCAGCACCTGGCGCGACGTGCCGGTCAAGGAGTTCCACGCGAAGGTGCACACCCTCGCCAAGGGCTTCGTCGCCGCTGGCGTCGAGCCCGGGGAGCGCATCGCGTTCGTCGCGAAGACGAACTACGAGTGGACGCTGGTCGACTTCGCGCTCTGGTATGCCGGCGCGGTGATGGTGCCGGTCTACGAGACCAGCTCGTCAGCGCAGATCGAGTGGATGCTCGAGGACTCGGAGGCCGTCGGCATCATCTCCGAGCTCCCAGAGCACGACGACAAGCTCGACGAGATCTCGGACACCGTCTCCGGGCTGCGCGTGCGCTACGCGCTGCATGCCGGGGCGATCGAGGAGCTCATCCGCCTCGGGGCCGGCGTCGAGGACGCGGAGATCGAGCGTCGTCGCGGGATCGCCAACGGCGCTGACATCGCGACGCTCATCTACACCTCGGGATCGACGGGACGCCCCAAGGGGTGTGTCATCACGCACTCGAACTTCGTCGAGCTGTGCCGCAACGTGAAGGACCCGCTTGGCGCGCTCATCTACCCCGGCGCATCCACGGTGCTCTTCATCACGCTCGCGCATGTCTTCGCCCGCTTCATCTCGGTCCTCTGCATCTACGGCGGGGTCAAGGTGGGGCACCAGCACGACACCTCGAAGCTCGTGGAGTCGCTCGGCACCTTCCACCCGACCTTCCTCCTCGCGGTGCCCCGCGTGTTCGAGAAGGTCTACAACTCGGCGGAGCAGAAGGCGGAGACCGGCGGCCGAGGCAAGATCTTCCGCAAGGCGGCAGACGTCGCGGTCCGCTACTCGGAATCGCAGGACGCGGGCCGGACGCCGCTTGTCCTCGGCCTCCAGTACAAGCTGTTCGACAAGCTCGTCTACTCGAAGCTGCGCGAGGTCATGGGCGGCCGGGTCAAGCACGCCGTCTCGGGTTCCGCGCCACTCGGCGCGCGTCTCGGCCACTTCTACCGGGCCATCGGCGTGAACATCCTCGAGGGCTACGGCCTCACCGAGACCACGGCTCCCGCGTCCGTGAACCTGGCGGAGAAGTCGAAGATCGGTACCGTCGGCCCGGCACTGCCGGGCGTCGCCGTGCGCACCGATGACAGCGGCGAACTCCAGGTCAAGGGCATCAACGTGTTCCGCGAGTACTGGAAGAACCCCGAGGCCACGGCCGCGGCCTTCGACGGCGAATGGTTCAAGACGGGAGATCTCGGCTCGATCGACGACGACGGCTACATCACCGTCACCGGGCGCATCAAGGAGATCATCGTGACCTCCGGCGGGAAGAACGTCTCCCCCGCAGCGCTCGAGGACCCGATCCGAGCCAACCCGCTCGTCGGCCAGATCGTCGTCGTCGGAGACCAGCGCCCGTTCATCTCCGCGCTCGTCACGCTCGACCCCGAGATGCTGAGGACCTGGCTCTCCAACAACGGCGAGGACCCGAGCATCTCGGTCGCGCAGGCCGCTGAGCACCCGAAGGTGCTGGCCGAGATCCAGCATGCTGTCGACCTCGCGAACACGCGCGTCTCCCGGGCCGAGTCGATCCGCAAGTTCGTCGTGCTCGACGGCGAGTTCACGGAAGCCGACGGCACGCTCACGCCGAAGATGTCGATCAAGCGCCATGTGATCCTCGAGAAGTACCGGGGAATCATCGAGGGCATCTACAACGCCGCACCGGCGACGCAGGGCATCACGCTCAAGTAGCGCCGAGCGCCGGACCCTCGCGGCCAGCGCCCAAGGCCAGTATCGTCAGCGCGACGTGCGGCCGAAGGCGCTGGCCTTCGCGGATCCAGCAGCAACGGTCGCTGGTGCGAACCACTCGCTGCCCCGGATCTCCCGCATGGCCTCCTTGCGGTGCTCTGGAGCGAGCGTGTCGATGTACACGACCCCCTTGAGGTGGTCGGTCTCGTGCTGCAGCATCTGAGCCATGAGGCCGGAGCCCTCGAGGACAACGGGCTCGCCGTCCAGGTCGATTCCGGTGACCCGAGCGTGCTCGTACCGTGGCGTCTTGTTCCAGAGGCCCGGGACGGACAGGCACCCCTCGTCGATCTCCTCGACGTCTCCCCAGGTGCTCTCGAGGACCGGGTTGAGCACGTAGCCGGTCCGCCCGTCGATGTTGTACGAGAACGCGGCGAGCCCGACCCCGATCTGCGGAGCGGCCACCCCGGCACGGCCGTCGAGTGCCGTCGTGTCGAGCAGGTCGGTGACAAGACTGCGGATGCGGTCGTCGACGACAGTGATCTGCTCGGCGGGCGTGCGCAGCACCGGGTCTCCGTAGAAGCGGATGGGGCGAACGGTCACAGTTCCTCCTCAGCGCGCAGCAGCGCGTTCTCGACCACCTCGCTAGCCGCGGGGTGGGGCCAGTACTGGCCGCGCGCGAGGCCCCGGATGGAGTGCCCGAAGCTCGCCGCGAGGACGAGGGGCTGGAGCAGGACCGCCGCGTCTGGGCCCACGATGTGCGCCCCGAGGATGGTCGCGCTTCCACGCGCTATGACGAGTTTACAGAAGCTGCGCTGGTCTTCGAGCGCCCACCCCCATGCGGTGGACCCGTACTCGTGCACGACCTCGAAGGCGTCGTAGCCGAGCTGCTCGGCCCGTTCGAGGGTTGCCCCGAAGCTCGCGATCTGCGGCTCGGTGAACACCACGTCCGGGACCGGGCCGAGGGTGTTCTTCATGAGGCGACGACCGGGCTCGACGGCGATGTTGTGGGCGACGACCCGCGCCTCGTGGTTGGCGACGTGCTTGAGCTGGTGCTCGGAGTCGATGTCGCCGAGGGCGAAGACGCCAGGCACCTGGTGGCCGTCGCGCAGGACGCGCTGGTAGGCATCCACGCGCAGACGACCGTCGTCGTGGTGGTCGAAGCCGACCTCGAAGGTGCCGAGCGTGTCGGTGTTCGGGATGCGCCCGATCGCGACGAGCACAGCGTCGACCTCGATGCGCTCTCCCGAGTCGGTCGTGAGCGTCGCGACACCGCCGTCGTCGGAGAAGCCGACGACGGAGGTGCTGGTCTCGAGGCGCCAGCGCTCCCGTGCCGCGTCCGCGAAGGTCTCGGCGACGTCGGCATCGAGCGAGGAGAGCACGCGCCCGCGAACCAGCTGCGTCACCTCGGAGCCGAAGGCGCTGAAGACGTGCGCGAACTCAGACGCGATCGAGCCGCCGCCGATGATCGCCAGGCGGCGAGGCGCGTCATCGATGCGCATGATCGTGTCGGAGGTGTGCACAAGCGGCGAACTGAGCGGAACGACGTCATGGTGGCGCGCGCGACTTCCCGCGGCGATCACCAGCGTGTCGGCGGTGAGGCGTCTGCCGGATGCCGTGAGCACCTCGCGGTCGCCGAGCATCTCGACTCGCTCTCGGACGAGCGTGACCCGAGGGTTGCCGCTCTCCCGGTAGCGCTCTCCGCTGTCGCTGATGTGGTCGATGCGCCCGAACACGCGGTCCCGCACCTCCGGCCACGACGGGCGCAGCCGGACGTCGTGGATGCCGAGGCGGTCGGCGTCGCGCGCGACACGCACGATGTCCGCCACGTGGACGAACATCTTCGTCGGGATGCAGCCGACGTTGAGGCAGGTTCCTCCGAAGTGCGGACCGTCGTCGATGATCGCGGTTTTCGGCCCGCTCTCGTCGCCTGGGGGGAGGGAGTTCCCCGAGCCTGCGCCGATGATGATGAGGCCGAAGTGCTCGGCGTCGGTGCGCTCAGGCATCGGCGCTCTCGGCACCCGGACGCACGACGACGAGGAGGTCCCCGTTGCCGACCTCGAGCGGTGAGGTGATCGCGAGGCGTTCGACGACTCCCGCGACGGGTGCGGTGATCCCGGCCTCCATCTTCATCGCCTCGATCGTCGCGACGGTCTGCCCCTGGGCGACGCGTTCGCCGACGTCCACGCGCAGCGTGACGACGCCGGAGAACGGCGCTGCCACGTGGCCGGGATTTCCGCTGTCGGCCTTCTCGCGTTCGATCGTGTCGACCTTGATGCTGCGGTCGCGCACGAAGACGGGCCGCAGCTGGCCGTTCAGGGTGGCCATCACGGTGCGCATGCCGTCCGCATCCGGTTCGCCGATGGCCTCGAGCCCGACGAAGAGCTGCACGCCCTTGCCGATGTGGATGACGTGCTCCTCGCCAGGTTCGAGCCCGTACAGGTAGTCGAGGGTGTCGAGCACGGACAGGTCGCCGAAGAGGCGGACCGTGTCCTCGTAGCTCGCGGTCGGCTGCGGGAACAGGAGCCTGTTGAGGGTGCGCCTGCGCTCGAGGCTGTCGCCGGCGAGGCCGGCTTCGTCGGCCGCGGAGAGCGGCGTGATCTCGATCTTCACGTCGCGACCCTCGAGCACCTTGCTGCGGAAGGGTTCCGGCCATCCGTTGGGCAGCTCGCCGAGTTCGCCCGCCATGAAGCCGATGACCGAGTCCGGGATGTCGAACTTGCCCGGGTTCTCGGCGAAGTCGGCCGGGTCTGCGCCTACCGCGACGAGGTGCAGGGCGAGGTCTCCGACGACCTTCGATGAGGGCGTCACCTTGGGGATGCGGCCGAGGATCTTGTCGGCCGCGTCGTACATGTCCTCGATGCGCTCGAACTGGTCCGCGAGTCCGAGTGCGATGGCCTGCTGGCGGAGGTTCGACAGCTGACCGCCCGGGATCTCGTGCTTGTACACGCGACCGGTCGGGCCGGGGAGACCCGACTCGAAGGGGCGGTAGACGAGGCGGACTGCCTCCCAGTAGGGCTCGAGATCCGTGACGTTCGTGAGGCTGATGCCGGTGTCCCGCTCCGTGTGCTCGAGCGATGCCACCAGTGCCGAGAGACTCGCCTGGCTGGTCGTACCAGACATCGGAGCGCTGGCAACGTCGACGGCGTCGACGCCCGCCTCGCTTGCCGCCAGGAGCGTCGCCAGCTGTCCACCAGCGGTGTCGTGCGTGTGCAGGTGGACGGGCAGGTCGAAGCGCTCGCGCAGAGCCTTGACGAGGATCGAAGCCGCCTGCGGGCGCAGGAGTCCCGCCATGTCCTTGATCGCGATGATGTGCGCGCCCGCTTCCACGATCTGCTCCGCGAGGCGCAGGTAGTAGTCGAGCGTGTAGAACGGCTCAGCGGGGTCGGCGAGGTTGCCGGTGTAGCAGAGAGCGACCTCGGCGACGGCGGTGCCGGTCTCGAGCACCGCGTCGATGGCGGGCTTCATCTGCGACACGTCGTTCAGCGCGTCGAAGATGCGGAAGATGTCGACGCCCGTCGCGGTCGCCTCGTGCACGAACGCCTTGGTCACGGCCTCGGGGTACGGCGTGTAGCCGACGGTGTTCCGCCCGCGCAGCAGCATCTGCAGCGGGATGTTCGGGACAGCCTCGCGAAGGCTCGCGAGGCGCTCCCAGGGCTCCTCCCCGAGGAAGCGGAGCGCGACGTCGTACGTCGCCCCTCCCCAGGCTTCGATGGAGAGCAGCTCAGGCGTGAGCCGCGCGAGGTAGGGGGCGGCGGTGACGAGATCTCGCGTGCGGACGCGCGTCGCGAGGAGCGATTGGTGCGCGTCGCGGAACGTGGTGTCGGTCACGGCGAGTCGCCGCTCCGAACGCAGCTGCGCCGCGAAGGCCGTCGGCCCGAGCTCGAGCAGCTCCTGTCGGCGCCCGCCGGGCAGCGGGAGGGCGGTGTCGAGCTCAGGGAGCTTCGAGCGGGGCTCGACGGAGGTCGGCCGAGCGCCGTGCGGGGCGTTGACCGTGACGTCGGCGAGCCAGTTGACGATCTTGGTCCCCCGGTCGCCGGGCCGGCGGTACTCGAGCAGCCCGGGACGCTTCTCGATGAAGTCGGTCGCGACGTCGCCACGCTGGAAGTCGGGGTCGTCGAGCACGCCGAGGAGGAAGGGGATGTTCGTCGCGACGCCGCGGATGCGGAACTCGGAGAGCGCTCGACGGGCCCGCCGGACGGCTGCGGGGAAGTCGCGTCCGCGAGCCGTGAGCTTCATGAGCATGGAGTCGAAGTGCGGCAGGACCTCCGCGCCCGTTGCGATGGTGCCGCCGTCGATGCGGATGCCGGAGCCGCCCGCGGAGCGGTACGTCGTGATGACGCCGGTGTCTGGACGGAAGCCCTGGGAGGGGTCCTCGGTCGTGATGCGGCACTGCAGCGCGAAGCCGTGGAGTTCCAGCTGGTGCTGCTGGAGGCCCATGTCGTCGAGGCGCTCGCCCGAGGCCACGCGCATCTGCGCCTGGACGAGGTCGACGTCCGTGACCTCTTCCGTCACGGTGTGCTCGACCTGGATGCGAGGGTTCATCTCGATGAAGACGTGCTGACCTGCGCGCGGCCCGGCTGTGTCCAGGAGGAACTCCACGGTGCCGGCGTTGACGTAGTCGATGGACTTCGCGAAGGCGACGGCATCCGCGTAGAGCTTGTCCCTGACCTCCTGCGGGAGGTTGGGAGCGGGAGCGATCTCGACGACCTTCTGGTGTCGCCGCTGGACGCTGCAGTCGCGCTCGAACAGGTGCACGACGTTGCCGTGCTCATCGGCGAGGATCTGCACCTCGATGTGGCGAGGTCGGAGCACCGCCTGCTCCACGAACATCGTCGGGTCGCCGAAGGCGCTCTCTGCCTCCTTCATTGCGGACTCGAGGGCCTCGCGAAGGTCCTCGGGGCGCTCGACGCGACGCATGCCGCGCCCGCCGCCTCCTGCGACGGCCTTCGCGAAGATCGGGAAGCCGATCTCGTCGGCGGCAGCGCAGAGCTCGTCGAGATCCGTCGAGGGCTGGCTCGAGGCGAGCACCGGCACGCCGGCGGCGATGGCCTGGTTCTTCGCCGTGACCTTGTTGCCCGCGGACTCGAGGACACGCGGCGGCGGACCGATGAACGCGATGCCGGCCTCCTGGGCAGCGCGCGCGAGTTCCGGGTTCTCACTCAGGAAGCCGTAGCCCGGGTAGATGGCGTCAGCCCCCGACTCCTTCGCGACGCGGAGGATCTCGGCGACATCGAGGTAGGCGCGCACCGGCTGGCCGACGGTGCCGATCTGGTACGCCTCGTCAGCTTTCAGGCGGTGCAGGGAGTTGCGGTCCTCGTACGGGTACACCGCGACCGTCCGCGCTCCGAGCTCGACTGCGGCGCGGAATGCGCGGATCGCGATCTCGCCTCGATTCGCGACCAGGATCTTCTTGAACACCGGTGTTCCACCTTCCGACAACACGACAGGGGCAAGCAGCAACGTGACCTCAAGCCTAGTGAATGTAGCCTGGGCTGGTGTTCGTCCTCAGCATCAGTTCCCTCAAGGGCGGCGTCGGCAAGACCACGGTGACCCTTGGCCTCGCTTCCGCCGCCTGGGCCCGCGGGCTCAGAACCCTCGTCGTCGACCTGGATCCCCAGTCCGACGTCTCCACAGGGCTCGATGCCCGCGCGCAGGATGGCGCCACGATCTCCGACGTCCTCCGCTCACCGAAGCCCAGCACGGTCCGCGCCGCGATCGCGCGCTCGGCCTGGGGCGAAGGCAGCCGCGGTGTCATCGACCTCATGGTGGGCAGCCCGGCAGCGCTGAGCTTCGATACCCCGAATCCCTCGATCCGAGAGATCTGGCGCCTCGAGGAGGCACTTGCCGTCGTCGAGGAGGACTACGACCTCGTCCTCATCGACTGCCCACCCTCGCTCAACGCGCTCACGCGCACGGCCTGGGCCGCCTCTGACCGTGTCGCGGTCGTCACCGAGCCCGGTCTCTTCTCGGTCGCCGCCGCCGACCGCGCGCTCCGGGCCGTCGACGAGATCAGGCGCGAGCTGTCGCCGCGGCTCCAGCCGCTCGGCATCATCGTCAACCGTGCGAAGCACCAGTCCCTCGAGCACCAGTTCCGTCTCGGTGAGCTCCGGGACATGTTCGGCCCCCTCGTGCTCTCCCCCGCGCTCCCGGAGCGCACCTCCCTGCAGCAGGCGCAGGGGGCGGCCAAGCCCGTGCACCTCTGGCCGGGAAGCTCAGCCGAGGAGATGGCGTCGAACTTCGACAAGCTGCTCGACCGCATCATGCGGGCCGGCCGGCTCGGCACCTATGCGGAAGCCCCCGCCACCGGCGACGACGAAGCCCCGGTGACGCGAGGGCGTCAACGGGGCAGGTCGAACAACTAGCGAGCTTCCGAGAACCGAGGGCCTCGGCAGCGGGGCCGCCTGCGGGTTCAGCTCGCGCGGCTGGCGCGGCGAGCTGCGAGTTCGTCGACTGGGTCGAGCGTCTGCTGCTCGAAGTCGACGAGGGTCGACTCGACCTCGCGGAGCACCTGGCCGACGAAAATGCCGAACACGCCCTGCCCGCGGTGCACGAGGTCGATGACCTGGTCGTTCGAGGTGCACAGGTAGACGCTTGCGCCGTCTGACATGAGCGTCGTCTGCGCGAGGTCGACGACGCCGGTCTCGGCGAGCTGGTCGACCGCCGTGCGGATCTGCTGGAGCGAGATGCCCGTCTCGAGCAGTCGCTTCACGAGCTTGAGGACGAGGATGTCGCGGAACGAGTAGAGACGCTGCGAGCCTGAGCCCTTCGCCCCGCGAACCGTCGGCTCGACCAGGCCGGTGCGAGCCCAGTAGTCGAGCTGCCGGTAGGTGATGCCCGCGGCACGCGCGGCAACAGCGCCACGGTACCCGGAGCCCGGATCGAGGTCCGGAATGCCGTCGGTGAAGACCAACTCGCCGCCGGTTGGCGCGTCGCCCTGTCCCTGCTCGCTCATGCCTGCACCTTTCACACGTTTTCGACCAACTCAGCGCCCCGTACTCCTGGAGCAAGCCCTGCGCTCCGGGGAGCCGATGCGCCCTGGGGAAGCCTTGTACCACAAGGGAACTTGAGGTAAGTCCCGAGCCGTCTGGGTCGATTCTATTGGAGTGCATGCCGCTCGGCTACTTCCGAACGACAACGATGTGATCCTGACCCGACTTGCCCCGGATTTCAGGCATCCTCGGCAGGCCTGCGGCGTGTCGTGGCACGAGGTGGCCGCCCCCGAATCCACTTCACGTTCAAGTGGAGGATGAACCTACCTGCGACCGCGAACCGCTTGGCGGATGAGGGACCGGCGAACTGACCCGAGGTGCTCGGCGAGCTCGTTGGCGCGCTCGACGGCCTCGCCGTGCGAGCGTGCTCGCCGGGTGTTCGTCGAGAGTGCTTGCTCGATGAGCCCGTACTCGTGATGTGCGGCAGCGCGGAATGGGCGCAGGTGGCGGGGCTCGATGCCCACTCGCTCGAGCTCCACGAGCGTGCTCAGCATGGTGAGCTCGTCTTCCTGGTACCGACTCGCCGCCGGGATGAGTCCGGCGCTCACGGCCTGCTCGAGCAGGGCGGGCTTGGCTCCAGAGCGCTCGAGCAGCTGCGCGCGATCGAGGACGGTGCCCGCGGCGAGCATGGTCTGCCGCTGCGGTGCCCGCGATCCCGGGAGCTCAGGCTCGAGGCCCCGATCGAGGTCGTCGAAGTACTCGGCGATCACCTTGAGCGGCAGGTAGAGGTCGCGCTGCATGGTGAGCACCTCGCGCAGGCGAGCGACGTCGGCTGCGGAGAACTTGCGATACCCCTTCGGCGTTCGCTCGGGGTGCACGAGGCCCTTGTCCTCGAGGAAGCGGAGCTTGGAGGGGCTCAGCTCAGGGAACTCGACGTTCAGCCGCTGCAGCACCTGACCGATGCTGAGCGTCCGACCTGGTCCCCGCGCAGAAGCCGCCGCCGCCATAGCGGCCACGATCAGTTCCCGGCAGACGCGGAAGTCAGGCTGGTGTCAAGCGGGGAGCTGTAGAAAGTGAGGCGGAATTTGCCGACCTGCACTTCGCCGCCGTTGGTGAGGACCGCGGAGTTGATGCGCTCGCCGTTGTAGTACGTGCCGTTGAGCGAACCGAGATCGCGCATGTGGAACTCGCGGCCGTGCCGAGTGAACTCGGCGTGACGTCGGGACACGGTGACGTCGTCGAGGAAGATCTCCGCGTTCGGGTGCCTGCCGGCGACCTGGAGGTCGGTGTCGAGCAGGAACCGGGCTCCCACGTTGGAACCGCGACGGACGATCAGGAGCGCGGACCCGGAGGGAAGCGCACTTATCGACTCCATCTCCTCCTTCGACACACCACCTGCGATGAGCGCAGCGAGCTGCGCGCTGAAATCGCCGGTGAACGACATCGTCGAAGACTGTGTCTGCTCATCGACGACGCCGTCGCCTTCAGGGGTCCGCGCCTCAGCGTCAGAACCAGCCATATTTGCCTCCTCGAGTCGATGCTCAAGCGTAGCGGAATCGGGGGTGCCCGAATTCCGGTCGGTTAATTGCAGCAGCACCGCCTGCCATTGTGCGTCAGACGACTGAGTGTTGTCGAAACGAGCGCGGAGATCGAGCCCGATTTTCACCCTCGGCGTACACTTCCGGAGTGCTAGACGACTCCCTCTTCGGCGATCGCGCGAGTTTCGACGGCCGCGCCGAGTCCGACGACCGCTACTCGGGCGACCCCATCGCTCGCATGCGCGAGCGCAAGTCCGCGCCCCTCACGCGGAAGGTGCCCATGGCCAGCGGCATGTGGCTCGAGGATGCGGCGAGCGGCTTCTACGGCCGCCTCGCGTCGGCGAACAAGCAGACCGTGACGCTGCAGGACTTCGACGGCCAGCGCAAGGCGTTCCCCGCCGATTCGATCTTCTTGCTCGAGGACGAGGCCATCCTCCTCGGGCCCCCGGCGGCCAAGCAGCAGTCTGGGCGAGCACGCAGCGCGTCCGGCTCCTTCCACGTCGCCGATGCCAAGGCGAGGACCGCGCGGGCCGGGCGAATCTTCGTGGAGGGCAAGCACGACGCCGAGCTCGTCGAGAAGGTCTGGGGCCACGACCTGCGCATCGACGGGGTCGTCGTCGAGTTCCTGCAGGGCGCCGACCACCTCGCCGAAGTGCTGACGGTGTTCGGACCGAGCCCGACGCGCCGCGTCGGAGTGCTGCTCGATCACCTCGTCAAGGGCTCGAAGGAGCAGCGCATCGCCGACGACATCATGCGGCGCTTCGGCGCCTCGCACGTGCGGGTCGTCGGTCACCCGTACGTCGACGTGTGGCAGTCGGTGAAGCCCGAGCGCCTCGGGCTCAAGGCATGGCCCGTCATTCCTCGAGGGCAGGACTGGAAGAAGGGCATCTGCAGGGCCCTCGGCTGGCCCGCAGAGGAGCAGGCGGACACGGCGAGGGCCTGGCAGCGCATCCTGGAGCGCGTCCGCGACTACCGGGACCTGGAGCCGTCGCTGCTCGGCCGGGTGGAGGAGCTCATCGACTTCGTCACGGAGCCCGGCGGCGCAGGTACCTGACCGCGTAGACGGCTCCTGCTGCGACGTGCAGGACCGTCCCGATCAGCAGCATCCACCACGTGATGGTGCGCAGCGGCTCGGCGGGCACCTGCTCGGCGTATGACAGCAGGTGGAGCGGCATGGCGACCATGATGAACGCCGACCTGGCCTTGCCGAGCAGGTTCACGCGCCCCTCGCGGACCCGCTCGAGCCGCGCCAGCCCGATGACGAGCAGCGCCAGATCGCAGAGGAAGATCGTGATCAGCACGAACCACGGGAAGTAGCCGAGGAGTGCCAGGCCGAAGCCGATGATGATGATGCCGAGCCGGTCGGCGACCGGGTCGAGGACCTCCCCCACCCGGGAGACCTGGCCGAGGCGGCGGGCGAGGAAGCCGTCGATCCAGTCGGTCGCCCCGAACGCGGCCAGGCTCAGGGTGGCGGCCAGCTCCCGGCCGTCGGCGGCGAGCCAGATGGTGAGGGGCACGAAGACGAGCAGACGAGCCACCGAGATGGCGTTGGGCAGCGTCGCCCACCGCATCGGGCTCTCGTGCCGGTCGCCTGCCATGAGGTCATTGTCGCAGTGGCACGCCTCGCGTGTCTCGGCGCGTCTGCGTGTCGGTGAAGCCCGCGCGGGGCGACACGTGGTGACGCCATCTGCTGTGCGCGCAGGAGGGCAAGACCACTGGGCACGACCGCTGGGCGCGGCCTCACGAACTCGATACCATCATCGGATGGACCGAGACGAGCAGGGCTACCACCAGCCAGGACCCGCTTCCGTGCGGGTCGACGTGTGGCTCTGGGCGGTCCGCATCTACAAGACCCGCAGTGCCGCGACCGCGGCGTGCAAGGCCGGGCACGTCAAGATCGACGGCGATCGGGCCAAGCCAGCGCAGCGCATCCACGTCGGCGACGAGGTTCGGGTGCGGACCGACCGCGATCGGGTCCTCGTCGCGCAGGAGCTCCTCAAGAAGCGCGTCGGCGCGCCGATCGCGGCGAAGGCGCTCATCGACAACTCCCCTCCGCCTCCCCCTCGGGAGTTCGCCTCCCCCATCGCATACCGCGACCGTGGGGCCGGGCGTCCGACGAAGCGGGAGCGTCGAGAGATCGATCGCATCCGCGGCCGCGACGAGCGGCCCCTGCTCGACCCGGACGAGTGATCGGCGCGCACAAGTGATCGGCGAGGGCGACGAACGCGAACCGCGCTGCGGGTTGGGTTCCGCCGGGCGCGGTTCGCGATCGTCGTCAGCGACCGCACTGGGGCGTCAGGCCTTGATGGCGTTCCGCTCGCCAGCCCTGACCGGCACGCTGAGCCGGTTGTCGGCGGCAGGCGTCGGGCAGACGAAGTGGTCGCTGAAGGCGCACGGCGGCAGGTAGGCGCGATTGAAGTCGATCGTCGTCGTCCCGTCGGCCTCGGGGGCGGGGACGGTGAGGAACCGGAAACGGTAGCTCTCGACACCACTCGTCGTGTCGGCGAACACGACCTGGAGGCCTGCCTCGGTGTGGTCGGCGTCGATCGAGAACGCCGAGCCGCCGAGCTCGAAGTCGAGCTTCCCGCCGAGGTCCTTCCTGGACACGTAGCCGTCTGCTTGGAGCACGTCGACCTGCTCGGTCGAGGGACGGAAGCTCGCAGACACGACGTAGTCGTCGTCGGGCTGGTAGCTGTCGATGCCGAGAAGCGCGGCTCGCCCCGACGCCTCGGGGTCGAGCACTCGGAGGGCCCGCTGATCGTCGCGTGCGAACGCCCGGAGGATGCGCGCACCGTCGCGGAGCTCCTCGCCCGTCTTCAGCGTCACGCGGTCGCCGACTCCGGAGCCGGAGGCGTCCACGTACCCGCTCTCAGCGAGCCCGCTGCCGACGACGGTGCCGTCGACGATGCTCCAGGTTCCCGCGACGCCCTCCAGTTCGAGCTCGACGCCATCGGCGAGCCAGTTGGTCGCGACGAGGGCCGCCGGCCCGTACGGGGCACGGACTGCGCGCTCACGACTTTCGTGCCAGACCGCCCAGCGTGCGCTGAAGTGGTCTCCGGTAGTGGTGCTCTGCTGCGTGCTCATGCTGTTCCCTCTCCTCGTTCTCTCTGCTGATCTCGCCGACGAGTCTCAACGCACTCAGGGCGACGGCGTCGTTCTCGCGGAACGAGACGGCGTTGGTCCGGGGGCGGGAGAACGCCCCGACGAATGGATTGGACGTGTACGGGCCGATGGCGAACCGACGGGGATGCGTCGTCCCGTCTGCCTGCACGATCCTCGAGTCCTCGCGGCGCACCTCGATGACGCCGGTGGCGAGGCTGCCCTCCGGGGTGGCGGCGATGCGCTCGCGCCCCTCGCCCGACTCGATGAGCTGCCTGAGCGCCAGATTGTCGGTGTGGGCGACGTCGGCGTCGGGAAGCCAGGCGTCGATGAGCGCGCGCGCAGACACCTGTCGCTCGAGCGTCGTGCCCTTGGCCCGGAAGAGGCCGGCCTCCTCGTCCTCCCAGACGCGCAGCTCGCCACCCAGGAAGTGCACGACGCCGGCCTCGCTGAGCGCGAGGAGCTCGTCGAGACGGTGTCCTGGCGGGCCGGACGCGACGTAGCTGAAGAAGCCCTTCCACCAGACGCGAACGTCTCCGGCGAGCGATGCCGGCGACCAGTTGGGGGCGTCCTGGAACTCGACGAAGGTCATGAAGGAGAAGAGGAGGGCGAGGAAGAGCCCCTGGTTCTCGCTGTGCTGCTGGCTGTTCCTCCTGCGGAGGTCTTCCCGGATGTACTCGTGGAGGGCGACCGAGACCGAGCCGACGTCGGTTGCCGCGGCCCCGCGCAGGGGGTGGTCGAAGGTCTCGATGTCGAGCTCGTCGCTCGGGTCGACGAGCGCGGCGAGCACCGCCTCGTGGAGTTCGGGTGATTGCGCGGCGAATCGGTCGAGCTCGGCTCGGAACTCGACCCAGGACACGCGCACTCGGTCCGGGTGACCCGTGAAGAGCTCGCGGTAGTAGCCGTGCAGCATCTCCTTCGCGAGGAGCGGCCAGAAGTGCGTGCGGAAGTCCAGGATCTCGTGCTCGGCGACGATCTCGCGGGCGACGTCCGCCGTGAAGTAGCGGGTCTCGAACGGCTCCCCCTGGAGCACGCTCGTGACCTTGGAGTGGTAGGGAACACCCCGCCTGGAGCCGACGAGGATGCGCGGCTCGCGGCCGGAGGGACGGTACCTGAGGCGTCCCGGCTCGTCTCCGGGCACGAACGCTCCCCCGCGCCCCTCGGTGAGCAGAACGAGCAGGTCGACGGCGGCGAGGCCGAGACCGCGGACGATGACGGGCTCCCCGGCCTCCACTGCACTGAAGTCTGCGTCTGCCGTGAACGAGGGCGGCACGTAGGCGAGGTCGTGGCGGGCCGCGAACTCGCTCAGCTCGGCGGTTCTCGTTCCTTCGTGGACCAGTGTTCCGGAATGGCCGAGCGCGTAGACGACGACGTCGACGGTGAGGCTGTCGCCTGTGTCGAGCTCGACGCGCTGCGCGCCGTTGTCGATCGTCGTGACGCCCGTCACCTCGGCGGCATGGACGAGGACCGTCAGGCCCTCTGGCGCCGCGTCCGCCGCCTGCTCGAAGAACCAGCCCAGGTACCTGCTCTGCAGGCGCCTCGTGGGGAAGCTGGACGGACCGAGTGAGCGCACCTCGGCGGCCACCTGCTGGTCCTCCGAGTCGAGGTCGTACCCGTCCAGCTCGCCGCGGCTCGCGAGCTCAGCCCATTCGACGAGGGAAGGGCCCTGCCTGACCGGGCCCTCGATGGTGCTCGTCTCGTCGGTGAACATGGTGACGTCGGCCGCGAGCGAGTTGAGCTTCAGGAGCCCGGACTGGGCATCTCGCCAGATGCGTCCGGCTCCAGGCGGGTGCGGGTCGATGAGGTGCACGACAAGCGGGCCCGTGATGTCCCCGTCGTAGTTGGCGACGATGCGCTCGAGGAGCCCCGCTCCGCGAGGTCCGGCGCCGAGGACCGCGATGCACCTGGCTCCCCTGGTGCTGTCGATGTCGATGAGCCTGGCCGCGGATGTCATGCGATCGCCTCCAGGACGCGCTCGGTGGGCTTGCCCCCGGGGATGGCGTCGACGAGCGCTCGGGTGTATGCGTTGGTGCTGCGCTCGAAGACCTCGTCGACGGTGCCTTCCTCGAGCAGCTCGCCGCCGCGGAGCACGCCGACGCGGTCGGCGATCTGGCGGACGACCCCGAGGTCGTGGGTGATGAACAGGTAGCTCAGCGAGTGCTCGGCCTGGAGGTCGACCAGGAGCTGGAGGATCTGGGCCTGGACGGAGACGTCGAGGGCGGAGACGGCTTCGTCGAGGACGATGAGCTCTGGCTTCAGGGCGAGTGCTCGTGCGATGGCGACGCGCTGCCGCTGCCCTCCGGAGAGCTGCGTCGAGCGCCGGTGAGCGAAATCGGCGGGGAGCGCGACGTCGTCCAGCAGCTCGAGCACCCGCGCGCGGCGCGACTGCTTGTCGCCGATCCCGAAGGCCCGCAGCGGCTGCTCGATGGAGTCCGCGACGGTGAAGCGCGGGTCGAGCGATGAGTAGGGGTCCTGGTGCACGAGCCCGGTCCTGCGGCGGAAGGCTCTCAGGGCGCTGCCTCTGGCGCCGGCGACCTCGAGGCCGTCGAGGCGGATGCTCCCCTGGTCCGGTCGTTCGAGGAGCAGGGCGAGGCGTGCGGTTGTGCTCTTGCCGGACCCCGACTCGCCGACGAGCGCGTAGCTCTCGCCGCGGGCGATCGAGAAGGCGACGTCCTTGGTCGCGTCGACCCGTGCACCTCCCGGCAGCCGGAAGGTCTTGCTCAGTCCCCTGACCTCCAGCACGGGGCGGCTGCGGTCGATGCCGAGGGCGCCGGTGGCCGGCGCGAGCCGCGTCGAGGTCCTGGTGGGTGCGGCCGCGACGAGTCGCTTCGTGTACGGGTGCTGTGGGTCCTCGAGGACCTGGGCAGCCGGGCCGGCCTCGACGATCGCTCCGTGCTGCATGACCAGGATGCGGTCGGCCCGATCGGCTGCCACCCCGAGGTCGTGGGTTATGAAGAGCACGGCCGTGGATGCGACTGCGGCCCGTTCCGCGATGAGATCGAGGATCTGGCGCTGGACGGTCACGTCGAGGGCGCTCGTCGGCTCGTCGGCGATGATGAGGCCGGGCGAGGCTGCGAGCGCGGCCGCGATGAGGACGCGCTGCCGCATGCCGCCGGAGAACTGGTGGGGGTACTGCGCCGCACGCTTGGCCGCATCCGGGATGCCGGCATCCTGGAGGAGTTCGACGGCTCGCGCGCGTGCATCCCTCTTGGTGGCGAGGCCGTGGATGAGGAGCACCTCGGCGACCTGCGCTCCGACGGTCTGCAACGGGTTCAGGGACGCCGATGGGTCCTGCGGGATGAGGCCGATGCGTGCGCCGCGGACGGCACGCCATTCGAGCGGCGTCAGGGCGGTGAGGTCGAGGCCGTCGTAGCGGAGGGCGTTCGCGGTCACCGCGGTGCTCGCGGGCAGGAGGTCGACGATCGACTTGGCGACGCTGGTCTTGCCCGAGCCGGACTCGCCGACGATGGCGACCTGCTCCCCCGGGTACACGTCGAAGGAGACGCCGGCGACGGCGAGCGTCGTGGCTCCCTTGTAGGCGAGCTGGAGGTCGCGGACGGACAGGAGCGGCTGCGTTTCGCTGCCTGCCTGCTGGGTCAGGGGTGTGGAGGTCATGAGCGGTCTCCTCGTTCTTGGAGCCAGCGCGAGATGCGCGCCGTGGAGAGCACGACCGCGACGATCACGAGTCCGGGCAGGGTGGTGAGCCACCAAGCGGCCTGGAGGTAGTCGCGGCCCTCGGAGATGAGGGCGCCCCACTCCGGCTGGGGCGGCGGGGCTCCGAAGCCGAGGAAGCTGAGGGCGGAGATGGCGAGCACTGCGGCGCCGAACTCGATGGCGGCGAGCGCGAGGACCGGGGTGATCGCGGCGGGGAGGACCTGGCGGAAGATGATGCTCGGCCAGCGAGCGCCCGAGAGCTTCGCCGCCTCGATGTAGCCGGCGGTGGCGACCGAGAGGACCTGCGAGCGCATGATGCGCGCGAAGGCTGCGGTGGACGCGAGGCCGACCGCGATCGCGATGTTGAGCGTCCCGAAGCCGAGTCCCGTGATGATGGTGAGCGAGAGCAGCAGGGCGGGGATCGCGAGGATGACGTCCATGAAGCGCATGATCGCCTCGTCGACGAATCCCCGGAGGTATCCGGCGAGGAGCCCGAGGAGCGCCCCGGTGCCGAGCGCGATGACGACGGCGAGGCCGGATGCGAGGAGGGTGGTCTGCGAGCCGTGGATGAAGCGCGCGAGGGTGTCTCGGCCCAGGTTGTCGGTGCCGAAGGGGTGCGCTGGGCTCGGCGGCTGGAGGCGGTCGAGGAGGGTGCCGTTGATGGCGTCGTATGGCGTGAAGATCGACGGCGCGACGGCCCAGGCGATGACGGTGGCGAGCACGGCGACCGCCAGGATGAGGGACGGGAGGCGCAGGAGGCTGCGGAAGCGCGCGAACGACGACGGCTTCACGGCGGCAGGCACGGGCTGCGGGGTCCGCTCGGCGGCGGCGCCGCCAGAACTGCCGGGGGCGACGTACCGCTCGGTACGACTCAGCGCAGCGAGGTCCGACGGCGGTGTGAGGAGGGGCTGGGTCATGCTGCGACCTCATTCGTTCGTGTCCTGCCGGGCTCCGTGGAAGCGGCGCCGGGCGCCGATGGGGGTGTCGGACGCCCCTTGGTCGCGGGGCGCTGCTTCGTGGAGTGCGAGAGGCGGGGGTCGACGAGCGGGTAGAGCGCGTCGACGATGAGGTTGGTGACGACGAAGATCGCGGCGGCGAAGACGACCGCGATCATGACGAGGGGGATATCGCGGTTGGCGACGGCGGTCACGATCATGCGGCCGACGCCGTCGCGGGAGAAGACGGTCTCGGTGACGACGGTTCCCGCGAGGAGCTGGCCGACGAGCACCCCGCCGATCGTGAGGGTCGGCAGGGCCGCGTTCCTGAGCGCGTGGCGCACGAGGATGCGCGTGTCGCCGGCACCCTTCGCCTTGGCCTGCTCGATGAAGGGCCGAGCGAGGGTCTCGTGCAGGCTGCGGGTGAGCACCTGGGCCAGGTAGGCGCCGGTTGGGATCGAGAGTGTCAGCGCCGGGAGGATGAGCCCCACGAACCCCGTGCTGCCGAAGGCCGGCACCCAGCCGAGCTGGAAGGAGAAGACCTGCAGGAGCAGGAGCCCGAGCCAGAACGTCGGAACCGCGATGGCGAGGGAGGGCAGCGACTGGAGGATGCCGCGCAGCCAGGACGACCGGATGAGGTTGCTGACGAGCGCGAGTCCGATGCCGCCGATGACGGAGAGGACGAGGGCCGCCCCCGCGAGGGTTGCCGTCGACGGAAGCGCGCGGGCGAGCACCTCGGTGGCGGGGATGCCGTTCTGCACGGAGCTGCCGAAGTCAAGGACCAGGGCTCCACCGAGGGCTGCCAGGTACTGCTCGTGGAACGGAGCGTCGAGCCCGAGCTCCGCTCTCAGCGCCTCGATGGCGACCGGGTCGGCGGCCCCTTCTCCCCCGCCGGCCGCGGCCACGGCCGCCGCGTCGCCCGGGAGGAGGTAGAGGAGGAGGAACGACAGGGTGAAGGCCGCCCAGAGGACCAGGATCCCCAGGGCGAGCCTCCACGCGAAGTAGCGAGCCATACGGTTACTCCGCGGCCTTCCAGGCTGCCGAGAAGTCGAGCCTGCTGGACGCCTCGAACTGCACTCCCTGGACGCCGGGCGCCTGGACGAGGTTCGTGGAGAGCTGGATGACGGGGACTGCGTAGCCCTCCTCGAGCAGCTGGGTGACGGCCGCATCGACCTCGGTCTGGCGCGCATCCGCGTCGACGATGGCGGCCTGCGAGTTGAGCACCTCGTCGATCGGGCCGACCTCGCGGTAGTTGTACTTGTTGCCGCCCTCAGCTGAGAAGAACACGCGGAGCGCATCCGGGTCGGCGCGGGTGATGTTCGCCCAGGTGAACGGCTGCGTGCCATCGTTGATCGCGGTCACGTCGGCGATGGGAGCCTCGCGGAGCTGGAGGTCGATGCCGACGGCGGCGAGCTGGACCTGCACCTGCTCGAGGACGTTGGTGGTCGGCTGCCAGTAGGCGAGCTCGAAGCTCAGCTTCTGGCCGTCCTTCTCGCGGACGCCGTCCGCGCCTTCGACCCAGCCGGCCTCGTCGAGCAGCTTCGCGGCGTCCTCGACGTCGTACTCGAGGATGTCGCTCTGGTCGCTGTAGTAGGGCGTCGACGTGGCGAGCACGCTCGTGGCTGGGCTGTCCTCTGGCGTCAGGAGGGCGAGGAGCTCCTCGCGGTTGATGCTCTTCTGCACGGCGAGGCGCACGTTCTTGTCGGAGAGGATCGGGTGCGAGGCATTCGGGATGAGGTTGTAGACGACACCGGGGTTGGCACGGTTCTGCACGTTCGCGCCAGCGCCCTTGAGTGCGTCGAGGTCGACGAAGGAGACGTCGGTCGAGACGTCGAGCTGGCCGGACTGGAGCGACCCGGTGAGCGTCGATGCCTCCGGGATGACGGAGTACGTGATCGTGTCGAGGTAGGGACGCTCGGTGTTGCCGGTCGTCGAGGCACCCCACGCGTAGTCCTCGCGGGCGGCGAGGACCGTCTCGGCGTTGGGGGTGTAGCTCTCGACGGAGAAGGGCCCTGAGCCGATGAAGTCGCCAGCGCAGCGCGCTTCCTGGCTGAGCTTCGTGCTCTCCGTGGAGACGAGCCCGAGCGTGAAGGTGGAGGTCGCCTGCAGGAACTGCGCCGACGGCTCGGCGAAGGTGTAGGTGACCGTCTGCGGGTCCACGACGGTGACCGACTCGAGGCCGGCGAGGTACAGGTTGCCGAGCGCCGACTTCGCACCGAGCGCCTGGACGCCCTCCGCGTTGGCCTTGACGGCTTCGGCGTCGATGGGCGTGCCGTCGGCGAAGGTCGGCCCCTCGGCGAGCGTGAAGGTGAACTCCCTCGCGTCGTCCGAGATCTCCCAGGACTCGGCGAGCCACGGAAGCACCTCGCCGGTCTCGACGTCCTGCGTCGTGAGCGACGCGACGGTCTGGCGGGCGATGTTGACGTTGTTGTTGTTGCCGACCTGGGCCGGGTCGATGCATCCGATGTCGCTGAGGATGCCGGCGCGCAGGTTGCCGCCCTGGACGGGCTCTGCGTCGGCCGCCGGAACCGCTCCAGACTGCGCTGCGCACGAGGCGAGCGCCATCATCCCGACCGCGGCGAGGGCGGCGGCGGAGAGCGGTCTGGTCGAGCGGGTCATCTGGACTCCTTCTAGGCGGCACGCACCCCGATTGCGGGATCCGTCCCAGGAACGGGGATGTCCAGAGACTAGGAAGACGGCCGCCCACTCAGGTGGACGGCCGAAATCTCAGGTACCAGGAGGACACGCAGGGTCACATTGCGCGGAGGAACCCGGCGAGGTCTTCCAGTTCCTGCGGCGAGATGCCGTGCGCGAGGCCCGGGTAGGTGTGCTCGCTGGCCGTC
The DNA here is from genome assembly GCF_002931515.1 of Pseudoclavibacter sp. RFBG4. NCBI lineage: Bacteria > Bacillati > Actinomycetota > Actinomycetes > Micrococcales > Microbacteriaceae > Pseudoclavibacter > Pseudoclavibacter sp. RFBG4. Next base: position 112,920 of record NZ_PSYC01000024.1, on the reverse strand, counting down.
GCGTGACCGGACAGCCACGCGGTGGTCCGATCGAAGGTGGCGTCGCTGATGATCTGGTCCCGGTCCCCGCGCCCGAAGAACACGGGTGGACGGATGCTGGTGAGCTCCTCGTCGCCCGGCTGCTCGCCCTGCAGGGAGAAGCCGGAGAGGACGGCCCCGCGCTCGAAGCGCTGCGGCTCCCGGCGCAGCAGCTGGGTCACCATGAGCCCGCCCTGCGAGAAGCCGATCGGGATGACGTTCGCGGCCGGTGCCGTGTTCTGGTCGAGCCAGGCGAGCACGGCGTCCGTGGCCGCTGAGGCCTTGGCCGGGTCGGGCAGGCCCGGGCGGTCGATGGGCACCCAGGCGTAGGAGCCGACCTCGGCGGGCGTCTCCTCGCGGAGGACGAGGGGCGCGCGCAGGGAGGCCCAGTCGAAGCCGTCGCCGAGGGACGGCAGGAGGCTCGTGAGGTCGTCCTCGTGCGATCCGTAGCCGTGCATGAGCAGGAGGATCGGCCGCTTGCTCGAGGCGTCGATCGACGAGAGCGCGGTGCTGATCGCGAGCCCGCTCATGCCGCGACCGCCTGCGCACGCGTGCGGAGCACGACCTCGGAGCGCCAGGGATCCAGCACGGTGATGGTCGCGCCGTCGTCGGCGAACTGGAGGCCGGCGCCGCGGAGCCGGTCGGCGACCGCGTCGAGCTCGGTCCGTTCTGGAACCTCGATCGTGAGCTGGCCGAGGCCCAGGGTCGCGGCCCGGGGTCCGGCGCCCGCACTGTTCCAGACGTTGAGGGCGATGTGGTGGTGGTAGCCGCCCGCGCTCACGAAAAGTGCTCCCGGATAGGTGGTCGTCGTCTCGAAGCCAAGGGTGTCGGCGTAGAAGCTCTTGGCGGTGTCGACGTCGCCGACCTGCAGGTGCACGTGGCCGACGTCCGCTGCGGCCTTCTGGGGCGCATCCGCGGTGTCTTCGACGAGGTTGGCTCGCAGGTAGGCGTTGGGATCGAGGAACTCGGTGGACATGGCAATGCGCCCTGCGGCGTCGAGCCACGTGTCACGTGGACGGTCGGTGTAGAGCTCGATGCCGTTGCCCTCCGGGTCGGTGAAGTAGAAGGCTTCGCTGACGTGGTGGTCGGAGGAGCCGACGAACTGGGAGCGCGGGTGCTGGGCCGCCCGGTAGACGGTCGCGGCGAGGTCGCTCGGCGTGTCGAACAGGAGGGCGGTGTGGAAGAGCCCGGCGGCACGGCGCGGGGCGACCGGAAGGCCAGGGGTGTGCCGGAGGCGCACGAGCGGGGCGGATCCTCGACCGAGCGTGATCTCTCCGTCGGTCTCGGCGATCGGCTCGAGGGCGAGCGCCGTGCGGTAGTACTCGGATTGCGCGGCGAGGTCGCCGACGTGGAGTGAGACGAGGCCCATCCCGGTGCCTGCGTCGAGCTTGTCGCCATCTGATGTCGTCATGGCACGAACCGTAGCACTCAAGAACTTGCATCTACAAGTAAAAGGCGCGAGGATGAGGGCATGACCGAACCCAGATGGCTCTCCGCGGACGAGCAGCACTCGTGGCTGCACTTCATCGGGGTCGTCGAGCTGCTCCCGGGTGCGCTCGACACGCAGCTCGGCAACGACGCCGGCATCACGCACTACGAGTATCTCGTGATGGCGGTCCTCTCGGAGTCGCCGGGCCGGAGCCTCCGCATGACCGACCTCGCGACGCGCACCAACGCCACGCTCCCGCGCCTCTCCCGCGTTGTCCTCGGCCTGGAGCAGCGCGGCCACGTCGAGCGCACGAGCCACCCGGGCGACCGCAGGGCGAAGATCGCGAAGCTCAGCGACAGCGGCATGCTGTTCCTCGAGGAGACCGCACCCGGCCATGTCGGCAAGGTGCGGGAGCTCATCGTGGATGCCCTCACCCCCGAGGAGTTCAGCACGCTCGGCCGGATCTCCCAGAAGCTGCTCGACCGGATCGACCCCGAGGACCGTTTCGGCGTCCACCGGACCGCGACGGAGCCGGCGGGCTCGGATTCCGAGCCGATCGCCCGATTGGGCATCGGGGCGCCCGCGACCCGCGCGCTCGCCGGCGATGGGCAGACCCTGCTCGGCGACGTCGCCGGTGCGAGCCGCGAGCACCTGCTCTCCCTGCACGGCGTCGGCCCCCGCGCCGTCGGCATCCTCGAGGGCGCCCTCGAGGCGCGCGGACTCGCACCGCTGCAGCGCTGACGGTCCGGGCAGCGAGGGGCACCGGGCTGCCTCCCGCTCAGGCTGCGGCGAGGTGCGCCTCACGCTCGATGCTCCGCGCGACCGGCCGCTCACAGAGATGGTGCGCGTAGGCGGGGATCGTCAGGAACGTCGGGAACTCGTCGTCCAACGAGACCCGTCGCAGGATCTGCGCGGCGGCCTCGAAGCGGTCGCCCTCGAAGCGCCGCGCGTCGCTGAGGGCGCCGTCGAGCAGCGACTCGACCAGCTCACGCGTCACCACCGTGCCGGATTCGGTCACGGTCCGCTGGGCGATCCACTGCCACAGCTGGGAGCGTGAGATCTCGGCCGTCGCCGCATCCTCCATGAGGTCGTCGATCGCGACGGCGCCCACCCCGCGCAGCCAGCTCTCGATGTAGCGGAGCGCGACGGAGACGTTGGCGCGCACCCCCTCGTCGGTGACGTGCTTCTCCAGCGAGCGCACGTCGAGGAGCTGCGCCGCCGTGACGTCGACCTCGGAGCGGTCTCGTCGGAGCTGGTTGGGTGCCCCGGCGAGCACGGCATCGAATTCCGCGCGCGCGACGTCGATGAGTCCGGGATGCGCGACCCAGGACCCGTCGAATCCGTCGGCCGCCTCCCTCGCCTTGTCGGCGCGCACCTTCTCGAGGGCACGCGCCGTGACCTCGGGCTCGCGGGAGTTCGGGATGAAGGCGCTCATGCCGCCGATCGCGTGGGCGCCCCGCGCGTGGCAGGTCCGCACGAGCAGCTCCGTGTACGCACGCATGAACGGGACCGTCATCGTGATCCGATCGCGGTTCGGGAAGACGTACTGGGGTCCGCGCGAGCGGTAGTGCTTGATGAAGCTGAAGATGTAGTCCCATCGTCCGGCGTTGAGGCCCGCGCAGTGCTCGCGCAGCTCGTAGAGGATCTCGTCCATCTCGAAGGCCGCGGGCAGCGTCTCGATGAGCACGGTCGCCCGGATCGTGCCGTGCTCGATGCCGATGGCCCGTTCCGAGAAGGTGAAGACGTCGTCCCAGAGGCGCGCCTCGAGGTGGTTCTCGAGCTTGGGCAGGTAGAAGTACGGACCGCGCCCGCGCGCCAGCAGCTCCGTGGCGTTGTGGAAGAAGTAGAGCCCGAAGTCCACGAGCGAACCGGATGCGGGCCGCTGCTGGCCCGAGCGGTCGGTGTAGCTCAGGTGCTTCTCGACGAGGTGCCAACCGCGAGGCCTGACGATGATGGTCGGCGTCTTGTCGGCGGTGACCGAGTACTCCTTTCCTTCCGGACTCGTGTACTCGATGCGCTCCCTGACCGCATCCAGGAGCGAGACCTGCCCGCCGACGATGTTCTGCCAGGTCGGGCTCGTCGCGTCCTCGAGGTCGGCCAGCCAGGCGTTCGCTCCGGAGTTCAAGGCGTTGATGGTCATCTTGCGATCGGTGGGACCGGTGATCTCGATGCGGCGGTCCTCGAGGCCGGGGCCGGCACCCGCGACTCGCCAGTTCGGGTCCTCCCGCACGGCGGCGGTCTCGCTCAGGAAGCGGAAGTCGCGGCCGTTCTCGACGGCCTTCCGGCCGTCCATCCTGGCGAGGAGACGTTCGTGGCGCCTGCCCGCGAACTGGTCGTGGAGGCGAAGGACGAACTCGAGGGCTTCGCGGGTGAGGATCTCGTCGAAGCGATCGCCGATGGGCCCCGTCACCTTCAGGCGCGGTTCTGGTGTGCTGTTCATGGTCATGGCTGCTTTCTGCGTCGATGGGTCAGGGAGGTCGCGGGGGTCAGAGCGGTCGCGGGTCGGGGAGGTGGAGGGAGAGCGTGACGTCGCGCGGTTCAGTGGAACTGCTCGGACTCGGTGGAGCCGACGAGCGCGAGTGTGGAGCTGGTGGGGTTGAGGCTCGATGACAGGCGGTCGAAGTAGCCGGTGCCGACCTCGCGCTGGTGCTTCGTCGCCGTGTAGCCGTCGGCCTCGCTCGCGAACTCGGCCTCTTGGAGGTCGACGTAGGCGCTCATGTGGCGGGCGCTGTAGTCGCGGGCGAGCGTGTACATGGAGTGGTTGAGCGCGTGGAACCCGGCGAGGGTGATGAACTGAAAGGTGTAGCCCATGGCGGCGAGCTCGCGCTGGAACGCGGCGATCTGCGCGTCGTCGAGGTGTCGCTTCCAGTTGAAGGACGGCGAGCAGTTGTAGGCCAGCTTCTTGTCGGGGAACTCGGCGTGGATGCTCTCGGCGAAGGTTCGGGCCAGCTCGAGGTCGGGTTCGCCGCTCTCGACCCAGAGGAGGTCGGCGTACGGGGCGTAGGCGTGCCCGCGGGCGAGCACGGTCTCGATGCCTGGCTTCGTCTCGTAGAACCCTTCGGCGGTCCGGTCGCCCGTCAAGAATGCTCGGTCGCGCTCGTCGACGTCGCTCGTAATGAGGTTCGCGGCGAGCGAGTCGGTGCGGGCGATGATGACGCTGGGCACGCCGGCGACGTCGGCGGCGAGGCGGGCCGCGTTGAGGGTGCGGATGTGCTGCTGGGTCGGCACGAGCACCTTGCCGCCCATGTGACCGCACTTCTTCTCGCTCGCGAGCTGGTCTTCCCAGTGCACGCCCGCGGCTCCCGCCTGGATCATGGCGGCCATGAGCTCGTAGGCGTTGAGCGGGCCACCGAAGCCGGCTTCGGCATCGGCGACGATGGGCGCGAGCCAGTCGCGGCTCGGTGCCCCGCCCTCGGCGGTCTCGATCTGGTCGGCACGGAGGAGGGCATTGTTGATGCGGCGGACGACGGCCGGTACGGAGTTCGCCGGGTAGAGGCTCTGGTCCGGGTAGGTCTGGCCGGAGAGGTTCGCGTCGGCGGCGACCTGCCACCCGGAGAGGTAGATGGCCTTGAGGCCAGCGCGCACCTGCTGCACGGCCTGGTTGCCCGTGAGGGCCCCGAGGGCGGCGACCCAGCTGCCGTCGTCGTCGTTCACGAGGTCCCAGAGGCGCTCCGCTCCTCGGCGCTCGAGCGTCTGCTCCTCGATGACACTCCCCCGCAGCGCGACGACGTCCTCGGCGGAGAAGTCGCGTGTGATGCCGCTCCAGCGGGCTTCCGTCTTCCAGGCCGTCTCGATGCTCGCGGCCTTCGTCTGCGCCGACTCGGTTCCGTGAGGCGTCGTCTGGTTCATGATGAGCTCCTTTGCTCGAAGAACTGGTGTTGTGTCGATCCTGCGCCGTCCTGGACGCTCGAGACGGAAACGCAAACTAGAAATCTGTCGGTTCTTCTAGCGCGCAGAAGGATGCGTGTGGCACGGTTGCGCACATGGACATCGACGTTCTGACGCTCGGCCGACGCATCCGCTCGATACGGCAGGAGCGGGGCCTCACCCTCGAGGCGCTCGGCGCGGCCATCAAGCGCGCACCCTCGCAGATCTCCGCCATCGAGACCGGGAAGCGCGAGGTTCGACTGACGGAGCTGCAGGCCTTCGCGCGCCTCTTCGGGGTGAGCGTCGACGAGCTGCTCTCCGACGCCCCGCTCTCGAAGCGCGCGTCCCTCGAAGTCGAGCTCGAACGCGCGCAGGCGGGCCGGATCGCCCTCGCGCTCGGCCTCGACCCGCTTCCCATCCGCCGCTCGCTCAGCGACGAGGCCATCGAGACGATCCTCGCTCTCTACCGGGAGCTCGCCAGAATCGACTCAGAGCGGGCCGCGACCCCCGAGGAGGCTCGGCGAGCCAACACCGAGCTGCGGCGTGCCATGCGCGAGCGGGACAACTACTACGCGGAACTCGAGGAGCAGGCCTCTGCGCTGCTCACGAGCGTCGGGCACGAGGACGGGCCGCTGTCGCAGCGCACCGCGGCCGACATCGCGACTCACCTCGGGCTGACGCTGCACTACGTGCGCGACCTGCCCGTCTCGACCCGTTCGGTCGTCGATCGGAGACACGGTCGCATCTACGTGCCCCTTGCCCAGTCGGCGGATGCCGACCCCCGATCCATCATCCTGCAGACCATCTCGAGCTACGTGCTCGGCCACGAGGCGCCGCGCGACTACGCGGAGTTCCTCCTGCAGCGGGTCGAGACGAACTACTTCACCGGGGCGCTCCTGATCCCGGAGCTGGGCGCCGCGAAGCTCATGGGCGCGGCCCAGCGACGTCGGGCGCTGTCGGTCGAGGACCTCCGCGACGCGTACGGGGTGAGCTACGAGACCGCCGCCCACCGGTTCACGAACCTCAGCACCCATCACCTCGGCATCCCGGTCCACTTCCTGAAGGTCAGCGAGTCCGGGGTCATCTCGAAGGCCTACGAGAACGACAGCGTCAGCTTCCCAACCGACGCGCTCGGCGCCGTGGAAGGCCAGTTCGTGTGCAGGCAGTGGAGCGCGCGGCGCGTGTTCGACGTCGAGGATCGCTTCAGCCCGTACCACCAGTACACGGACAAGCCGGTCGGCACCTACTGGTGCACCTCGCGCATCCAGAACACGCCCCTTGGCACCTTCTCGGTCAGCGTCGGCACGGCCTTCGAGCACGCGAAATGGTTCGCGGGGCGCGAGACGACGCGCAGGCACACCTCCACCTGCCCGAACGGCGACTGCTGCCGCCGCCCCTCTGAACAGCTGTCGGCGAGGTGGGCGGGCGCTTCGTTCCCGAACGCCCGCCTCCACACCTCACTGCACGCGGCGATGCCCACCGGTGCGTTCCCCGGCGTCGACGAGGTGGAGGTGTACGAGTTCCTGGATCGTCACGCCCCGGCGGCACCCCCGGAGGCACCGCCCGCGCCGAGCAGCTGACCGCTGGGCGCATCGGCCGATGGCGGCTCCGCCGGCAGTCCGAGCGTCTCGCGGAGGGTGGCCCCAGGCGTGTACTCCTCGCGGTACACGCCGCGCTCCTGCAGCTCCGGGATGACGCCGTCGACGAAGCGGTCGAGCCCGTTGGGGATCAGCGAGGGCACGATGACGAACCCGTCGGAGGCGCCGCCCTGGACGTAGCGGGAGATCTCGTCGGCGATGTGCGACGCGGTCCCGACGAAGGTGTGCCGCGTGTTGAGCTTCACCATCAGCTCGCGCACGGTGAGCGAGTCCCGCTCCGCGATCTCCCTGAACTTGGAGATCTGGGCGCGCTGCTTGGAGAGGTCGTTCGCCTGACCGGCGCGGATGCGCTCGTCGCCAGGCTCGAGGTCGGGCAGCGGGCCGTCCGGGTCGACGCCAGACAGGTCCCTCCCCCACACCTGCTCGAGCATCGCGATCGCCGTCTGCGGGCTGACCTGGGCGAGGGCCTCCTCGCGGGACCGCTCGCGGGCATCGGCCTCAGAATCGCCGATCACGAAGGTCGCGGCCGGCATGATCAGGAGGGAGTCGCGTGAGCGGCCAGCGGCAGGCAGTCGGCCCTTGACGTCGTCGTAGAACCGCTTGCCGTCCTCGAAGGCGGCGTGCAGGGAGAAGATGATCTCGGCGTTCGCCGATGCGAAGTCTCGCCCAGCCGGGGAGTCGCCGGCCTGCACGATGACCGGGTAGCGCTGGGGGCTGCGGGGCACGTTCGGGATCGTCTCGACGTCGAAGTGCTTGCCGACGTGGTTGATGCGGCTGACCCCGCCGGGGCGCAGGTACTCGCCACGGCCGGGGTTGGCGGCGATCGCGTCGGCCTCCCACGCGTCCCAGAGACGCTTCGAGAGCCGCACGAACTCCTCGGCCCGCTCGTAGCGCTCCGCATACTCCAGGAACCCGCCGCGGCGGAAGTTCTGGCCGTGGAAGGCGTCGCTCGACGTGACGACGTTCCAGCCGGCTCGTCCTTCGGAGAGGTGGTCGAGGGTCGCGAGCTGCCTCGCGAGATCTGCCGGCTCGTTGAAGGTCGAGGAGAGCGTGCCGACGAGTCCGATGTGCTCGGTGAGGCTGGCGAGTGCCGCGAGGATCACGAGCGTGTTGGGCCGCCCGACGACGTCGAGCTCGTGGATGCGCCCCTTGTGCTCGCGAAGCCGAAGCCCCTCGGCGAGGAACAGGTAGTCGAACCTGCCGCGCTCGGCGGTCTCCGCGAAGGCCCGGAAGGAGGCGAGGTCGATCTGGCTGCCCGCATCCGGGTCGGTCCAGATGGTCGTGTTGTTGACCCCGGGGAAGTGCGCCGCGAGGTGGACCTGCTTGAGGGGCGTGCCGCTCATGCGCGCTGTGCCTTTCCATCGTTGACGAGGGCGCCGCGGCCGCGAGCCGCCTGGCGGTCTGCATGGGCTGCGGCGAAGCGGTTCGCGGGGCGCGGTTCGAGCCCGAGCGTCTTGCGCAGGCTCGGTGACTTCTCGCGGGGGTTCGGGGGCGAGACGATGCCTCGGGCCTCGAGCATGGGGCGCACCCTGTCGACGAACTCGGCGACGTCGCCGTGGGTCAGGGGGCGGACGCGCACGCCGTCGAGCCCGGCGTCCGCGTACTTGGCGATGAGCTCGGCGGTCGTCACGTTGGATCTGACCACGACCCTGGTGTCGCTGCGGTAGCCGGAGTCTGCGCGGACGCGCTCGTCGAGCGCTCGGAAGTGCTCCTCGGTCGACCCGTCCTCGTCGCCGAGGAAGATCTCCAGGTCGGCGACGACGCGGAGGGGCTCGCCCGTGCGGCCAACGCGCTGCTCGGCCTCGCGGATCGCGGCGAGGAGCTCGGCGACCGTGGCTCGGCCAGGCGTGACGAACACGACGTCGGCCTGCCGAGCCGCGAACTCGAACGCGTCCTGCGTCTGCGCGAGCGCGAAGACCGGCGGCTGCCCCTGCGGCGAGCGCGGCACGATGGAGGGCCCCTTCACGCTGAAGTGCTCGCCCTCGAAGTCCGCGTAGTGCAGGCGGTCCGCGTCGATGAATCGGCCCGTCGGCTCGTCGCGGATGACGGCGTCGTCCTCCCAGCTGTCCCAGAGCCGCCGGATGACCTCGACCGAGTCCGCCCCCTCGGCGAAGATCGCGTCGAGACCGAGTGAGCTCTTGCGTCCGAAGCTCGCCGCCTCCGCGGCACTCGCGTTGAGCTTGGCCCGGAGGCCCGCGCGGCCGAGCGACACGAAGTCGAGGGTCTGGATGCTCGTGGCAGCGTGGAAGGGCTCCGCGTGCGTGAGGCCGATGGTGGGGACGAGTCCGATCCGCTTGGTGTGCGGGGCGAGGGCGGCCGCGAGCAGGGTCGCGTCGAGCGACACCTCGGCGAGATCGCGAGATGCCTCCCAGTCCGGGGCGCTCCCCTCGATCTGGTAGGCGTCCTCGAAGGTGACGTAGTCGATGCCGGCGCGCTCGGCATGCTGGACGAGGTCGCGCCAGTAGCCGAGTTCCGTGAGCCGATTCCCGTCACCCCGTGGCAGCACCGTCCACGCGGCTGGGTGCCAGCCTGCGCCCTGGAGGGCGAGCCCGACCGTGAATCGTCCGGGGCTTGCTCGTCTCGACATGATGCCTCTCTCACGGGATCCGGTTTCCGAGCACGGCGGAGCGCAGCAGCCGCGGTGTTCTGGGTTGCCCGATCGTAGTTCCGCGCATCACAGCCGGGAGTCCGGGTGCGTCACCCGCCGAAATGGAGTGCAACATTGCGACGCGCGCGGGCGACCGGGATCACGGCCGTGGCCGATTAGTCTGCTGTTCCATGGAGCTCGAACTCGCAGTCTTCGGTGTCGCGGCGGTCCTCATCATCGTTGCGGTCGCCGCCATCGCGCCCAAGCTGGGGGTCGCGGCGCCGATCCTGCTGGTGCTCGTCGGCATCGGCGTCGGCTATCTGCCCGGGGTCCCCGACTTCGAGTTCCCCCCTGAGCTGATCCTCACGATCGTGCTGCCGCCCATCCTCTACTCGGCCGCCGTGAACGTCCCGCTGGCGGATTTCCGCCGCAACCTGCGCTCCATCACTGGGCTGTCGGTGCTGCTCGTCATCATCTCGGCGTTCGGCAGCGGGCTGCTCCTCTACGCGCTCCTCCCCGACCTGAACCTCGCCGCCGCGATCGCGCTCGGGGCTGTCATCAGCCCGCCGGATGCGGTGGCCGCGACGGCGGTCGGCAAGCGGCTCGGCCTTCCTCCGCGCCTCGTGACGGTGCTCGAGGGCGAGGGCCTGGTGAACGATGCGACGGCGCTCGTCATGCTCCGCAGCGCGATCGCGGCGACGGCGGGAGCGCTGTCGTTCTGGGGGGCTGTCGGTGACTTCGTGCTCGCCGTGACCCTGGCCGTCGTGCTCGGCGCCGTGGTCGGCGCGGTCACCGTGTACGTGCGCTCCAAGCTCGACAGCGCCGTGCTGACGACGGCGATCTCGTTCACGGTGCCCTTCCTGGCCTACGTGCCGACGGAGGAGGTGGGTGGCTCCGGTGTGCTCGCGGTTGTGGTCGCGGGCCTCATCACGGGGCACGCCAGTGCGAGCCGCTTCAGCCCGCAGGATCGCATCAGCGAGCGCACGAACTGGCGCACGGCGCAGCTCCTGCTGGAGAACGGCGTCTTCCTCCTCATGGGCTTCGAGCTGTCGGCGCTCATCGAGTCCGTCGACGGCGACGCGGACGGCATCGGGCTGCTGCATGCCGTCGGCATCGGCCTGCTCGCGACGATCGCGCTGGTCGTCATCCGGGTGCTGTTCGTCATCCCGCTCGTGCTGATGCTCCGAAGGGAGCAGCGCCGCGCCGAGCTCGTCGCGCCTCGCGTCGAGCAGTTCCTCAAGCGGGTGACTGCCCCAGGACTCGCGAGCGCGCGGCCGCGCCTCGTCGACCGAGCCAAGCGCGCGAGCGCCGATATCGCGTTCTATCGTGACGAGGGGCTCGGCTGGCGAGGCGGGGCCGTGCTCGCGTGGTCCGGGATGCGCGGGGTCGTCACGCTCGCGGCGGCGCAGTCGCTGCCCGCGGATTTCCCGTACCGGCCGCAGCTCGTGCTGATCGCCTTCACGGTGGCGATCGTGACGCTCGTCGTGCAGGGCGGCACCCTCCCGCTCCTCATCAGGAAGCTCGGGGTCACCGGCACGGACGCCGACGCGGACGCGCGCGAGCTCGCGAGCCTCGCCGACGAGGTGTTCGACGTCGCGCGCGAGTCGCTCGCGAACCCGGAGCTTCGGCGTGCGGATGGTGGAGAGTACGACGCTGAGCTGCTCGAGCAGGTGCAGGGCGTCGCGTCCCGCATGAGCCGGCTGCTCTCGAAGTCCGTCGACCTCGACGAGGACGCGCAGGACACGCACGTGCAGCGGCGGGAGCTCACCCGCATCCTGCTCGACAACGCCCAGCTGGCGCTGCTCGATGCGCGGTCGTCAGGGAGCTACTCGTCTCGGACCATCGAGCAGGCGCAGCACCGCCTCGATGCCGAGGCTCTCCGCTTCGGCGGCGCCTGACGCGAGTCTGGGAGGCGGGCCAAACGCGAGTTCGCGCGACGCCCGACGCGAGATCGGTCGACGCGACTCCGTCGCGCACGACGGCGGGGTGCGGGCTCGTCCTGAGCCCGCACCCCGCCGTGTCGTTCGAGCACCCGTCGGCCGCTGCCGTGAGCGCTGCCGGTGCGACTACGCCGTGGCGTTCAGCGGATACCGCAGCGTGGCGGCCACCTCGGCGCCGTCGACGAGGTCGCCACGCCGGACGGCCCTGACCTTTGCGCCGTGCTTGAGGGCGCGGGCCGCGATCTCGTCCACGATGGCGTAGGTGTGCGGGCCGGGCGTCTCGGCGCGCGTGAGCTTGCCGTCCTCGTCGAGCTCGCCCTCCAGGGTCGAGTCCATGTCGAAGTAGAGCTCGGCGACGGCGCCCTGCGAGGCGGCCTTGGCGACCTCGTTGATGGAGGTGGTCGCGTGGCCGTTGCTCCGCTTCGTGCCGAACTCCTCCCGCCAGTCGTTGATCTCTCCCCGGTAGTGGTCGTCGAGGATGCCGCGCGCCTTCGCGTCGAGCTCCCCCGGCGCGAGCGAACCGGGGTGGGCGCCGATGCGCTGCTCGAGGAGCCCCGGGTACTCGTTCACGGCCCGGTAGGCGGTGTCGAAGTCGCCGGTCGCGGCGAGGATGAGCGGGGCACCCGAGTCTCGGAGGATCGGGATGACCTGCTCCTGCACGATGCGCGCGAAGCGCTCGTGCCCGATCCGGTCGCCCGTCGTTCCCTGCGCGCGCTGCCGGTCGAAGCGGCCGCCGGTGGTCGTGTGCTCGAGCACCGTCGCGAGGTCGTCGGGGAGGCCCTCGATGGGCAGCTGGCGCGGCTTCGCGTCGGCGAGCACCTCGAAGAGCGTCACCTCGCCTCGGGAGAGCCCGAGCACGAAGCCGCAGTTCGGGAACGTCGTCGCGCGCAGCAGTGCGCCCACGTCGAAGCGGTCGCCCACCGCGACGTGATGGCCGAGGCGATTGGCGAGGCGGAAGGTGCGGAAACGGTCACCGGACGCGAGGATGACGAGGGAGCGGGATTGCGCCCGCCAGAACTCGGGATCGGACTCGAGCTGCTTCGCTGGATCGAGGATCTTCGCGATGCGCGTCCGATCCAGGCCGAGGGTCTCGAGCTCCTTCGCCGCCTGGCTCACGGCGGCCCGCAACTCCAGTCGCAGGGCCTCCGACTCGCTCGGGGCGCTCGAGGCCGGGATGGCGATGCTCACGCTGCCCTCGCCCCGGTACTCGGTCAGTTCAAGCAGATCTTCATGGCTAGGAATATCACTTGGCAACATCTCTGCACGCTAATGATCGGGCCTGAGAGTTCGGTCATCGGGGAGCACCTAGACTGACGTGGTTACGCCCCTCCCCACTCTCTGCACGGCTCAGGACGCAAATCACATCTATGACAGGTAACGCGACTACTCGCTTCCACAACGTCTCGCTGCTGTCGGTCGCGAGCAGCCTTCCCTCGAAGGCAACGGCTTCGGCAGACATCGAAGGCAAGCTCTCCGCAGGCCTGAAGCGACTCAGACTCCCAGGCAACCTCCTCGAGCGCGTCGCTGGCGTGACCGAGCGACGGAACTGGGCTGAGGGCGAATCGTTCACCGAGGCGACCGTCGCCGCCGGCCACGAGGCGCTGCGCCGCGCGGGTGTGGACGCGAGCGAGGTGGGCCTGCTCATCAACACGTCCGTGACCCGGACCCATCTCGAGCCATCGGTGGCCGTGCGCATGCACCACGGTCTCGGCATGCCGAGCTCCGCCGTGAACTTCGACATCGCGAACGCGTGCCTCGGCTTCGTGAACGGCATGACGCTCGCAGCGCAGATGATCGAGGCTGGCCAGATCCGCTACGCCATCATCGTCAACGGCGAGGACGCCGACGAGATCCAGGTGAACACCATCAACCGGCTGCTCCGCGACGACATCGGGCGCGAGGACTTCATGAGCGAGTTCGCGAGCCTCACGCTCGGCTCCGGTGCGGCGGCAGCCGTGCTCGGACGCACGGACGAGCATCCCGAGGGGCACCAGATCCTCGGCGGCGTGACGCGAGCCGCGACCCAGTTCCACGAGCTGTGCGTCGGCAGCGTGCAGGGCATGTTCACGGATGCCAAGGCGCTGCTGCGCGGCGGCCTCGACCTCGTCGTGTCGGCCTGGAAAGAGGCGCAGACCGACTGGAACTGGTCGTCGATGGACCACTACATCACCCACCAGGTGTCGCGCGTCCACACCAATGCGATCGTCAAGGCCGTCGGCCTCGACGCCAAGCGCGTGCCGACCACCTACCCGACGCTCGGGAACGTCGGTCCCGCGTCCATCCCCATCACCCTCGACCTGCAGTCGAAGAGCCTGAAGCGCGACGACCGGGTCCTCCTCATGGGGGTCGGGTCCGGCCTCAACACGGCGATGATGGAGCTCAAGTGGTGAGGTCGGCCTGCCGCCCACCCGCCGGCCTGCCCGGACTCCAGGAACGATTCAGCCGCCTCGTCGAGACGACGGGCGTCGGCGAGGACACCGGCACGAGCCGCACCTGGCACCTCCTCGACACGGCGCCGATCCTCCAGGAGCTGGGGATCGAGCCCGTCGGCACGGTCCTCGCCGTGCACGGCAACCCCACATGGTCGTACCTCTGGCGCTCGCTGGTGAGCGAATCGATCTCGGCCGCCGAGTCCGGGGCATCCGCGTGGCGCGTCATCGCGGTCGACCAGCTCGAGATGGGCTTCTCCGAGCGCACCGAGGTGCGTCGCACCCTCGAGCAGCGCATCCTCGACCTCGGCGCGCTGACCGACGAGCTCGAGCTCAGCGGCGACGTCGTCTCCCTCGGCCATGACTGGGGCGGGGTCGTCGCCCTCGGCTGGGCGGTCCGCCACCCGGAGCTGCTCACCGCGGTCGCCTCCCTCAACACCGCCGTCGACCAGCCGAGCGAGCTGCCCATCCCGGCCGCCCTGCGCCTCGCCCGCTTCGGCCCAGTGCTGCGCGCATCCACGTCGACGAGCCCGGCCTTCCTGGCAACGACGCTCGCCCTCGCGAATCCGCCGCTCACCGCCCAGGTGAAGGCCGCCTACTCTGCGCCCTACCTCGATCGCGCGTCGAGGCTCGGCATCGAGCAGTTCGTGGCCGACATCCCGGTCGACGAATCCACCAAGAGCCACGCGGCGCTGCAGGGGGTCTCGGCTGGCGTCGCGGCGCTCGACGTGCCAGCGCTGCTGCTCTGGGGCCCCCGCGACCCGATCTTCACCGACCTGTACCTGGGCGACCTCATGCGTCGCCTCCCCCACGCCGAGGTGCACCGCTTCGAAGGCGCGGGTCACCTCATCGCGGAGGACACCCCGTACGCGACGCATCTCCTCGCCTGGCTCGACGACGTCGCCGCGGGAACCGCTCGTCGCCGAGGCCAGCACGTTCCGGCGCCGAGCCCCGACGACACATCCGCGCCCATGTGGGCTGCATTGGACGAGCACCGTGACGACCCCAGCATCGCCGCCCTCGAGATGGGGCGCGGGGCGGACGGGGCCCCGCTGCGGGTCTCCTGGCGTCAGCTTGCGCGCCGAGTCGAAGAGATCGCGGCCGGCCTGAGCGCCGTCGGGGTGCGCCGGGGCGACCGTGTCTCCCTGCTCGTGCGGCCCGGCGTCACCCTCACCGCCATCGTCTACGCCTGCCTGCGCATCGGCGCCGTCGTCGTCGTCGCGGATGCCGGGCTCGGCGTCAAGGGCCTCTCCCGCGCCGTCCGCGGCGCCTGGCCCGACGTCATCATCGGCCAGGTCCCCGGCCTGACGGCGGCCAAGGCGCTCGGCTGGCCTGGCATGCGCATCAGCGCCACGAGCATCCCCGCCAGCGCTCGAGCCGCCCTCGGTGTCGCGCACTCGCTCGCCGAGGTGGCCGAGCTCGGGCGCGGCGCGGCACTGCCGGCTCCTCCCGGCCCAGAGGACCTCGCAGCGGTGCTGTTCACCTCGGGCTCGACCGGACCCGCGAAGGGCGTCGTGTACACGCACCGCCAGCTGCAGGCGGTGCGGGACACGCTCCGCGACGCCTACGGGGTGACGGCCGAATCTGGCCTCGTCACGGGCTTCGCGCCATTCGCCTTGCTCGGCCCGGCCCTCGGAACACGGTCGGTGACGCCGGACATGGACGTCACCTCCCCTCGAACCCTCACGGCCACCGCGGTGGCCGATGCGGTCGTGGCGGCGGATGCGCGCATCGTGTTCCTCTCGCCGGCCGCGATCCTCAACGTCGTCGCGACGCGAGACGAGCTCGATGCGGCGCAGCGGGAGGCCCTCGGGAGCGTCGACACGTTCCTCTCGACGGGGGCACCCATCGGGGCGCGACTGCTCGACGACGCCTGCGCCCTCATGCCGAACGCGGAGGCGCACACTCCCTACGGGATGACCGAGTGCCTGCTCGTCACCGACATCGACCGCGACGGCATCTCCGCTGCCGCACTCGCCGCTGACCACGGCGTGTGCGTCGGCACGCCGATCGGGCGCAACGTCGTCCGCATCAGCGCTCTCGACGAGACGGGTGCCGCGACCGGCGCCCCCTCCGACGAGGCTGGTGTGCTGGGCGAGGTCATCATCAGCGCCCCGCACCTCAAGGAGCGCTACGACCGCCTCGCCATGACCGATCGGGCCGCCGTGCGCGACCTGCCCGGCGGCGGCGCAGAGTCCGCCAGTCAAGGAACCCCCGATCAGGCACCCTCCGATCAGGAAGATCCCGACCACGACGACCTGGGCCGCTGGCACCGCACTGGCGACGTCGGCCACCTCGACGCGGAGGGGCGTCTCTGGATCGAGGGCCGCCTCCCCCACGTCTTCGTGACGGTCGATGGTCCACTCGCGCCGGTCGGCACTGAGCAGGACCTCGAGACGCTGCCGTGGGTGCGGCGCGCCGCGGTCGTCGGCGTCGGACCGGCAGGAACGGCGCAGGCCGTGGCCGTGCTCGAGACCAGGGAACACTCTCGAGGGGTCCGTGTGGCCGAGGCGGAGCTCGCCGATGCGCTCCGCGCCTCCACGACGCAGCCGCTCGCTGCCGCGCTCATCGTTCCCGAGCTGCCCACCGACATCAGGCACAACTCGAAGATCGACCGAACAGCGCTCGCCAGCTGGGCCGAGCGCGCGCTCTCCGGGGAGCGGGTGTCGGCCCCGTGAGGGTGCTCGTGACCGGGGCGAGCGGCATGCTGGGGCGCGCCGTCGCGGTGCAGCTGCGTGACGAGGGCCATGAGGTCACGACGATGCAGCGCAGCGCGAGCGGCATCGACGGCGTGACGGATGCGCTCGGCTCGATCACCGACGATGCGGCCGTGGCGCGTGCCGTCAACGGGATGGAGGGGGTTGTCCACCTCGCAGCCAAGGTGTCGCTGAGCGGACCGGAGGCCGAGTTCGAGGCCGTCAACATCGCCGGGACCGAGCGTCTCGTCGAGCACGCGAAGGCTGCGGGCGCGACCCGCTTCGTCATGGTCTCCTCCCCCTCCGTGGCCCACTTCGGTGCCGCCATCCACGGCGCGGGTGCGGATGCGGCCAGGCCCGACCTCGCCCACGGGAGCTACGCCCGGACGAAGGCGGAAGCAGAGCTGCGTGCTCTCGCCGCCGACGCCCCGGACTTCGCCGTCGTCGCGGTGCGCCCCCACCTGGTGTGGGGCCCCGGCGACACCCAGCTCGTGGCGCGCATCCTCGACCGGGCGTCGAGGGGCACGCTGCCGCTCCTCGGGCGCGGTGCGGCCCTCATCGACTCCTGCTACGTCGACAACGCCGCCTCGGGTATCGCAGCGGCGCTGCGGCGAGCGCCGGTCGCCCACGGGAACAGCTACGTCATCACGAACGGGGAGCCTCGGACCGTCGCGGAGCTCATGGAGGGGATCTGCCGCGCGGGCGGGGCGCCGCCGCCCCGCCTCCGGGTGCCGGCCGTCCTCGCTCGGGCCGCCGGCTCCCTCATCGAGGGTGTGTGGCGCATCCGACCGGGGCAGGACGAGCCGCCGATGACGCGATTCCTCGCCGAGCAGCTCTCGACGGCGCACTGGTTCGATCAGCGACGCACGCGCACGGATCTCGACTGGGCGCCGGCGGTGTCGCTGGAAGAGGGGCTGCAGCGCCTCGCCGACCACACCGCGGGTTCCAACCCGGGATCGGGCCGAGCGCGACGCTAGCTCGTGTCACACAGTGCCTAGTCGAGTAGGCCCCGCCGTTCGGCGGCGGCCACCGCGGACCGCCGGTCGCCGATCCCGAGCTTGCGGAACACGCTGCGCAGCTGCGCTCGCACGGTGTGCACGGAGACGAAGCGCTGCGCGGCGATCTGCGCGTTGGTCCAGTTCTGGCCCACGAGCCTGAGCACCTCGATCTCGGCGCTCGAGAGCTCCTCGCCGACCGTGGAGGCGGACAGCGGTCGGGAGTCTGCAGCGACGACGACAAGCAGGTCCGAGATGCGGGTCGGCAGCTTGTCGCTGATGGACGCCATGAGGGCAGCGTCGCTGTCCGTCGCGAAGCGGAGCGCGAACCGGGCGTTGCGATCGTCGAGGCACTGGGTGGCGATCGTCGCGATGCGGTTGGCTGCGGCGACCAGATTGCCCATCCGCAGCAGGCATAGCGCCGTGATCGTCCGTGCGATGGATGCGAACCTCGGGGCGAGCTTGGTGTCGCCAAGGGCTGCCTCGGCGTGCGCGAGGGCTTCCCTGTGTCGGCCACTGGCGAGCTCGACCAGGCACCGGGCGAGGCTGATGTAGCAGTCGCCCTGCGCGCCTGGGTAGTCGGCCGCCCGCTGCGCGCGAACGTTCTGACCGCGAGTGAGGAAGAAGGTCGTCGCCGCGAACGTCAGCAGGGTGGAGGGGCGCCCGTCGCGCCAGGACTCCGCGCTCAGCTCGAGGAGCTGATCGACCTCGGCGATCGGGTCCTCGTCGCCGACGAGCGCTTCCATGAGGATCCGGACGGTGGCCGCCGTGTCCTGCGGCAGAACCGCTCGGGGCAGGTCGCGGAGCTTCCTGGCCACGCCGAGCGCCCCATCTTCGTCGCCGTCGTCGAGCAGCTCGAAGCACTCGGCGATGCCGGGGAGGCTCCGCCCCGTGAGCTTCTCCGCGTCGGTCTGGCGGAGCCCGCAGATGACCCCGATGATCTCGACGTGCCGCAGCGCATCCGCGTCGGTTCGGTTGAAGCTCTCGCCGTGCTCGGCGGCGAGGCCTGCGAGCTCGAGCGCGAACGGCAGGTCATCGGAGAGGATCGCGGCCCCCTCGAGCGCGAGGCAGTCGGCCGCGAACCGGCCGCGGGCGGTGGGCGAGGCAGCCAGCGCGGCGAGCAGAGTCCCGTCGCCGTCGCGAATGAGGCCCTTCGCATCTCGGAGGCATCGCCGGGCCGCCGCACGGTCACCCCCGAAGGAGGTCGCGAGCGAGTGCCTGGTGACCTGAGCGAAGAGGCCGACGGGGTCGCTCGGCGCGATCATCGTCGTCGCGAGGCTTGACTCGCGGAGGCTGAGCAGGACGCCGCGTGTCGCCCCGAAGCGTCGCCACTTGAAGAGCGCGACGAGCAGGCGTGTGCTCACGAGGCGAGCGAGCACGCTCGCCGGGGCCTGCAGCATCTCCTCGACGGTCTCGCGGGGCGCGTACTCGTAGATGGTCCTGAAGTGGCGCTGCGCTATCGACTCGACTTCACCCCACGTGCGAGCTCTCACGGCCAGGAAGAGCCGCTGCATGACGTTCAGCTCTTCCGGGAAGGATCCGATGGCCCTGGCGGCGGACGTTCGCACCTCATGTGGGGAGCGGTCCGCGTTGAGGCGCCTGAAGGTGTCGGCGTGCCAGATGAACTCGACGTCGAGCGTGATGCGGTTGATCTCGGTCGTGCCGTACGGCGAGGAGGCGAGCTGGTCGAACCAGTGATCGCCGGCGATCTCCGGGGCCAGCAGGCGGAGGTCACTCCTCGAGAAGCGACGCAGCACGCTCAGGGCCCGCATCATGCGGACCGCGTCGACGCGGTCGAGCTCCGCGGGGTCGAAGCGGCGGAGCTCCTGCAGTGTCAGGGCGGCGCTCGACGCACCGCTGACGGTGGACCATCCGTCCGCATGCGCGTCAGAACGGCACCGCTGCAGGGCGATGCGGGTCGTGAGGGGGTGACCGGCGAGCGCATCGAGGAGCCGCATGCGAAGCTCTGGCGGTGCTCCTGGCTGGTTGAGGGCCAGCAGCCCATCGAGCTCGGAGGCGTTGAAGGCGAGCTCGCTCGGATGGATGACCAGCCCAGCGGGGCCGAGCGAGGCGGCCCAATCAGGCATGGCGAGGGAGGCGATGAGGAACCGCGCGCCCCGGTCGGGGCCGGTCACGAACCGTCTGATGTCTTCCCACAGCTCGTCGTCCTGCGCCACGATGAGGTCGTCGAGCATGACCGCGGTGCGACCCGCGTGTGCTCCGGAGTCCAGTTCGGCCAGGACGCGAAGCAGCTCGGCGCGGGAGGCGCACCAGAGAACCGTGATGCCGGCCGCGCCGAGCTTGCCCTGCATCTGCCTGAGGAGCGTCGTGCGACCGCCGCCCGGCATCCCGACGATGAGGGTGAGGCGCTGTCCGGCGAGCGCGAGCCCCGAGAGCCGGTCGCGGTCGAGCGTGTGCCACGGCTCGGCGGCGCGAGGCCCATCGTTGAGCGTGCTGCTGGACATGTCTGCCCTCTCCTGCTGATCCTCAGCGCTGCGCGCTGCGGACTCCCCCCAGAGTCCTGCGTGGTGTCGGAGATCGTCCGCCTACGCCACGCCTCGGCCCCACGATACGGTTTCGGAGGGCGACGCGTCGTATACGGTCTGGGCACTGTGCGGCGGTCTCCACACGATGCGAAGCACGAGCTCCGTGTCCGCTCAGGAGGGCCCCACCTCCCTCCGGGAGCCAGGGGCGCTTCCGTCAGATGCCGAGCACTGATTTCGCGATGGAGAAGTAGACGATGAGTCCCGTCGCGTCGCAGAAGGTCGAGATGAAGGGCGTCGAGAAGACCGCCGGATCGACCCGGATGGACTTCGCGACCAATGGCATGACGCCGCCGACGGTCGCCGAGATGGTGCAGACGGAGAGCAGCGTCAGGCCGATGACGGTGCCGATGCCCACCCCGTAGAAGATCGTCGCGACGGCGAAGGCCACTGCCCCCAGCGAGACGCCGAGCACGATGCCCGTGCGCAGCTCCTTGAGGGCGACGGGCCAGGCGTTCCTCGGTCGAACCTCCCCCATCGCCAGGGCCCTCGTCACGGTTGTCGCGGCCTGCGATCCCGTATTGCCGCCGATGCCGGTGAGGAGGGGGATGAACAGGGCGAGTGCGACCTGCTGCTCGAGGGTCGCCTCGAAGAGCTCGAGCACGCTCACGGTCAGGATGGCGGAGATCGCGAGCACGAACAGCCAGACGACGCGCGAGCGCACGACCGCGAAGACGGGGGTCGTCAGATAGGGGCGCCTCAGCGGCTCGGAGGCTCCAGCGTGCGCCTCGTCCTCGTCGCGGGCGGCCTCGACCATGCGGTGCGCGTCGTCTCCCGTGAGGAGGCCGAGGAGGCGCTCCTCACGGTCGACGATGGGCATCGCAAGGACTCCGCGGTCGACGAGCGTCCGGGCCGTCACCTCGGCGTCGTCATCGGCGTGCGCGTAGAGGGCGGTCGCCATGTGCTGCTCGACGGCGTCGCTCGGCGACGCGAAGAACAGCTCGCGGAGGCTGACGACCCCGAGGAGGCGCCGCCCGTCGTCGATGACGGGGATCGTGTAGATCGTCTCGGCGTCCGCGCCTCGCTGCTGGATGCGCTCCAGCGCCACCCCCACGAGCTCATGCGCGTACACGTGCACGTAGTCGGGCGTCATGCGCCTGCCGACGGACCCGACCGGGTAGCCGAGGATGATCGCCGTCTCGCCGCGTTCATCCGCCGGCAGCTCCTGCACGAGGCGCTTCGCGATCTTCGCCGGGAGCTCGTCCATGAGGGCGACCCGGTCGTCGGCGTCGAGCTCCGCGAACACCCGGGCGACGTCGGCGTCGGAGAGCTGCGTGACGACCTCGCGCTGAGCTGGGGCGTCCATCCGCTCGAACACGGTCATGGCCTCGTCCTTCGGCAGCAGACGGAACGCGACCCCGGCATCCCGGGCCGGGAGGCGCTCGAGCAGCACGGCCACGTCCGGAAGCGGCGCGCTCGCCAGGGCGGTCGCGGCGGCGCTCAGGTCTCCGCGAGCGAGTTCGGTCGAGACGAGTTCGACGAGATCGTCGAGGGAGTGGATCGGAGGCATGGGGGCATCGAAGCACACCCTGACCTCGGGGGCGTGGCTCGCACCTCGGCGGGTCGCTACGATCGCCGCATGCATGAATCCATACGCGTGCGCGGCGCTCGTGAGAACAACCTCAAGGGAATCGACGTCGACATCCCGAAGCGCAAGCTCACGGTCTTCACGGGCGTCTCCGGATCAGGCAAGAGCTCGCTCGTGTTCGGGACGATCGCGGCCGAGTCCCAGCGCCTCATCAACGAGACGTACACGGCCTTCGTGCAGTCGTTCATGCCGAGCCTTGCCCGGCCCGACGTCGAGGTGCTCGAAGGGCTGAGCGCGTCCATCGTGGTCGACCAGGAGCGCATGGGCGCGAACGCCCGCTCCACGGTTGGCACGGCGACCGACGCGCACACGATGCTCCGCATCATCTTCTCCCGCCTCGGGGCTCCTTCAGCTGGACCAGCCGGCCACTTCAGCTTCAACCTCGCCGAGGGCATGTGCCCTCGCTGCGAGGGCATCGGACGCGTCACCGACCTCGACATCGATGAGGTCGTCGATCGTACGAAGTCGCTGAACGAGGGCGCGATCACGATTCCCGGCTACAAGGTCGACGGGTGGATGGTGCGCGGATACTCGGACGCGCCGTTCCTCGACGGCGACAAGAAGATCGCCGACTTCTCCGAGGCCGAGCTGCACGACTTCCTCTACAAGGAGCCGACGAAGGTCAACATGCCGGCCCTCAACATGAACCTGACCTACGAGGGGCTCATCCCCCGCATCCAGAAGTCGATCCTGTCGAAGGACCCGGATGCGGTGCAGCCCGCGATCCGCGCCTTCATGGACCGCGCGGTCACGTTCACTGCCTGTCCGGAGTGCGCAGGGGCGCGCCTGAACCAGGCGGCCCTCGCGAGCCGCATCCAAGGCAGGAACATCGCCGACTGCTCGGCGATGCAGATCAGTGACCTCGCGGCGTTCATGACGGGCGTGCAGGACCGGCAGGTCGCCCCGGTCATCGCGACCCTGCAGGAGACGCTCGACTCTCTCGTGAACATCGGGCTCGGCTACCTGAGCCTCGACCGGGAGTCGGGGAGCCTCTCGGGTGGCGAGGCGCAGCGGGTGAAGATGGTGCGGCATCTGGGCTCGAGCCTCACCGACGTCACCTACGTGTTCGACGAGCCGACGGTCGGGCTCCACCCGCACGACATCCAGCGCATGAACGAGCTCCTGCTGCGCCTGCGCGACAAGGGGAACACGGTGCTGGTCGTGGAGCACAAGCCCGAGACGATCGCGATCGCCGACCACGTCGTCGACCTCGGGCCCCGTGCGGGTTCCGGTGGTGGAGAGCTGCAGTTCGCGGGCACCGTCGAGGGCCTGCGCGCGTCGGGGACCCTCACGGGCACGCACCTCGACGACAGGGTCTCGCTCAAGGAGGAGCCGCGGAGCTCGAAGACGAGCCTCGAGATCCGCGGGGCGACGCGACACAACCTCAAGGACGTGGACGTCGATATCCCCCTTGGCGTGCTGACGGTCGTGACGGGGGTCGCAGGCTCGGGGAAGAGCTCCCTCATCCACGGGTCGATCCCGAAGT
Source organism: Pseudoclavibacter sp. RFBG4 (assembly GCF_002931515.1). Lineage (NCBI taxonomy): Bacteria > Bacillati > Actinomycetota > Actinomycetes > Micrococcales > Microbacteriaceae > Pseudoclavibacter > Pseudoclavibacter sp. RFBG4. The sequence goes on along the minus strand of NZ_PSYC01000024.1, from coordinate 89,744 downwards.
CAGCCAACGTGGTCGTCGTCGACCAGACCGCCATCCGCGGCTCCAGGCGGAGCACACCCGCCACGTACACGGGGGTCCTCGATGCGATCCGGGCGGCCTTCGCGAAGGCCAACGGCGTCAAGCCGGGCCTGTTCAGCGCGAACTCCTCTGGTGCCTGCCAGAAGTGCAACGGTCTCGGGGTCATCTTCACGGACCTCGCCATGATGGCGGCCGTGTCGACGGTGTGCGAGGAATGCGAGGGCAGGCGCTTCCAAGCTGAGGTGCTCGCCTACACGCTCGATGGCAAGAACATCAGCGAGGTGCTGTCGATGTCGATCGCGGAGGCGCACGCGTTCTTCTCCACCGGTCCCGCCAACAAGGTGCTGGGGCGCCTCGTCGACGTCGGGCTCGGCTACCTGGGGCTCGGGCAGCCCCTCACGACACTCTCGGGTGGCGAGCGGCAGCGGCTCAAGCTCGCGATCCACATGGCCGAGAAGGGCGGCGTGTACGTGCTCGACGAGCCGACGACGGGCCTGCACCTCGCGGATGTGCGGCAGCTGCTCTCGCTGCTCGATCGGCTCGTGGACTCGGGGAAGTCGGTCATCGTCATCGAGCATCATCAGGCGGTCATGGCACACGCCGACTGGATCATCGACATCGGCCCCGGCGCTGGTCACGATGGCGGTTCGGTGGTGTTCGAGGGGACGCCGGCGCAGCTCGTTGCCGATCCGTCGACCCTCACCGGCAAGCACCTCGCGGGCTACGTGGGCGCCTAGCTGCGAAGCGCTTCGAGCTCGCGCTCCAAGTTTCGTCTCGCGCGCTCCTCCCAGTCCTCCGGGACCGCAGGTGACACGAAGAGGCGGGGCGTCGCGAGCAGCGTCTCGAGCACGGACGCGCGGCCGGCGCGCCACTGCTCGTCGGTGACGTGCGCGTAGTCGCGCCTGACCAGTGCGACGTAGCGCGCGTAGCCGTCCTCCGAGCGGGCGAGGACGGCGAGGTCGGCGTCCATGAGGATCTGACCGGCCACGTCGCTCTCCGCCACCGCGTGGACGATGGTCGCAAGTACGAGGCGCTCGACGTCGGCGACGAGGGTGGCGTCGACGCTGAGAGCCGTGAGCCGCTCGACGGCGAGGTCGGCGCTGGCGCGTTCGTCGTCGCCTGCGGTGCCCTCGTAGACCGAGTCGTGGAACCAGGCGGCGAGCCTGGCGGTCAGCAGTTCGCGCTCGGCCAGGGGCGCGCCGGTCTCGGCGGCGCGGAGGCGCATGATGTCGATGGCGTCCAGCACCGAGAGCAGGTGCGTCGCGTCGTGGTAGTGACGGGAAGGAGCCGACCAGGCGTCGAGGAGCTCGTCGCGGAGCGCATCCGTCGCCGGCTGCCTGCCAGCAGTCACGGGCAGCTCGAGCTCGGCCCAACGTCGGATGAGGGTGAGCCGGGCTCGCTTGGGCCTGTCGCGCGCGGGCACGCGCACGCCTCCCGCGACGAGTCGGCGCACGAGCTCGGAGCCCCCGACGGGTTCGGCCCCGAGCGCGACGAGGGCGTCGTATTGCTCCGCCGGGACGTCGTAGTGGTCGACGTCGAAGGCGCGGTCGCGGATGCCGGCCCTCCGGGCGAAGGCATGCAGCTCGTCGACGGAGGCGTCGGACACGAGGTGCGAGAACGTCGTGCCGTGCGCGGGCCAGACGGGCGGATCGATCAGGATGACCATCCAGAGAGACTACGACTACCCTTGCCACATGGTCTCCCGTGTCAAAGGTGCAGTTGTCCGTGGCAAGAACGAACCGGTGTCGATCGAGACGGTGCTGGTCCCCGATCCGGGGCCAGGCGAAGCCGTGGTCGACATCATCACGAGCGGTGTATGCCACACCGATCTCCACTATCAGCAGGGCGGGATCAGCGATGACTTCCCGTTCCTGCTCGGCCATGAGGCCACCGGCCGCGTGTCGGCGGTCGGCGAGGGCGTGACGGAGGTCGCTGTCGGCGACCGGGTCATCCTGAACTGGCGCGCGGTGTGCGGCGAGTGCCGTGCCTGCGCGAAGGGGCAGCCTCAGTACTGCTTCAACACCCACAACGCGACGCAGAAGATGACGCTGGAGGACGGCACGGAGCTCTCCCCGGCGCTCGGTATCGGCGCGTTCATCGAGAAGACGCTCGTCGCCGCCGGCCAGTGCACGAAGGTCGACGAGGAATCGGATGCGGCTGCCGTCGGCCTCCTGGGTTGCGGTGTCATGGCCGGCATCGGTGCCGCCATCAACACGGGCGAGGTGAAGCGCGGCGAGTCGGTCGCGGTCATCGGCTGCGGTGGGGTGGGCATGGCGGCGATCGCCGGGGCCGCCCTCGCCGGGGCGACGACGATCATCGCCGTCGACATCGACCCCGCGAAGCTCGAGCGTGCCGCCCACTTCGGGGCGACGCACACCATCAACTCTCGCGAGGAGGACGTCATCGAAGGCGTCAGGGCCCTCACTGGCGGCTTCGGAGCCGACGTCGTCATCGAGGCCGTGGGTCGCCCGGAGACCTACAAGCAGGCGTTCTACGCCCGCGACCTCGCCGGTCGGGTTGTGCTCGTCGGGGTGCCGACGCCTGAGATGACCCTCGAGCTTCCATTGCTCGACGTCTTCGGCCGCGGCGGCTCTCTGAAGTCGTCCTGGTACGGGGACTGCCTCCCGAGCCGCGACTTCCCGATGCTCGTCGAGCAGTACCGCCTCGGCAGGCTCGACCTGGACGCCTTCGTCTCGGAGCGCATCGGCATCGACGACATCGAGGCGTCGTTCGGCCGCATGAAGGACGGCACTGTTCTGCGTTCGGTGGTGGAGCTGTGAGCGGCCACGGCAAGGTGCGTATCGACCGCGTCGTCACGAGCGGCACGTTCTCCCTCGACGGGGGCACATGGGACGTCGACAACAACGTGTACCTCGTCGGAGACGACGAGGACGTCGTCGTGATCGACCCGGCCCACGACGCCCAGGCGGTGCGCGATGCGGTCGGCGACCGCCGGGTGCGCCGGGTGCTCCTGACGCACGGGCACGACGATCACATCGCGGCGGCGCAGGAGTTCGCGACGCTCGTGGACGCGCCCGTCGCGCTGCACGACGGCGACCGGATGCTCTGGGATGCGGTCTACCCCGACTCGGCTCCCGACATCGAGCTCGCGGACGACGACCGCATCGTGATCGATGAGGTCGACCTGCAGGTGCTGCACACGCCGGGCCATTCGCCCGGGTCGGTCTGCTTCTACGCTCCGGCCCTCGGGGCGCTGTTCAGCGGAGACACGCTCTTCAGCGGCGGGCCCGGGGCCACGGGGCGCAGCTACAGCGATTTCGGGACGATCATCGCGTCGATCTCGGAGCGCCTGCTGACGCTGCCGGCCGAGACGAAGGTCTTCACGGGTCACGGGGATTCGACGACGATCGGGGCGGAAGCGCCGCACCTCGAAGAATGGATCGCGCGTGGCCACTGAGTCTCAGACCTCGTCCGAGGCGACCGTGCTCCCCAAGGGTGCGACGACGTTCGACGTCATCGTCATCGGCGCGGGCCCCGTCGGGGAGAACGTCGCCGACCGCACCGTTCAGGGTGGCCTGAGCACCCTCATCGTCGAGAAGGAGCTCGTCGGCGGTGAGTGCTCGTACTGGGCGTGCATTCCCTCGAAGGCGCTCCTTCGGAGCGGGGCTGCTCTGCGCGCGGCGCGTGCCGTGCCGGGCAGCCGCGAGGCGGCGACGGGAGACCTCGACGTGTCGGCGGTCCTCGCTCGTCGCGACTCATACGTGTCCGAGTGGAGCGACGAGGGTCAGGTGGCCTGGCTCGCGGACGCTGGCATCGAGCTCGTGCGCGGGCATGCCCGCCTGACGGGTGAGCGTGAGGTGACGGTCGGCGAGACGACCTACTCGGCGCGTGTCGCCGTCGTCGTCGCGACCGGGTCGGCGGCGCTGCTGCCGGACATCCCAGGGCTCGCTGACGCGGAGCCGTGGACGAGCCGAGAGGCGACGTCGGTCGAGCGCATCCCGGAGTCGATCACGATCATCGGCGGCGGCGTCGTGGCGGTCGAGATCGCGACGGCCTACACCGATCTCGGCGCCCAGGTGACGCTGGTCGCACGGAGCACGGTCCTCGGCGGATTCGAGGCGTTCGCAGGTGAGGCGGTCGTGGCGGCCCTGCGTTCGCGTGGGGCGACGATCATCACGGGTGCGGCGCCAGCTGGTGTCGTCCGGGATGCGTCCGGTCCGGCCACGGTGACGCTCGACGACGGCCGCACCCTCGAGAGCAGTGAGCTTCTGGTGGCGACGGGCCGGGTCCCGCGCACGGGCGATGTCGGTCTCGAGACGGCTGGGCTCGAGTCCGGGGCCTGGATCGATGTCGACGACACGATGCTCGTCCGCGGCAGCGACTGGCTGTACGCGGCGGGCGACGTCAACCATCGCGCCCTGCTGACGCACCAGGGCAAGTACCAGGCGCGGGCGGCCGGTGACGCGATCGCGGCGCGCGCCGCGGGGCGCAACCTCGACGATGGACCCTGGGGCACGCACGTCGCGACGGCTGATCATGCCGCGGTGCCTCAGCTCGTCTACTCGGACCCCGAGGTCGCCGCTGTCGGGCTCACGACTGCTGCTGCCGAGAAGCGGGGCCTTCGGGTGCGGGCCGTCGACGTGCCCATCGGCAACGTGTCGGGGGCTTCGCTGCACGCGGAGGGCTACGAGGGAACGGCCCGGATGGTCGTGGACGAGGATCGCGGGGTCGTCGTCGGGTTCACCATGGTGGGCCCCGACGTGGGCGAGCTGCTGCACGCGGCGACGATCGCGGTCGTCGGCGAGGTGCCACTGTCACGGCTGTGGCATGCGGTTCCGTCGTTCCCGACGATCAGCGAGCTCTGGCTGCGGCTGCTCGAGGGCTACGGGCGTCCGCAGTAGCAGGCGACGTTCAAGCGCACCCGCGGAGGGCGCGAGCGGGTTTCGCGAGCCCCTCCCGGCGGTACCGGGTACTGGCGCGGGGTGCTGGCGCGGGGTGCTGCTGCGGCGGGCGGTTGGTTGGGCATCAGCAGACCGGCGGCTCGGCGTCAGCAGACCAGCGGTCCGGCGTCAACAGACCGGCGGCTCGGCGTCACCAGCCCGGCGGTCCGGCGTCAACAGATCGGCGGCTCGGCGTCACCAGCCCGGCGGCTCGGCTTCAACACACCAGCGGCTTGGCGTCACCAGCCCGGCGGCTTGGCGTCACCAGACCGGCGGCTTGGCATCACCGACCGTCGGCTCCGTGTCACCAGAGCGGCGGGAACCCGGCATGCGTGAGGCAGTTTGCATCCCAGGTTGGGCCTCGTCTCCGGCACTCGCGCTCGCTCCGGTACTCGCTCCGACCAAGGTCTCGCTCTTGCTCTGAATTCTGCTTCGGCGACGGCTCCGACTTTGGCTTCGGCACCGGTTCTGACTTCGGCTCCGGCACCGACACCGACACCGGCTTCGACTTCGACTTCGCTCGTCTCAGCCGCCGTGGTCGCCGGAGAACACCTGACGAACTGTCGGCGCACCGTCGGCCGTCTCGAGGACTTCGACCGTGTCGCCCGCCGCGATCTTGCCGTTCTTCGCGACGCGCAGGTAGGCGCCGACGCGGGCGGCTGCGCTGAATCGCTTCACCCAGCCACGTTCGTCGTCTCCCCCGACCCACCTGGCGAAGGTCTGGCATGGGACTCGCGGGGCGGTCACGACGAGTTCGACGACGCGGGACGAGCCCGCGGCGGTGAGGTCTCCGATGCGGAGGGTGTCACCGATGTGGAGGTCGTTGACGTCGAGCCCGTCGATGCGGAGGTTCTCGCCGAAGAACCCCGGAGTGAGCTCGCGGCCGAGTTCTTCGGCCCAGTGGTCGGCGTCAAGCTGCGAGTAGGCGTAGACCGCCTGGTCGAGGCCGCCGTGGTGCTTCCGATCGGCCTGCACGTCGCCGTAGACGCCATAGCGCCCCACCTTGACGGGCCCCTCGAGGGTCCGCTTGTCGATCGCGGTCACGCCGACGGCACCCGGGTCCCGGCGGAGTTGCGCTACGGCGCAGACGGCGAGCAGCTCGGCCAAGGTCGGCTCAGTTCTTTCGCTTCGCGTGCAGTTCGGCGACGCGTGCGTTCTCGGCGCGGACCTTCGCCTGGACGCCTCGCTCGTGGGAGAGCCACGATGGGGCGCTTTCGAGGAGAGCCTGGATCTCTTCAGTGGTGAGCGCTTCGGTGACGCCGCCACGGGCGAGACCGGAGTTGGTGATGCCGAGCTTGCGGGCGACGATGTCGCGCGGGTGGGGACCCGTGCGGCGCAGCTCCTGCAGCCATTCGGGTGGGGTCTCCTGCAGCTCGAGGAACTCGCTGCGGGTGAGCGGTGCTTCCTGGAACGCTTCTGGGGTTGCCGGCAGGTAGATGCCGAGCTTCTTGGCGGCGGTCGCCGGCTTCATGGTCTGGTCTGACCCGCGGTCGGCCGCGGTGTGGCTCTCGGCCGAGTTGCCTTCTGATTCGCTCATCTGAGCATCGTACCCAGTAGCCTTGCGGGCATGGAGACTCCGACGCACCTCACGGTCGCTCTCGCCCCCGGCATCAACCCACGGAAGTGGTCTCGAGTGTGGGAGGAGCGGAGAGCAGAGACGCCGCTGGAGTTCGCGACCCTGCATTCGGCCGAGGCCAGGCAGCTCGTTCTCGACGACGGCGCGCAGGTCGCCTTCGTGCGGCACCCCTTCGAACGCGAGGGGTTGAACGCGATCGATCTGTTCGCCGAAGATGTGGTCGCTGTGGTCGCGGTCGAGTCGGATCTCGACATCGACGAGCCTCTGCGGTTGGAGGAGCTCGACGACTGGCAGCTGGTGCTGGCCGCGTGGACCCCCGATTGGGCGGAGGCGGCAGAGCGCCTGGGGCTCGACTCGGGCGAGGCGGCCATGACGACCGATCCGGCGGACGCGATGGAGCTTGTCGCGGGCGGGGCTGGGGTGGCGATCGTCCCTCAGTCGGTCGCGAGGCAGCACGCCCGCAAGGACGTCACGTATCGGGTCATCAGCGACCTCCCTCGGGTTCCCGTTTCTGTGGTTTGGGCGGTCGCCGATGACCGTCTCGACACCGAGGAGTTCGTCGGCATCGTCCGCGGGCGCACCGCGGGGAGTTCGAGGGGACGCACCGGCGCCAAGTCTGCCGCGCTGCAGCGGGAAGAGCAGCAGGCACTGGCGGAGGCCGAGCGCCGCGTGAAGGAGCAGCAGAAGAAGCGGGCGACCGCGAAGCGAATCGGCACCTCCTCCGGGACGAGCCGCGGCGCCCAGCTCGCCGCGAAGCGCGCAAAGGCGGGCGGATCGGGCGGCAAGCGCAAGCGCCGCTAGCGCTGGCTGGGTGGCTGGGTGGCTGGGTGGCTGGTTCGCTCGCTTGTTGGCCGACCGGCTGCGTGCTGGCCTGCCAGACAGATGAGCCAACAAACCAACAGGCAGGCAGGGCAGGCACGCAGGCACGGCAGGCAGGCACGCAGGCAGGCCGGCACGCAGGCACGCACGCACGCAGGCAGGCCGGCACGCAGGCACGCACGCAGGCAGGCCGGCACGCAGGCAGGCCGGCACGCAGGCAGGTAAGCAGGCACGCAGGCACGCAGGCAGGTAAGCAGGTAAGCAGGCAGGTAAGCAGGTAAGCAGGCCGGCCGAGCTCTTGCCGAGTTCTCTGACAGGGTTCGGGTGAAATCCCGCGCCCGCCCACGCGCCCGCGGCAGCGGCAGCGGCAGCCTTCTTGACGTCGCGTGGCACCGAGCTTAGAAGGGAGGCGGTTCGCCTGCGCTCCCCCGCTGCTCCGGTTCATCTGGGGCTGGCGCCTTGGCGTTGCTGTTCTGCTGAGACGTTGGCCGCGGCATCGCCATGCCTGTCGCGGCGCGGCCATCGCGCGCCTCATCGCTCGGCCTGAATTCGATGTTGGGGTTGGCGTAGGTGTCGTGATGTTCGGGGCGGTCGGCGTACTTCTTGCCACTAGGGGTGCGCCATTCGAGGACGCCGCCGCCGAGCTGTCGCACGGTCCAGGCGGTGGCGTGTTTCATGACGTGGTGCCCTCTGCACAGTCCGCAGAGGTTGTCGATGCTGGTGGTGCCGCCGTGTTCCCAGGCGTGGGTGTGGTCGAGGTCGCAGCGCGCGGCGGGTTGCCGGCAGCCGGGCCAGCGGCAGTGAATATCTCTCGCGGTGAGGAAGGCCCGCATCGCCGCGGTGGGACGGTAGGTATCGACGGCCGCGACCGCGCCCGTGATGGGGTGGGTGAGGATGCGCTGGAATGAGGGAGCGTTTGCCGCGAGTCGTTTCGCTTCCTCGAGCGGAATGGGTGACATGCCGTTGAGCAGCGCGGGCGCCGGAATCAGGCGATCAGTGTCCGGGGCGAGAGCGTGGCCAGAGCCGAGGAGCGTGAGAATCGGAATCGTGAACTGCACGCTCGCCTGGATCCCCGCAGCCGCGACGTTGGAGGTAGGCGTCGAGGTGAGGAGCACGTCTGCGAACAGGTCGGCCTTGACTTGGTCGACCGTCCGCTCATCCGGAGCCTCGTCCAAGCCCCCGACCGGACCCTCATCCCGAGCCGTGTCCGCCCCCTCGGCGCGGGCCCCGCTCGCGGCGCTCTCGCTGCTGCCAGTGTTCCCGGTGCTCTGGGTATTGCCGGCACTCTGGGTGTCCCCGGCACTCCCGACACTCCCGGCCCTGCCCGTGCTGCCGGTGGGTGCAGGCCTCGCCCGGATCACGGCCTTCGCCTGCTTGCGCAGGCGGTCCGCGATCGCCTTGCCCTCGATGAGCGGCAACCGCGCTCGCAGCAGGCACATGCCGTTCTCCGCCTCGGTCACCGACACGTACCGCGTCTTCCGCGCCCGCGCGAACCGCTCGCACACCGACTCCTGCGTCAACGACTCCGCAACCCTCGCCGCCGCCACCCGCAACGCGCGGGGCGGCAGCACCCGCGCACCGACCTCCGCGAGCATCACCCGCACGAACGCACCCCGCCGCGCCGTCTGCTCGACGGCATCCACATGCGACACCGACAGACCTGCCTCTGTCAGCACCCTCAGTTGCGCCTCGCTCACCGCGCCCGCACCCAGTGCGTCGACGAGCCCCGGAAACTCACGCACCGCGGTCGCCGCCTCCTGCAGCAGTCCCTCCGCGACCGACTGCCCAACCTGTTCGACCAGCGCCACCTCGGCTGCCAGTGACCGCACATGCAGACCGTGCTCCGCCGAGCCCTCAACCGCATCCAAGGCTGCTGCGATCTCCGCCAGTTCAGCCCGAACTCGCACCTGCGCCGCCGCGACCCCAGCAGCCGCTGCCATCAGCCCCGCCTCCCGTGCCAGGAGCAGCCGACGACGCGCAGCGACCGACCCCGGATCGCGGGGATCGCACCCCAGCCCGGTCGGCGTCGGATCATCATTCGAAGACATGGCAACATTTTGGACCGGACCACCGACAATCGGCCCTCCGGAGGCTCACAGCCTAGCGAAACCCCAGATCAGGCGGCGAGTTTGCAAGGTACTAGGACGCCTCTAGTACCCCAACCGGTGGTAGATTCAAAGGCACGAACAAGGAGGTTCGCTGATGCGCAAGGTCACCTACTCGCTGGCCCTCACCCTCGACGGGTACATCAAGGACTCGGACGGCAGCTTCGACTGGGGAGACCCCAGCGAGGAGGTGTTCCGCTTGGCGACCGAGGAGGTGCGAGCGGTCGACTTCCACCTGATGGGCCGCCGCCTCTACGAGACGATGGTCTACTGGGAGCCGACCGATGAAGCGCGGAACTACGGGGAGCTCGAGACGGAGTTCGCCGAGCTCTGGCGGGCCCTGCCGAAGATCGTCTTCTCGAACACGATCACCGAGGTGCAGGGCAACACTCGGATCGCCGAAGGCGGGCTCGCCGAGGAGATCGAGCGCCTGAAGGCCGAACCGGGAGAAGGACCGATCGCGATCGGTGGAGCAGAGCTGGCGCATCAGGTGGCTGATCTCGATCTGGTCGACGAGTACCTGCTGCGCATCTGCCCCGTTCTCGTCGGAGGCGGCACGCCGTTCTTCTCACGCAACGAGCGCCGCACGAACCTCGAGCTGCTCGACTCGCGAACCTTCGAGTCGGGCGTCGTGCATCTCCGATACCGGGTCCTGCGCTGACCCGGACTGTCGGCTACGCCTCGCGCGACCAGCCGATCGCCGGAGCGATGTGCTCCGCGATGGTGGCGAGCATCCGCGTGTTGTAGGCGACACCGAGCTGGTTCGGCACGGTCAGCAGCAGGGTGTCCGCTGCCTGGACGGCAGCATCCGCTGCGAGCTCCTCCGCGAGACGATCGGGAGTGCCCTGGTAGGTGCGACCGAAGCGTGAGCGCATCCCGTCGAGCATGCCGACCTGGTCGCCCTCCCCGCCGCCTCCCCCGCCGAAGTAGGTCACGTCCTCGTCGGTCGTGATGGGGATGACGCTGCGACTCACCGAGACCCGGGGCTCTCGACGGTGTCCTGCGGCCACCCACGCGTCGCGATAGCCCTGGATCTGCTCGGCCTGCAGCTCGTCGAACGGAACGCCCGTGTCTTCCGTGAGCAGCGTCGAGCTCATGAGGTTCATGCCCTGTTCCGCAACCCACACGGCGCTGGCGCGGCTTCCGGAGCCCCACCAGATCCGGTCGTCCAGGCCCGCGGACTGCGGCTGGATGGGGAGCGGCGCCGTCGAGCCTGTCATCTGCGGGTTGCCGGCAACAAGCCCAGCACCGGTGATGGCCGCTCGGAACAGCTCCGTCTTCGCGCGGGCCAGCTCGTCATCGGTCTTGCCCTCAGGCGGAGTGAAGCCGAACGCGTGTGCGCCGTCCTGGGCGGGCTCGGGCGAGCCTCGGCTCAGACCGAGCTGGAGCCTCCCCTCACCGCCGGCGTGTGCGCTGATGAGGTCGGCAGCGGCAGCCTCCTCCGCCATGTACAGGGGGTTCTCGTAGCGCATGTCGATGACGCCGGTGCCGATCTCGATGCGGCTGGTCCGAGCCCCGACGGCTGCCAGGAGCGGGAATGGGGCAGCGAGCTGTCGCGCGAAGTGATGCACGCGGTAGTAGGCGCCATCGATGCCGAGCTCTTCCGCCGCGACCGCGAGTTCGATGGACTGCACGAGCGCATCACCGCCCGTTCGCGTGCCCGATTGCGGAGACGGGTGCCAGTGCCCGAACGAGAGGAAGCCGATTTTCTTGCGCATGCTGAGCACAGCGTCTGGAATCGATGCCGCATTCCCGAGACCGCTCGCGTGTCGCCATCTCCCGATTGTCGGAGGTCGGGGCTACCTTCCTCGCATGACGAACGTGATCTACAACACCGCCACAACCCTCTCGGGCTTCATCGCCGACGACGACGACGCTCTCGACTGGCTGTTCGTCGTCGACCAGCCCGATGACGACAGCTTCGGCTCGTTCCTGGCGAGCGTCGGCGCGCTCGTGATGGGATCGACCACCTACCAGTGGGTCTACGACCACGAGCGTCTCGACGAGCATCCCGAGAGATGGCGAGCCTCCTACGCCGACCGGCCGACGTTCGTGTTCACGAGCCGCGACCTGCCCGTCCCTGAGGGACTCGACATTCACCTCGTGCGGGGTGCCGTCGCCGACCACATCGGTGCCATCGCGGCGGCCGCCGGCGACCGCGATATCTGGGTCGTGGGCGGCGGAGACCTCGCAGGCCAGTTCTACGACTCGGGCCACCTGACTGAGGTCCGCCTCTCCATCGCGCCGGTGACCCTCACCTCCGGAGCTCCGGTGCTCCCCCGCCGCATCGAAGCGGATGCGCTGCGCCTGACCTCCGCGCACGCGAGGGGACAGTTCGTGGAAGCGCGCTACGAGGTGCGTTACCCGCGGAGGTGACGAAGGCGTGACCTCGTCGCCAGAGCGAGCACAAGCGCGCCCGCGACCAGAAGCACGATCGAGACGACTGGAAGGCCCACAGCCCAGAGCATCGTCGCGGCGAGCCCGAGGAGCGCCGCGATGATGACCGAGTCGAGCTGCCAGACGAGCCTTGCGAGCACGGACACGTCGCCGACCTCGCTCGGCATGGGCGTCAGGAGCAGCGGAGGGAGGTGCCCGCGGCCCGCTTCGTAGGCGCGCACGGCGACCATGGCGAGGCTTGCGAGCAGCGGCGCGGCACCACCACCGGCACCACCCGAGACGAGCAGCGTGACTCCGACGACAAGGACGACGACGACCAGCGGGAACACGGCGTGCAGCAGGAACTGCTCCCCCGTCGGCGTTCCGAAGACGGCGGCCCCGGCGGCTGCGTCGGCCGCATGCCTGAACCCCTCGGTGAACGGGGCCAGAGCGAGGAACATCAGAATGGAGCCACCGAGAGCGGCCAACGCGGCGACCGCCGACGGGCTGACTGCCAGCCCAAGGAGCAGGGCCGCGACCAGAACCCCGACGAGCCCGAGCACGGTGCGCTGCGGAGTCCGCAACGCCCCGACCGCATCGCGCACCAGCATGGAGAGCACACGCGGCCCGCCGACGACGGCTCGAAGCCCCCTCCCCACCGAGGGCGCTTCGCGGTACGCCGCCGATGCGCCCGCCAATTCCCCGGCAGCTGCGGCGAAAGCGGCGGCCTCACGGCGCCGCGCCTGCCGAAGGAGCGTGTCACCCCGCAGTCGATCCAGCAGCCGGGGCACGGATGCGAACGCAGCCGCAAGGACCCCGAGGAGCGCCAGCGCACCGACGAGAACGAGACTCAGGCCCCCGTCGTGCCCAAGCCAGCCCTCGAGGGCCGAGTGGACCCCTCGACCGTTCCCACGGCTCTGGCCGACGACGCCGGTCCAGATCGACCCGAACCAGGCCCCGACGCCTAGGGGCGACACCCCGAGAAGACCGAGAGCGATTGCCGCCACCCACGCGCGCAGGCTGCCGATGACCTGTCCCACGAGCGCCGCGATCACGCCGAAGTAGGCCAGTGCGACGGACGCCGCCACGAAGCACGCCACTGGCACCGGAGGGGCCCCGACGCCCACGACCAACGCGGCCCCCAGGAGACAGGCCAGTAGCCCCGTCCCCGCCGAGGCAGCGAGCACACTCGTCCGGAACGGCCGCCGCAGCGAGACGCGCCTCGGCACGTCATTGGAACCGAGGGTGACCGTAGCGAAGGGATCAAGCAGGGCCGGACCACGAGTCGTCCCCACCAGCAGACCGAGGGGCACCACCGCGGCAGCCACGATCCGAAGCTGCTCCGCGAACGCCGGAGACGTAAGCCAGGCGATCGAGGCCGGTTCCAGGAGCGCGATGAACAGCATCCGCGCCAGCGGCGCGACCGCGACGAGCGCTACCGCTCCAGCGAGGTACGCGCGGTACGCCCCCTCACGCCGCCGCACGCCCACCACCCTTGCCCCGGTCGTCGCCGTCGCGTTCGTGTTCCCCGGCAAGCCGCAGCTCGGCCGCACCCAGCGCCTCGATAAGCGCTCGGCTGTGCGTCGCGACGACGATCGCCGCGCCTCTGTCTCTCTCTTCCCTCAGGGTGCGGGCGAGCATCTCACGTCGCTCCTCGTCGAGACGCTGCTCGGGTTCGTCGAGCACGAGCACGTCGAACGGACGCGCCAGAACGGTGGCCAGTGAGAGCAGCTGGAACTGCCCGGATGAGAGCTCGTGCGGGAACCGCGTCGCCAGATGCTCGATGCCGAGGCGCGCCAGCACCGAATCAGCGGAATGCTCCCCCTCGAGCGTGCTGGTCCCCCACGATGCTGCGACGGCCGTCAGATGCTCTCGTGCAGTCAGGGTCAGCGAGAACGGGACCGACCCGAGCAGGGCGGCGAGACTCCGCCGGAACCGCGGACTCCGTTCATCCACCGGCCGGTCGTGGAGGAGGATTCTGCCGTCGCTCGGCGTGACGAGCCCGGCCAACGCGCGGAGCAGCGTCGTCTTCCCGGAACCGTTCGACCCCGTCAGGCACAGCACCGATCCGGCAGGCACCGCGAGATCTACATCGGAGAGCACCCGCGTGCCCCCGCGCTTCACCGAGAGACCCTCGACGCGGACGACTGGCATGCAGCCATCCTCCGCTCGACCAGGAACACGATCGCTTCGTCCAGGACCAGACCCGCTCACGGCAGCAGCCCCTCGACGAACGACTCGAGACGGCGCAGCCCTTCGACGAGCTCCGCTCTCGAGGCGGCGTACGAGAGCCTGACGTGGCTCTCCCCCGTGTGCGCCCCGAAGTCGCGGCCAGGCGTCAGCGCGACCTGGGCCTCCTCGAGCGCCCGTCCGCAGAAATCCCACGCGGACAGACCGGTCCGGGACACATCGAAGTACACGTAGAAGGCGCCGTCGGGCAGGACCGGAACCTGGAGGCCGATGCGCCGCAAGCCCTCGAGCACGAGTTCGCGACGATCGGCGAGCTCGAGACGGCGCTCCTCGCAGATCGACAGCGACTGTGGGGTGAACGCAGCGAGTGCGGCAAGCTGCGCCGGTGCCGACGCCGACAGGAAGTAGTTCGTCGCGAGCTTCTCGACGGCCGAAACAAGAGCCTCAGGGAGCACGGCCCAGCCGAGTCGCCAGCCGGTCATGCCGAAGTACTTGGAGAAGCTGTTGATGACGATCGCTTCCGGGTCGACACTCAGGACGCTCCGCGGCGGCGTGCCGTCCTCGCCCGGGTCGGAGAGGTTCAGGTAGATCTCGTCGACGATTCGCCACGCGCCTCGCTCGCGGGCGAACGCGCACAGGGCAGCGAGCTCATCGAAGGGCACGGAGGTGCCGGTCGGGTTCGACGGCGTCGCGACCATGATCGAGGACGTCCGCTCGCCCCAGACCGCTTCGACACTGGGCACGTCGAGCTGGTAGTGCGACTCGATGCTCGTGGGGACGCCGACCACCCGTCCGCCGAAGCTCTCGACCAGCTGCCGATTGCAGGGGTACGACGGGTCGGCCATGACGACGTCGTCACCGGGGTCGGTGGTGGCGGCCACGACGACCAGGAGGGCCGCCGACGCGCCTGAGGTCACGAGGATGCGGGCCGGGTCGACCTCGACGTCGTGACGGATGCGGTAGAAATCGCTGATCGCCTCGCGGAGCGCTGGGAGCCCGAGCGCGACGGTGTACGGGAGCGGCCGACCGTCCATGGCCTCGCGCATCGCCTCGCGAACCTGGGGCGGCGCCCCGAAGTCGGGTTCCCCCAACGAGAGCTTGACGACGCGCTTGCCCTCGGCTTCGAGGGCGGCGGCACGCTGCCCGAACGCCATGGCGTGGAACGGCTCGACCGTCTGGGCGCGATGCGAGAGCTTCATACCCCCAAGGATGCCAGGTAGGCCGTTCTCAGGGTCGTGGGCGGGCGCGTCCGCTGAGCAACGTGAGGCTCAACTGCTGGTGGCACCAGCCCCAGCCTCGGTGCACTCGCCCTGGGAAGGCGAAGGGTCCGGGTCGTCGATGATCGCGCGCACTCGCGGGCGCCTGCCCGCCTGGGTGTGCAGCCACGAGCCCGCCGGGATGGTCTTGATCGACTGCCAGGCGTCCCGGTCGAGCTGCCCAGGGTGGGGCGAGAAGACCTCCTCGAGAAGACGGGGGTCGTCGCTGACGAACGCCGCGGTGCCTTCCTCCAGCCACACCGGTCTGCTCTCCCCTCTTCCGCCGGGGCGTGCGCCTTGGACCCGCAGCGCTCCGGCCCGGTCCTTGGCGATCATGATCGCGGATGGCACGAGCAGCTCCGGGAGGTCGCCGAGCTCGTCCAGGAATCGTCGCCCCTGGGCCCGCAGCACGACGGAAGTCGCCGGCTCGCTGGAGAGGCGGGTGAGGAAGATGAGGTCGAGGTGCCTCGTTCGGACCTCGGTGAGCGCCCGCTCCAATGGTCGCGCGAGCAGCCACGGCGCCCCCGAGCCGTGGTCGGCGACAACTCGAAGCCGCCCCTCGACGATCGCCCAACGAATCGCAGGATGCACTTCCTGGTCCGGATGTACGAGTACTCCCACGGCTCTCCAAACTCACGAGCGGTGTTGCTCCGCACTGGAAATCTCCGCGCAACGTAGCATGCCGACGGAACACTATCCGCTCCTCCGCGACGAATTCGTCTTCACATATGGCGGATACCGACGTCCCCACCCCACCCCGAACGGGGTGCGGTGCTGCCCCGATCGTCACTACACTCACTGGCTATGAATGCCCTCGCCCGACCGGTCGGCGGACCCCAGCAGCAGCGCAGCATCCAGACTCGGAGTCGCCTGGTGCTCGCAGCGGCCACGACCTTCGTGGAGTACGGCTTCGCCAGCTCGACCCTGTCGCGCATCCGGGCGAACTCGGGAGTCACGAACGGGGCGTTCTACCACCACTTCGCGACGCGCGAGGCGGTCGCCGAGGCAGTCCTCGGCGAGTACGCTGCGCGGGCCTCGAATGCGGTGGCCGAGGCCACAAGGTCGGCGGCAAGCGGCATCGACGCGCTCCTGAAGGTGTCCGTCGCCTTCGCGAAGCTCCTGCAGAGCGACGTCGTGGTCCTCGCAGGCGTCATCGTCACGTCGGAGATCGGCTCGAGCTTCCTCTCGCACGGCTCCTATCTCGACTGGCTCGCGCGCATCCGTCCCGTCATCCGGATCTGCCAGCGAGAGGGCAGCATCCGCGGCGACTTCAGCGCCGACCACGTCAGCTCGCTCTTCGTCTCGTCCTTCACGGGCACGCAGCTGCTCTCCGGTGCGCTGACCGACCGGCAGGACCTCGTGGAGCGTATCGGCGTGCACTGGCGGATGATCCTGCTCGGCCTCACGACGCCAGAGAGCGCCGAGCGCGTCGAGAAGCTCGTGGACTCGGCCTTCGGCGACTACCAGATGACCGGCGTCTCCGAGATGACCGGCGAGGCGCTGAGCACGTCGCGCACGGAGGAGGCACTGCATGCCCTTCGCGGATGAACTCCTCGGACACCAGCAGGTCTCCGCGATGGTGAAGCTGCTGCAGTCGGCCGCCGGAAGCCATCAGCTCTCCGCGACGCGGGCGACCGCTGAGGGCCTCGACGGGCTCGCCCTCGGCGCGCGGAGCTCCCACCTCGCTGCCTCCATCCTGGAGGACCTCCCGGTCGCCTACCCCGAGTTCGCCGCGATCGTCCGCCGTGCGCTGGAGTCGTCGTCGCTTGAGGGGTGGATGGTGTGGCCGATCTCGAATGCGGTGTCCGCCGCCGCCATCGCCGACGGCGGCGCTGCGGCGTTCGACGACGGCATGCAGCTCCTCGCGGAACTCACCCCTCGGCTGACCTGCGAGTGGGCGGTGCGCCCCATGCTGCGGGCGAGGCTCGAGCGGGCACTCGAGATCATGCTCGAGTGGACCAGGAGCGACAACGAGCATGTGCGTCGACTCGCTTCCGAGGGCACTCGGCCGTACCTGCCGTGGGGCACTCGAGTCCCCGAGATCACCCGCGATGCCCGCCTGTGCATCCCGATTCTGGATGCGCTCTACCGTGACGACAGCGAGGTCGTTCGCCGTTCGGTCGCCAACCATCTGAACGACATCAGCAGGCACGACGCGACCCTGGTCTGCGAGACGGCCGCCGCGTGGCTCGCCGACGGTGACGAGCAGACGCCGAGACTCGTTCGCCATGCCCTCAGGACGCTCGTGAAACGGGGGGATCCCGACGCCTTGGCGCTGCTCGGCTTCGGCTCGGCGGAGGTCGTCGTGGACGGGCCGACCCTCGATCGAGCGAGCATGGTGCTCGGCGAGGAACTGCTCATCACCGCCAGCATCACGAATCGTGGGCAGGTCGCCGCGGATCTCGTCGTCGACTATGTCGTGCACCATGTGAAGGCGGACGGCAGCCGCACCCCGAAGACGTTCAAGATCTCGACGACGAGACTCGCACCGGGCGCCACGCTCGGCATCAGCAAACGGCACGCGGTCAGACCCATCACCACGCGTCGCTACCATTCCGGCGTGCATGCCATCGAGCTGCAGGTCAACGGGATCCGGCACGGCTTCGCCGAATTCGACCTGGTTCTCGACCCGGTGTGCTGAGATACCCGCATGTCCGAAGAACACTCCGAAGCAGTCGGCACCGAGACCATTCGCCTCGAGCGGAGCGTGGACGCCGCTCGCGAGGATCTATGGCTGTGGTTCACGGCGAGCGAGAAGACGGCGCAGTGGATCGGCCCGTGGCACTTCACTGACAAGGAGCGCGGTCGGATCGGGCTGCAGCTCGTGGCAGAGGAGGGTGCCCCGGCAAGCGCGGCGACGATCCGGCGCTGCGAGGCCCCGAGCCTGTTGGAGGTCACGACCGAGGATGCAGCCGGATCGTGGCACCTGCGTGTCTCGCTGGCGGAGTCCGGGGTGCGGGGCGAGGCCACTCAGCTCGTCTTCGAGCACTTCGAGGTGCCCGTGCCGATGCTCTCGGATATCCGGGCAGGCTGGAACTATTACCTCGACCTGATGCTGGCGGCCAAGGACGGCCTCGAGACGCCCGTCTTCGAGGACTATCTTCAGGCACCCTCAGAAGAGGCCTGACCGCGCGATCCGCACTTCGACGCGCATCACTCGATCGGATGTCATTCCCGGTCATGATGGATGCCGTGTCACATTGTCGATACACAGCATCGGTAGCCTGGGCTCATGCTCGAAGCCCCAACGAACTCCCCCGCCAGCCGCACTGAGGCTGGCGCTGAACTGCCAGATGAGCTGCGCTCCGACGTGCACCTCCTCGGCACCCTGCTCGGCCAGGTCCTGACAGAGACGGGAGGCCCAGAGCTCCTCGACGACGTCGAGCGGCTGCGTCGCCTCACGATCTCGGCCTACGAGCACGACGGCGCGGCCGCGAACGACTCGTTCGCCTCTGCCGAGGAGCTCGTGGATGCACTCTCACCGGCGCGGGCGGACGAGGTCGCGCGTGCGTTCACCTGCTACTTCCACCTCGTGAACCTCGCCGAGGAGCACCACCGCGTGCGCGTGCTCCGCGCCCGCGGCACCTCACCATCGAAGCAGCAGGAGGACACGATCTCGCAGGCGTTCGCGCGCCTGAGCGACGAGATCGGTGCGGAGGCCGCGTCGGTGCGGGTCCGCGCCCTGCGCTTCCACCCCGTCTTCACGGCGCACCCGACCGAGGCCCGCCGACGCGCTGTCTCCTCGGCGATCCGTCGCATCAGCGACCTGCTCGAGGAACGCGACGAGCAGCGGCTCTCGGGTGGCGCATCCGAGGGCAGCCCCGCCGCTCAGGAGCTGACCCGTCGCCTGCTCGAGGAGATCGACCTGCTGTGGCGCACCTCGCCGCTGCGCAGCGACAAGCCGACGCCCGTCGACGAGGTGCGCACCGTCATGGCCGTCTTCGACGAGACCCTCTTCACGACGGTCCCCCGCGTCTATCGCCGAGTCGACGAGGCCCTGCAGGGCGCGCTCTCTGGAACATCGAAGCCAATCGCTGAGCCCTTCGTGCGCGTCGGCTCCTGGATCGGCGGCGACCGAGACGGCAACCCGTTCGTGACCGCGAAGGTCAGCCGTCAGGCAGCCGTCATCGCATCCGAGCACGTCCTCCTCGGCCTCGAGCGCGCCTCGGCTCGAATCGGGCGCACGCTCACGCTCGGCGCCGACACCACGCCCCTCGATGCGGCCGCCGCGACCCTGCTCGCGCGCCTCGGCAGCGGCGACGAGAGTGCCGCGGCCGAGATCGCCCAGCGCTCCCCCGGGGAGCCCCACCGCCGCATCCTGCTGCTCATCGCGCGCCGCATCGAGGCGACCCGGAGACGCAACGCGGACCTCGCCTACAAGGTGCCGGACGAGCTGCTGCGGGAGCTGCGCATCCTGCAGGCATCGCTCGTCGCCGCTGGCGCTGGCCGGCACGCCTACGGCGAGCTGCAGCACCTCATCTGGCAGGTCGAGACGTTCGGCTTCCACCTCACCGAGCTCGAGGTGCGCCAGCACTCGCAGGTGCACCGCAAGGTGCTCGCCGAGCTCGCCGAGCAGGAGGCGGGTGCAGAGCCAAGCGAGCTGGCCGCCGAGGTGCTCGACGTGTTCCGCTCGATCGCGTTCATCCAGGAGCGCCACGGCCCGCGCGCGGCAGGCCGCTACATCGTGTCCTTCACGCAGTCGTCGGAGGACATCGCCAACGTCTACAAGCTCGCCGTCGCGGCCACGGGTCCCGGGGCGACGCCGCCCGCGCTCAACGTGATCCCCCTCTTCGAGACGTTCGCCGACCTGCAGGCGGCTCCTCGCATCCTCGCCGAGATGCTCGAGCAGCCCGAGGTCGTCGAGCTGCTCGCTGGCAACGGGCGCAGGCTCGAGGTCATGCTCGGCTACTCCGATTCCTCGAAGGACGTCGGGCCGGTGGCTGCGACGCTCGCGCTGTACGAGGCGCAGAGCCAGATCGCCGCTTGGGCCCGCGAAAACGGCATCGAGCTCACCCTCTTCCACGGCCGCGGCGGTGCGCTCGGCCGCGGCGGTGGCCCCGCGAACGTCGCGATCCTGGCCCAGCCGCCGCACTCCGTCGACGGTCGCTTCAAGCTGACCGAGCAGGGTGAGGTCATCTTCGCCAGGTACGGAGACCCTGACATCGCGGCCAGGCACATCGACCAGGTCATCTCCGCGACGCTCCTCGCCTCTGCCCCGTCGACGGAGACCCGCAACGCGGATGCCGCCGAGAAGTACGCAGGGGTCGCCGCCACCATGGACTCCGCGTCACGCGAGCGGTTCTTCGCGCTCGTGAAGGCCCCCGGGTTCGCCCCGTGGTTCGCCCGAGTGACGCCCATGGAGGAGGTCGGGATGCTCGCCCTCGGGTCGCGTCCCGCCCGCCGCGGCCTCTCCGTGGAGTCCCTGGAGGACCTGCGCGCCATCCCGTGGGTGTTCGCGTGGACGCAGGCGCGCATCAACCTCACCGGTTGGTTCGGCCTCGGCACGGCGCTCGACGCGGTTGGCGACCTCGACCAGCTGCAGGCCGCCTATGCCGAGTGGCCGCTCTTCAGGTCGATGATCGACAACGTCGCGATGAGTCTCGCGAAGACGGACGGACGCATCGCCCGCCGCTACCTGGAACTCGGCGACCGCCCGGAACTCGCCGAGCTGGTGACAAGCGAGCTCGACCTCACGGCGAGCTGGGTCACCCGGATCACGGGTGGCGCCGAGCTGCTCGAGCGCAAGCCCGTGCTGCAGCGCGCCGTGAAGATGCGCAGCCCCTACGTGGACGCGCTGTCGCTCCTGCAGCTGCGCGCGCTCCGCAGGCTGCGTGACGACGCCAGGAAGCCAGACGGGGATGAGGCCGCCGAGCTCCAGCGGCTCCTGCTGCTCTCCGTGAACGGCGTCGCGGCCGGCCTCCAGAACACCGGCTGACGCCGCCGGCGACCCTTGTCGCCGACACAGTGAGAGGTCGTCATGCCTGCGGGGATGACGGCCTCTCCGTCTTTCTGGCGCCGCTGGCTGATGGAAACATCGAGAGGGCGCGTCCCTCCCACGTGCGCGCCTCAGTCGCGGATGACCCTGCCGTCGACGTAGACCCAGCGCCCGTCGCTTCGCCTGAAGCGGGCGCGCTCGTGGAGCAGGCCTGCACCGTCGGGGTCACGGTAGGACGCCCGGAACTCGACGACTCCCGTCGAGTCGCCCTCTGCGCCGTCGAACGTGTCGACGATCTGCAGGCGCCGCCACACCGTGCCATCTTCGAGCTCGAGGTCCGCCGGGCGGGTCTCCGCATCCCAGGTCGCATTGAGATAGTCCGGCAGCCGGCGCGCGAACGCCGAGTAGCGGGATCGCATGAGTGCCTCAGCTGTCGGAGCTGGGACGCCTTCGTGGAAGACGCCGCAGCACTCGGCGTACGTGGCCCCGCTTCCGCACGGACAGGGCTCGGCCTCGGTCTTGGTCTCGGTGCCCGGCGCCGCGTCGTGGGACGCTGCCGCAACCTCGCTCATTCGCTAGCCGCCGAAGGCTTGGTGGCCTTGCCATCCAGCCACAGGGTGTCCGACTCGTCGCCGTGCGGGCCCGCCTTCCCGACGTGCTTGTCGCTGATCTTCGGACCCTTCTTGATGACGTGCACCAGCGCCATCCCGTGGCCTCGACCGAGGTCGTAGTCCTCCTTGAGCCAGGCGAGGATCTCGCCGGCCTTCGTGGCCTCGCCGTCGAGACCCTTCTCCTTCGCGATCGCGATGAACTGACGCGGCGTGAGGCCCGTCTTCTCCTCGATGTTGTCGAGGTACGACTGGAACGACATGGATGCACCCTCCCTGGGCTCGCCTCTGGGCGGAGAACCGTGCTGGCATCCTAACGACCCGACCTTCCTTCCAAATACCTGCGGATCGGACCGGGCCCGCCAGGGCAGGAGGATGATGAGGCTATGTCGCACCATCCAGCACTGTCGCGGCCGCTGTTCCACGACGCAGACCAGAACTTCGAAGCCAAGGTCGTCCTCGGATCCGTCGGTGCGGGTGCCGGCGATCTGGGCGAGATCTTCGCGACGCTCGCCGCCATCGAGGACGGGAAGCGCGAGTCGTGGATCAGGGCGTGGTTCGCCCGAGCCCAGGTCACGCGGCAGCTTGCCGAGGTCTCGACGGGCAATGGGCGAACAGCGACGGCCGCAGCCCAGTGGCTTCGCTCATCCGCCTACTACGGCCATGCCCTGAACGCGATCGCTGCGATCGGCGACGATGACGGCTACACGAACGCGTTCGCGCTGCACCGCGCTGCCTGGGATCGCTTCGCGGACCTCAGGCGCGTGCCGCTGGAGCGACTCGCGATCCGCGTCGGCAAGGGCAGGCTCCCCGGCTACCTGCAGCGTCCCGAGGTCGGTGCCGAGGACAGGGCGTCTCCGCTCCTGGTGCTCGTGAACGGCAGCGACGGAACACTCACCGACCTCTACGCCACGATCGGAGCATCCGCCGCAGCCCGGGGTTACGCCGTGCTGTACTTCGACGGCCCCGGCCAGCAGAGCCAGCTCGTCGCCGGGTCGCACTTCAGACCCGACTTCGAGGCTGTGCTGACGCCGGTCATCGACACGGCGCTCGGCATAGCGGGCGTGGATGCCTCACGAATCGCGGTCTACGGCGTCAGCCAGGCCGGCTACTGGGTGCCACGAGCGCTCGCGTTCGAGCACCGCGTGGCCGCGGCCATCGTCGACCCAGGCGTGACGGACGTGTCGACCTCGTGGCTCTCGCACCTGCCCGCTCCTCTGCGCCACGAACTCGCGAAGGGCGATGCGAAGCACTTCGACCAGTACATGAAGCTGGGTCTCGGCCACAGCCCGGCGGAGCGCGCCGTGTGGAGCTTTCGCGCGAAGCCGTACGCGAGCACCGGCTACTTCGCCGTCTACCGGGAGGTCGAGAAGTATCGCCTCACGGCTGAGCTCGCCAGCTCGATCACGACGCCGCTGCTCATCACGGCACCGGAGAACGAGCAGTTCTGGCCAGGACAGTCCGAGGAACTCGCGTCGCTTGTACCCGCGTCCGAGCTCGTCCCCTTCACAGCCGTCAACGGTGCCGACTCGCACTGCGAGCCGCTCGCTCGCACCGCGGTCAACGAGGTGCTCCTCGATTGGCTCGACGCGCGCCTGGTTCGCTAGCCTCTGCGCGCTACTCGCTGCGCTTCGCGACGAGCCCGTCCCGCACCTGTCGGCGGAGCACCTTGCCGATGAGCGACTTCGGCAGCTCGTCGACCTGCACGACCCGCTTCGGCACCTTGTAGGAGGCGAGGCGAGAGCGGCAGAAGTCACGAAGGGCATCTGCATCGAACGCGGCGCCCTCCCGGAGGACAACCGCGGCGGTCACATCC
This sequence comes from Pseudoclavibacter sp. RFBG4, assembly GCF_002931515.1. Taxonomy (NCBI): domain Bacteria; kingdom Bacillati; phylum Actinomycetota; class Actinomycetes; order Micrococcales; family Microbacteriaceae; genus Pseudoclavibacter; species Pseudoclavibacter sp. RFBG4. Next base: position 66,144 of record NZ_PSYC01000024.1, on the reverse strand, counting down.
TCACCACCAGAGCTGCGGGGCAGGCCGACGACTGCCGCCCCCTCCACGTCGGGATGCGCCGTGAGCGCCTCCTCGACCTCGGAGGGGCTCACGTTGAAGCCCCCTGTGATGATGAGCTCCTTCATGCGGTCGACGACCGTCACGAACCCGTCGTCCGAGACGGTGACGATGTCGCCCGTGCGAAGCCATCCGCCGGCGAGCAGCACCTCCCGCGTCTCGTCAGGGCGCTTCCAGTAGCCCTGGAAGACCTGGGGGCCGCGGATGAGCAGCTCGCCCGGTTCGCCGAAGGCACGCTCCACGGTCGGGTCCTCGGGGTCGACGACACGGATGTGCGTGCTCGGGAAGGGCACGCCAACCGTGCCCGGGCGTCGGCTCGGGCCGACCGGGTTGCCGAGCGCGACCGGTGAGGTCTCGGTCATGCCGTATCCCTCGACGAGGAGTCCGCCCGTGACCTCTTCCCACCGTTCGACGGTCTTCACGGGCAGACTCATGGCCCCGGAGATCGCGAAGCGGATGCTCGTGAAGCTGACGCCCTTGCGGGAGGCCGCCCGCGAGAGCGCGTCGTAGATGGGCGGGACCGCGGGCAGGAACGTCGGCGGAGACGCCTTCGCCGCGGTGACAACGAGGTCGACGTCGAACTTCGGGAAGAGCACGAGCTTGGCACCGAGGCTCATGGCGAAGGTCAGGCACAGCGTCATGCCGTACGCGTGGAAGAGCGGCAGGACGCCGTAGAAGGTCTCGCGTCCCTCGGTGAGGCCCGGCACCCAGGCGCGTCCCTGGGCCGCGTTCGCGCGCAGGTTGCGGTGCGTGAGGATGGCGCCCTTGGGGTTGCCGGTCGTTCCGCTCGTGTACTGCAGCAACGCGACGTCGTCGATGCCGGGGTGCGGCACTCGCTTCGAGATGCGCTTGGCGTTCGCGATGCGCTCCCACTTGAGCACGCTGCGGTCCGAGGGTGCTGCCGTCATGGCCTCGCGAGACTCGCGCGCCTTGGCGATCGGCAGACGCAGGGCGAGTCGCTTCCCGAACGGGAGCGCCGAGGACATGTCGACGGCGACGATCGTCTCCGGCACCACATCGCTCGGCAGCTCGGAGATGATGTCCGCGACCTTGTCCCAGACGATCGCGAGCTTCGCGCCGTGGTCTTCGAACTGGTGCCGCAGCTCCCGGGCCGTATAGAGCGGGTTGTGCTCGATGACGATGGCCCCCAGGCGGAGCGCGGCGTAGAAGGCGACGACGTGCTGCGGGCAGTTGGGGAGCACAAGCGCGACCCGGTCGCCTGCCCCGACTCCGAGCTTGCGGAGCCCCTCGGCAGCCCGAGCCACCTGCTCGCCGAGCTCGCCATAGCTGGTCTCTGCACCGAAGAACTCGAGCGCGGGGCGAGACCCGAAGCGCTTGACCGCGTTGTCGAGCAGGTCCACGAGCGATTCACGCACTTCTGGGATGTCGTGAGGCACGTCCTCCGCGTAGGCGGCCAGCCAGGGCCGGAATGCGAGGGCTGAAGTCTTGCTGGTCTCGTTGGCGTCGTTCACCGGGGTCCCTTCGACAATCACGGCTGCGCGCACAGCGGTGCACTCGAACCCTATGACGGGGCGGTTGTGCTGGAGCCGTGCGTCGGTCACGGCCGGGTCGTGGATGGGTGATGGATGGGGAACGCGTCCCGGCACAGACGAAGAAGACGTCAAACCCATAGCTTGTCCATAGAAAAGTGCTTCAAGCTACAACTATGAAGAAGCCATCGAAGAAAGCCACCATCGGCATCGTCATCGCGGCTGTCGTCGTGGTGATCGGCATCGCGGCCGCAGTGTTCGGCCCCATGATCTACCGCGATGTCATCGCGGCGCCCGCAGCTGAGGCCCCTGCCCTCGAGATCGAATCCACGACCCCGAGCAGCGCGGATGTCGGATCGCTCGCCGGCTCCTGGACCGTCGCCGCTGGCTCCTACGCGGGCTACCGCGTCGACGAGGTCCTCAACGGCACGGATGTGACCGTCACCGGACGCACCGAGACCGTCTCCGGCACCCTCACGACCACCGACACCGAGCTCACGGCAGCCGACATCACGGTCGACGTGGCGTCCATCGCCACCGACGAGCAGCGCCGCGACGAGTACTTCCGCAGCGAAGCCCTCGACACCGCCACGAACCCGGAGGCGACCTTCACGCTCGACGAGCCCGTCGCAGCACTCGATGGCCTCGCCGAAGGCACGCAGGAGACCATCCCGGCAACGGGCACGCTCACGCTCAATGGCGTCAGCCAGCAGGTGAGCATCGACATCACTGCCGGCCTCGACGGCGAGACCGTGCAGGTCGCCGGCAGCATCCCCGTGACCTTCGCCGACTACGGTGTCGAGGCGCCGAACCTCGGGTTCGTCTCCGTCGAGCCCACTGGCGACGTCGAGTTCCTCCTGGTGCTCGAGCGCGCCTAGCCTTCATCACCCAAGCCGACACCTCCGGCCTGGGGCACTCTTCACCCCGACCGCCTTCTCCACCCGCTGACCAACTTGCGTGACAGAACCGGTGCATCCGGCCAGAACTCGGCCCGGGCAGCCCTTCTGTCACGCAAGTTGGTCGTTTCTGCGTGACGCACCTTCAGCTCCGCCCTGGTTTCAGGCCCCGAGCGCGTCGAGCTTGCCTTGCAGCACCCGGCGCTGCTGCTCGTTGCCGCTCAGCTGCACCGCAACGAGCAGCTCCGAGCGAGCTTCCTCCACCCTCCCGAGCTGCACCAGCAGCTCCCCCCGGACGCTCGCGAGCAGCGGACCGCCGGCGAGAGCACCGGATGCACCCAGCCGGTCCACGATCGCCAGTGCGCTGGCGGGTCCCGTCGCCATCGACACGGCAACCGCACGGTTGAGCTCGACGATGGGGCTCGGCGCGATGCGTCCGAGCACCTCGTAGAGCAGGACGATCTGCGGCCAGTCGGTGTCCGCAACGGATGGCGCGACCGCGTGACGCTCGGCGATGGCTGCCTGCAGGCAGTAAGTGCCTCGCCCTTTGCCCAGCGCATCCGCTCGTGACAGGAGGGTGCGGCCGCGGAGGATCGCAGATCGGTCCCAGCGGCGACGGTCCTGGTCTGCGAGGAGGATCGGCGTGCCGTCCGCTGCTTCGCGCGCCGCAAAGCGCGAGGACTGCAGTTCCATGAGCGCGACGAGCCCGAGCACCTCCGGCTCGCGCGGCAGCATGCTGCTGAGGGCGCGGCCGAGGCGCAGCGCCTCGGCCGCGAGGTCGGATCTCAGCCAGCGGTCGCCGGAAGTCGCCGCGTAGCCCTCCGTGAAGATGAGGTAGATCACGGCGAGGACTCCCTTGAGACGGGCCGTCCATTCGCTGGGGTCAGGCGTCTCGAAGGGCACCTTGGCGGCGCCGAGGCTCTTCTTGGCGCGCACGATGCGCTGCTGGACGGTCGCGACCGGCAGCAGGAAGAGGCGCGCGATCTCGCCAGTCGTCAGGCCGCCGACGATGCGCAGGGTGAGGGCCACCTGGGCTTCGCGGGAGAGCGCCGGGTGGCAGGCGACGAACATGAGCCGAAGGACGTCGTCGCCGATCGGCTCCCACTCGTCGCTTGCGGAAGCATCCGCCTCGCTGAGGTCTCGCGCGATGGCGCTGTAGCGCTCGTCGAGTCGCTCACGCCGCCGCCACCCGTCGATGGCCTTGCGCTTGGCGACGGCCGTGAGCCAGGCGCCCGGGTTGACCGGGACGCCCGACTCCGGCCACTGCGTCAGAGCGTCGGCAACCGCTTCCTGCGCGAGGTCTTCTGCGAGGGAGACGTCTCCGACCATCCTCGTCAAGGTAGAGACGATTCTTGCGCTCTCGATGCGCCAGACGGCATCGACCGCCGCCGCGCTCGCACGCGGAGCTTCGGGGGCGTCGGCGGCCGCACCCCCGGTGGAGCCGTCGCGCGTCTCAGGGTCGTGGCCGTGTTCGGGGGTGGTCATGGCCGTTGGCGAGCTGCGGACCGGAGACGTGCGGGGGCTCAGGCGCCCGCCTGCTCCTCGCGCCAGCCCTCTTCCTTGCGGAGGTACTCGTTGTCCTCGTGGCCTTCGAAGTCGCTCATGTCGGTCACGCGGCGAACTTCGAGCTTCGACCCTGGACCCTGGAGCGGGGCGCGGGACGCCCACTGGATGGCTTCGTCGCGGGTGGCGGTCTCGATGATCCAGAAGCCGTTGAAGAGCTCGTGCGTCTCGCCGTATGGGCCGTCGGTGACGACGGGCTGCTCGCCGGTGAAGTCGACGACGAACGCCGTGCTGAGGTCGTCGGCGAGCCCTTCGCCTGCGAGCAGGACACCGGCCTCCATCATCGACTCGTTGTACTTGCCCATGGCGTTGATGATCTCGGTGAAGTCCGTGTCCTCGTAGGAGGCCTTGGCTTCGTCGGTGGCGCGCATGATGAGCATGAACTTCATGATGGTTCTCCTTGTCTGCGACCCAGTCGGGGCCGGTTTCAGGGTGCCGGTCAGCACCCTTCTACTATTGCGTCGAACGGGGGCCAGCGGAATCGACATACGTCGGAATCTTCTTTGGATTTTCTTCCGGAGGCCGGTCGGCGCATCCCCACCTCGGGTTGTTACCTTCCGGTCATGACAAGCGATTTCGAACCACGCGTCGACCGGGTCTCCCGGGTGCTGCCAGCGAGCGCATCCAATGTCTACGGGGCTCTGCTGGACCAGCGAGCGCTTGAGTCCTGGTTGCCGCCGCAGGGCATTTCGGGGAGGTACCTCAGCTTCGAGCCCTGGGTGGGCGGACGCAGCGTGCTCGAGCTCACCTACGCGGAGGCGCCGGCGGGTGGCGGGAAGACGACCGAGTCTCGGGATGTCTCGGCGTCTGTGCTCGTGGAGCTCGTCCCCGACGAGCGGGTCTCGCAGCAGGTCGTGTTCGAGTCGGAAGACCCCGCGTTCGCCGGGACGATGACGATGGTGTGGGAGCTGGCGGAGTTCCCAGGCGGGACCTTGGTGACGGTCTCGGCGTACGACGTGCCGAGCGGCATCGCGCAGGCGGACCACGTCGACGGCATGTCGTCGTCGCTGGAGAACCTGTCGGCGTTTGTGGGTCGCTCGTGAAGCAGCAGGTGAACTTCGTGACGTTCGCGACTCGTGATCTCGACGAGGCGCGGCGCTTCTACTCGGAGGCGCTGGGGTGGGAGCCGTTGCTGGATGTGGTGGGCGAGGTGCTGTTCTTCCAGATCGGGGACGGTCAGGTGCTTGGCTTCTTCGATGCGGAGAAGTTCGACCGTGACCTGGGCACGGGCGAGCAGCGGTCGACGGTGTCCGGTGTGACGCTGGCGCACAACGTAGGCAGCCGGGAGGAGGTCGTCGCTGTGGTGTCGGCGATGGCTTCCGGTGGCGGGGTGATGTTGAAGGTGCCGCAGGAAGGTGAGTTCGGCGGGGTCTTCCACGGGCTCGTCGAGGACCCGAACGGCGTCGTCTGGGAGGTGGCGCACAACCCGGGCTGGGCGGTGCTCCCCGACGGTTCCGTCGTCTTCGATCAGGACGGGCAGGAGTAGCCAGGCCCGAGCTGGGGCAGGTCAGCAGCGGGGCTGTTGCGGGTGCTCGCTGCAGTCGCCGACGGTGATGACGGTGTCGGCCGTGAAGAGCTCGATCGGTACAGCGGCCGACGCTCGGTCGAGGGTGCCGGTGACGGGGATGCTCGTGCCGTTCGCGAGGGTCACGCTCGCCGCGTAGACGACGGTGACGGAGGCTTGCACGGTGGCCTTCTCCCGATAGACGTGGCTGGTCGCCGTTGCGGTGAAGTCCTCCTGGCCGAGTGCCGCCCAGCTCGCTCCCGGCGTGGTCGTCTCCCACGTGGTGCCGTCGCCGGAGTCCCATCGGTAGGACACGGGCGTGAACGTCGCGGTGACGGGGTACCCGAGGACGGTGCCTGCAGCGGAGTGCATGGTCGCTGTCGTGAAGAAGTTCGTGTGGGACCCGACGATGCTCCACGTGGACGGCTCCGCCGTGAGCGTCACCGATGCCGGTGCGAGCGTGAGCACGTCGCTGACCGTGAAGCTCCTCGGCGGGCTCGGCGCGGTCGGGCGTGCGCCTCCCCCACCGCCGCCGCAGGCCCGGCACTGCACCGGGGTGAGGAGCGAGCTCATCGGCGACGCGAGAGCCCTCACGCTGGGCGTGAACGAGGGCGGACCGCTCGGGCCAGCTGCATCGCCGCCGCCTCCGCCACCCTCTCCGTCATCCCAGCCGCCCCCGCCGCCGTCGGAGAGGTCCGGAGATGTGGACTCGTCCGAGTACGTCTCCTCGACCTGAATGTTGACGCTGTCGCCGTCATTCGATGCACCGCAGACTCCATCCGCAAAGTTCAGATAGGTGCAGCTCCGAGGATGCAACTCTGCACCGGCGGGGTTCACGCCAACGAGAAGGAGAGTAGTTAGCAGAAGCTCGCGCCAGACCATGGCTCCAACTCCTGAATCTTGAAGTCGCCCTCCGCGTCATTCACCCACACAATTACTGATGACCGCCCGCCCGCAGATTGAACAAGAACGTCTTGACCTGCTCCGTCCAACATCTGAGTTGTAGAAATGTCGTAGCAGCCATACAAGGAGATAACGACATTTCGCTCTCCAGCCTCCACCTTCTGAACTTCAAGGCTGTTGAGCGTGGGAACGCCGGACACCGACAATCCGCGGGACTGTAGATCTTGATAATCCTGCACAACTCTCTCCACGTAGGCAGTGACCGCTAAGCTCTCGAGCGCCGAGGTAGTACCTGTCTGAAGGAGATCCGCCTCCGCCGCCAGGAACTTCGGCACGAGCTCCTCCACGATCGCGAGGGCTTCTTCGTTGGTCGGCAGCACGGGCGCCGCGCCGGCCGGCGCACTGGGTGGAGGACTGGGGGTTGACCCTGGGGCCGGGTCTAGGGGCGCGCATCCGCTCACCCCGACGGCCGACCCGAAGCTGAGCATGACGAGCAGCGCGGCCCTGACGGCGCGTCTGCTTCTCTCCCCTGAACGCATGGGCGTCAACGTAGTGGCCTCCGAGAATTCGCGCAGAAGTTATCCACACCTCGCCAACCGTCTACGGCGGCTGGCTAGCATCGACGCATGACTGCACCCAGCGAATGGATCGAGCATCGACGAGGAGACGGCGAGCTTCTCGGGTGGATGTGCCCTCGCGGCGACGGCTTCGTCGTCATCGACCTGCTCGGGCGTGAGCGCTCCGACGCCATCGACTGGCTGGCGGCCGAGACCCTCCTGGAGGAGACCGGCATCGGCTACCTTGCCGACGCCTACGAGCTGCGCCTCGATGACGGCCACTGGACTCGGGTGCGCATCACGGAGGTGTCGGCGGTCCGCATCCGCGTGAAGCGCGAGGACTGGGGCGACATGACCGTGCCGCACAACGAGTACCTGCTGCCGTTCCCGCCGGCAGGTGACCTCCGCGCCGCGCAGAGGGCCTGACTCGCCTCGACCACAACCCCGACCACAGCCCCGCCTGCGGAGGCTCTCGCCTCCGCACTCAAGACGGCGACGCTCGGAGCCTTCCGGCGTCACAGTCTCGGTTCGCGGTCAGGCGCGTGTCCTTGGATTGTCTCCGCGACGCCTCGCCGCACGATCTCGTCTCGGGGCCGGTCGCATTCGCCACGATGAAGGGAGCACCGCCATGGGCTACATCAAGGTCGGGACGCAGAACAGCACGGACATCGAGCTCTACTACGAGGACCACGGCGCGGGGCAGCCGGTGGTCCTCATCCACGGCTACCCCCTGAACGGGGCGAGCTGGGAGCGGCAGACGCGAGAGCTGCTGGCCGCTGGCTACCGCGTCATCACGTACGACCGCCGCGGCTTCGGCGAGTCGAGCAAGGTGACCGAGGGCTACGACTACGACACGTTCGCGAACGACCTGAACGTGGTGCTCGAGACCCTCGACCTGCGCGACGTGATCCTGGTCGGCTTCTCGATGGGCACCGGCGAGCTCGCGCGGTACGTGGGCAAGCACGGCCACGACCGCGTTGCGAAGCTGGCTTTCCTCGCCTCGCTCGAGCCGTTCCTCGTGCAGCGCGACGACAACCCCACGGGCGTTCCGCAGGAGGTCTTCGACGGCATCTCCGACAACGCGAAAGCCGACCGCTTCGCCTGGTTCACGAACTTCTACAAGGACTTCTACAACCTCGACGAGAACCTTGGCTCGCGCATCAGCCAGGAGGTCGCCGACGCGAACTGGACGACGGCCACCCAGTCGGCGCCGGTCGCCGCCTATGCCGTGGTGCCGACGTGGATCGAGGACTTCCGCGAGGACGTCGCGGCGGTGCGCGCGAGCGGCAAGCCGTCGCTCATCCTGCACGGCACGAGCGACAACATCCTGCCGATCGACGCGACGGGGCGCCCGTTCCACGCGGCGTTCCCGGAGGCCGAGTACGTCGAGGTCGACGGCGCCCCGCACGGACTCCTGTGGACCCACACCGAGGAAGTCAACGCGGCGCTTCTGAAGTTCGTCAAGGCCTGACAGCCGGGGCAGCCCGCACGGCGTCGCGCCGCGCGCATCCGCAGATATCAAAGATATAAAGCGGATGCGCGGGGTGCGATCGCTTGGCGAACCAGGCACTGCCGACCCATGCAGCTCGCGAAAGCCACCGACGCGGTCAGCCTTCGACGCGTTGCCCATCTCGTTCTCTAGGCTGGCCACATGCCCCGCACTCTGATCCTTCTCCGCCATGCCAAGGCCGAGCATCCGATGACGATCGACGACCGCCAGCGCTCGCTCGCCGACCGGGGCGTGCAGGAAGCCGCGCAGGCCGGCGACTGGCTGCGCGCGAACGCGCCGAAGGTCGACAAGGTGCTCTGCTCGCCAGCCGCACGCACGCGGCAGACGCTCGAGACCGCCGAGATCCTCGCTCCCGCCGAGTTCCCGAGCACCCTCTACATGGGCGGCGAGGACGACTACCTCGAACAGGTCAAGGAGACCGATGCCGAGGTGCAGACGTTGCTGGTCATCGGCCACGAGCCGACCGTCTCGGGCACTGCGATCGCGCTGGCCGCCGACAAGGACTCGGAGCTGGCTCGGGAGATCCGACACGGCTACCCCACCTCGGGGATCACCGTGCTGACGTTCCACGGCGAGTGGGATGCGCTGCGCTGGAACTCCGCGAACATCACGGCCTTCCGAGCGCCGCGCTGACCTCGCGACACGAGCGCCGTCTCTGACGGACGCCGCACCTGACGGCGGCCACCCCCAGACGGTTCGGTCGAACTCCCGAGTTCCGGCAGCAATCCCGCCGCGTCCCGGCAGCAATCCCGCCGCATCCCATCAGCAATCCCGCCGGGTCAGACGTTCGCGCTCTCGTGCCGCTTCGCGTCCGCTGGCCGCAGCGCCATGCCGAGGATGGGGAAGAGCAGCACGGAGAGCATTCCCGCCCCGACGAGCGACGACGCGAGGCCGGGGTCGAGGACCTTCTGGTCGACGCCGATCGCGGTCACCGCGACGATGATGGGCAGTGCTGTCGCGCTGAGGAGGCCGATGCCCGCCCGTTCGCGGTTGCCCGCGCCACGGGGCGCGACGAGCTGGGCGGGCAGGCCTCTGATCGCCAGCAGCAGGATGAGGAACACCGGCAGCAGGATGAGCGCGAGCTGGCTGCCGAGGAGCGCATCGAGGTTGAAGGTGACGCCCGTGTAGATGAAGAAGAGGGGCACGAGGAAGCCGAAGGCGATCGCTTCGATCTTGCTCTCGACCTGCTCACGGTCGGCCTCCGGCGCGCTGCGCATGATGATCTGCCACATGACTCCGGCGGCGAAGGCGCCAAGGAGGATGTCCAGGTCGAGCATCGCACTGAGGGCGACGAGGCAGGCGAGCGTGAAGATGACGACGCGCACCGCGAACTGACCTGAGGTGTGGAGGCTCGCGCTCACGAGTCGATGCAGGTGCCCGTGCTGCATGCGCACGGCCACGAAGATCGCGATGCCCGTGATGACGACGAACAGCGCGAGCACGAGCGTGGAGACGCCCGGGGAGCGGGTGCCGAGGAAGATCGAGATCGCGACGAGGGGCCCGAACTCGCCGACCGCTCCCATCGCGGTCGTCGCCTTGCCGAAGGGCGAGCCGAGTTCCCCCGCGTCGCGGAGGATGGGGATGAGCGTGCCGAGCGCGGTCGAACTGAGGGCGATCGCGATGATGACGGCCGCCTCCCCCGGCGCGATGAGGAAGCCGGCCGCGAGCCCCATGACGAGGCTTGCGACCCAGGCGAGCGATGCCCGGGCGAGCGGACCGCCGCCGAGGCTGCGGAAGCGGATCTCGTTGCCGGCGACGAAGAAGAGGGCGGCGAGGCCGAACTCGGAGAGCCAGTCGAGCAGGTCCGATTTGTCGACCCAGCCGAGGAAGCTCGGCCCGACGGCGATGCCCAGGAGGAGCTCGAACACGACGATGGGCACCTTGACCCAGCGCGAGATGCTGCGCGTGAAGAGGGGAGCCAGCACTGCGAGGGCCGGTATGAGGAAGACCCCGGGTTCCGACACGCGCTCAGAGTAACAGCGGGCACGCGTAGCGTGGGTGGCGATTCGGACACGAGCACTGGAGCGGATGCATGAAGCTGCACACGATCACCACCGGCGACGGCCCGAAGAAGGTGGCGCTGGTGCACGGCATCGGTGCGAGCGCCGAGCTGTGGGGCTCGCTGGCCGGGCGCATCGCCGAGTCTGGCGAGTACACGGCCATCGCCGTCGATCTGCGGGGCCACGGCGAGAGCCCGCGGGCCGAGAGCTACCGACTCGAGGAGTTCGTCGATGACCTGATCGAGACGCTTCCGCACGATCTGCACAGCGCGGTCGGGCATTCGCTGGGCGGTGCCCTGCTCGTGCGGGCGGTGCCCCGGCTTCGCCCCGGACGGGCCATCTACCTCGATCCGGGGTTCAAGCTCGGACTGCCAAGCGAGGGAGTCGGAGCGCGCGTGTTCTGGGCGCTGTCCGGAGTGACGCTGCCGCTCGTGATGCTGGCGGGCGCCGCGACGGGCACGAATGACACCAAGCGGTACTCGGCAGAGACGCGGGCGCTGAACGCTCGGGCGAAGAAGCGCTTCGACGGGAAGATGACGGTGGGCATCTTCGATCAGGTCGCGCATGGCCCGTACACGCCTGCCGTCCCGGTCGTGCCATCCACGATCGTGCTCTCCGCCGAGGGGAAGGCCGTGGTTCCCGCCCCGATGCCCGCCGAGCTCGAGGCTCTGGGGTGGCAGGTGCGTCAGCTCCCCGAGGTCGGTCACCCGTTCTGGCTGCACGACGTGGATGCGAGCTACGGGGCGATCCGCGACCTCATCTGACGAGGAGGCGGGGCACTTCTCCCCCGCCCCGTGGCGGTTCGCTCCCCTAGGCTGAGCCGCACATCGATGAACGATGAAGGGGTGCGCATGCTGTCCGTCGAATTCCCGAGAGATGTCATCTTCACTGCGTCCCTGTTCGGCTTCGCGACCTTCGTGTGGGCGGGGTGGGCGCAGGAGCGGCCCCGACATTGGGCCTGGCGCATCGTCTTCGGGGTGCTGAGCCTCGCCGGTGTCGCACTCGTCGGCATCACGCTGCCGACGGCCATCAGGAACTGGACGAGCGCGACGGCCCTGCGGGTCGACTCCGTGCCGTTCACGGTCTACATCGTCATGGTGGCAGTCGAGGTCGTCGGCGGCCTCATCGCCGCGATCATCCTGCTGCGGAAGAAGAAGGGCGAGCTCATGGCGCCCGTCATGCTGCTCATCGTGGGCCTGCACTGGGTGCCGATGATCTGGGTGTTCGAGCAGCCGTTCCTGGCCCCGGTGTCGCTGTGGGCGATCGCGGTGGCGATCGCCACCTTCTTCCTGCCGAGCGAGAAGCAGGCGCCGAGTTTCTGGTGCGGCATCCTGGGGGCGCCCGTGTTCCTCATCACCGGCGTCATCTTCGCGGTCGTCGGGCTGAACCAGTTCGCGAGCATGCCATGCGCCTGCTGAGCGGGGCGTGAAGACGCGGTGACCTGGCGTTCACGGAGCGCGCTTGACACCCCGCTTCGGGTCTAGCATCAGCCCTCATGGACTTCTTCCCGATCTTCGCCGTCGCCGCACTCTTCGCCGTGCTCGGGGTGTGGCAGGCCGGTTGGCCGGCGGCTGCCGCATCGACGGGCCAGCGGTGGATGTTCCGCGACCGCGAGCCGAACTGGAGCGACGCGTACCTCGGCTACATCAGGTTCGGCGGCGTCGTGTTCTGCCTGCTGGCGATTGCGGCCACGATCTTCGGGGGCACGCTCGTCTTCCGTTCGACGCTGGCTGAGCGGTGCGAGACCGAGCTGAAGCCGGCGCTGGATGCGACCCGCAGCCAGGAGGGCTGGACTGCGTCCTCCATGCAGGCGTTCGCCGACGAGCACGAGCTGACGCTGAAGACGGACACCGAGAAGCTGGAGCTCCCCGAGCTGCCCGACTACGGCGCGGTCTACGGACTCGACACGGAGGCACCCGCAAAGCCGACCCCGCTCGTCACGACGACGTACACGTTCTCGACGATGGGGACAGCCATCGTCGCCGCTTCGGTTCAGACCGGCGGTTACGACTCATCGAGCACCGACCTCGAAGAGGACAGCGCCGTCTGCATGCCCTGAGCGGCGCATCCGCTTCGCCAACGGCGGCGACGAGAACACGACTTGTTAACCTGGTGGTCAGTACAGCGTCATACGTAACTCGACCAGACATACAGAACCAGGGAACAACAGAACATGAGAATTGCGATCATCGGTGCGGGCCCGAGCGGCATGGCACAGCTTCGAGCGTTCGAGTCGGCGGCAGAGCAGGGGCGGGAGATCCCTGAGATCGTCTGCTTCGAGAAGCAAGCGGATTGGGGCGGCCAGTGGAACTACACGTGGATGACCGGCCTGGACGAGCACGGCGAGCCCGTCCACTCGAGCATGTATCGCAACCTCTGGTCGAACGGCCCGAAGGAGGCGCTCGAGTTCGCTGACTACAGCTTCGACGAGCACTTCGGCCGCCCCATCTCCTCGTACCCGCCGCGACCGGCGCTGTGGGATTACATCTCGGGCCGCGTCGAGCGCGCAGGGGTGCGCAAGCACGTGCGCTTCAACACGGTTGTGCGCTGGGTCGACTTCGACGAGGCGACGCAGCAGTTCACGCTCGTGAGCGAGGACCTGGAGTCGAAGAAGACGAGCCGTGAGGTGTTCGACCGCATCGTCGTGGGATCCGGACACTTCTCGTTCCCGAAGATGCCGACGTTCGAGGGCCTCGAGACGTTCCCCGGCCAGGTGAGCCACGCGCACGAGTTCCGCGGCGCCGAGAACCTGCGGGGCAAGGACGTGCTGGTCATCGGCTCGAGCTATTCGGCGGAGGACATCGGCAGCCAGGCCCACAAGATGGGTGCGAGCTCGGTGACCGCGAGCTACCGGACGGCGCCGATGGGCTACGACTGGCCGCTCGGCTTCGAGGAGCGCCCGCTCGTGACGCGGTTCGACGGCTCGACCGCGCACTTCGCGGACGGCACGGAGAAGGACTTCGACGCGGTTGTCCTCTGCACGGGCTACCTGCACAAGTACCCGTTCCTGCCGAGCGAGCTGGCGCTCGACTCCCCCAACAACGTGTACCCGGAGGGCCTCTACAAGGGTGTGGTGTGGGAGCAGAACCCGCACCTCTTCTACCTGGGCGCGCAGGACCAGTGGTTCACGTTCAACATGTTCGACGCGCAGGCCTGGTTCGTGCGCGACGTGATCCTGGGCGACGTCGTGCTGCCGAGCGTGGATGCGCGCCGGGCCGACATCGAGGCGTGGCTCGAGCGCTTCCACGCGATCGGTGGGGCCGCGGATGAGATCCGCTTCCAGGCCGACTACGTGCGTGACCTCATCGAGGCCACCGACTACCCCATGTTCGACCTCGATGAGGTCGTGGAGATCTTCCTCGAGTGGAAGCACGACAAGGCGGAGGACATCATGGGGTACCGCGACCGCGCCTACCGTTCCGTGATGACGGGCACGATCGCATCCACGCACCACACGAAGTGGGTGGATGAACTCGACGACAGCCTGGCCAGGTACCTCGCTCCGCTGCCGGCAGCGAACACGGCCGCGAACCCTGCCGAGGACCCGGCCGCGGACTCCGCCGGCGCGCCTGCGCTCTAGGCTGGCGGGATGAAGCTCAGCCGACATGATGCAGCGATCCGCCTCGACATCCCTCTGGAGATGGCGAAGCGGAACGGCCTGCCCCCGTACATCGCCGAGGAGGCGTTGGCCGAGCTGGACGCGAACCCGCCGGCGTGGCTGGCGCAGTCGCGGGCGAACCGCACGGGCAAGCGCCCGGTGTGGGCGACGCTGACGTGCGAGGTGTGCGGGACGGTGGAGAAGGTGCGGCCCAAGAAGTGGTGGCCGGAGTTCACGTATGTGTCGTGCGACAACCATGATCTCGACGAGTTGCCGGAGCCTGCCGCCGGAACGACCCGGGAGTTCTCGTATGGCATCGGGACTCGCTTCACGGGGGTCGTCGACGCGTAGGCGTATCGGATTATCCAGATAGGCGACTTCCATCTGAATATTCAGATACTCGAGTAGTATCTGAATATTCAAATGGGAGTTCATCATGGTTGCTCGTGCTCGACTGCATGCGCCTGCCGATTTCGGCTTGGCGGTGCAGCAGGCGCGCCTCGAAGCAGGTCTGAGCCAGGCTGAGCTCGCCGAGCGTCTGCAGCTGTCGCAGAGTGCGGTGAGCGAGATCGAGAGCGGGAAGACGACGATCTACCTGCGGAGACTGTTCGATCTGATGCACGAGCTGGATATCGAGTTGTCTGCGAGCTGGGAGCAGCGAGCCGACGAGCCGACCGGGCCGCGCTGATGCGCTTGGCGGTGGAGCTCTACGGCGTCGTCGTCGGGGACCTCGAGGGCGATGACTCTCGGTCGTTCGACTTCGTTGCGTCCACGGCCGGCATCGCCGAGTTTGGAACAAACAGCAGCATTCTCGGGGTCGAGCTCCCGCTGGTCGCTCGCCAGACCCGGGCGAAGGCGGGCAGACGTCGAAACTGGTTCGCAGAGCTCTTACCGGAGGGCGATCAGTACGAGTACCTGCGGACTCAGGCGGGCCTTCGTCCCGGAGATGTCTTGGGGTTCCTCGCTCGCTATGGGCGCGACGTGGCGGGTGCGGTGCAGCTCTGGGATGTGGACGATCCGACGGAGCCTCGTGCGCCTGGCACGAGTCCGGTCGACGACAGCCAGATTCGGGCACTCCCTGAGAACCCGCTGTCCGCATCACTTGGGAACCTCGCCGAGGTCGGCAAATCGTCACTGGCAGGCGTGCAGCCCAAGATCGTGTTGGCCGCGACAGCATCGGCGATGGGCGGGGCGCAGTGGAGCCAGGCTTTCGGTGGCTACCCGTCGACGCACATCCTGAAGCCGAGGCTGTCGGCGAACCCGACGGTGATCTTCGACGAGGAGTACGGTGCGCGACTGGCGCGGCGGCTTGGGCTTGCATCCTTCTCGACGACGGTCGCCGAATTCGATGGCTTGCCGGCGCTTGTTGTCGAGAGGTTCGACCGGGTCGATGGGGCGCGCATCCACCAGGAGGATTTCAGCCAGGTTCTCGGAGCGTCGGGCAATCAGAAGTACCAGGAGCTGGGCGGCGTCACGAGTTTGAAGCGTGTCGCCCAGGCGCTGCGTGGCCAGTCGCGTTCGAACGATCTGGTCCTGCTGGCGCGGGTGCTCGTGCTCAGCGTCGCCGTCGGCAACCTGGACTTGCACACCAAGAACCTTGGGCTGCTGCACCCCGTCAACGGTCGCACGCGTCTGGCCCCCGCGTACGACGTGGTGCCGCAAGCTCATCAGGCTGGGGTGGATGGTCGACTCGCGTTGGCTGTGAACGGTCGCTACGAGCATCACCTGATGGAGCGTTCGGATGTCGTGTCCGAGCTCACGTCATGGGGACTCCGCGGTGCAGAGCGACTTGTCAACGAGACGCTCGATGAGATTCTGGCCGCAGTCGCTACTGAGCAGCCCATTGAGGGCTCGTACCCGAACTTGACCGCGCAGATCCGGACCTTTACGGAACGATTGCGCGCGGGGAAAGCGGTCGGCCACCCTCTGCCCGTCGAGTAGCCTGCCGTCGCCGCGCGGAGAAGTCGAGCTGGTGCCGGCGATAACGGGCTGTGACGAAATCCCGCAGTGTGCTCCGAGTCGGTCGCACACTGTCTCTAGACTTGCGCCGTGAATGACGCGTCCTTGACTGCCGAGCGGCTTGTGCGCGCCTTCGCTGCCGCCACGAACCTGGTGGTCGCCGGGCAGCGCATCCACGTCGCTGGTGCGGGCGAGCTGGCCGGCGCGCTCCGCAGCCTGCTGCGTGCGCTCGGCGGGGTCTCGAGCGAGCCCGACCGGGCCGATTACGTCTTCCTGACCGCCGGCGACGACAGGCCGTCGCAAGCTGCTGCCGCGACGGACGGTCTGCCGTTCCGCGACGGGGCGATCGTGGTCGACGCGAGCGACGACGGGGCTCTTGCAACCGCACTGGAGGCACGCGGCCTCGCAGAGCTCGCGACGCGGCCGCCCTCGCGCCGCTACCGCCTCGCCGACGGCCGCGGCCTCGACATGCTTCGGCTCGACCCCGCGACTCTGGGCCGAGACCCGTTCACTGCGCGACTCGACTTCACTCGCCGACGGGCCGAGGCGCTCGAACCTGGCTCCGACGCGGCCGCCCGTGACGCCGACTTGCGCCTCGACTGGGCTCGCCGTTTCATGCCAGCCTCGTCGAGGGTGGCCGCGTCGCTCGCGGCAGAGGGGGCGCTGCGGGGGCGTCGCTTCGGGGTGAGCATGGTGCTCGAGCCGAAGACGGCCGTGCTCTCGCTGCTGCTCGCCGAGGCCGGGGCGCAGGTGTCGCTCTACGCGCACAGCGACGAGACCGACGACGCCGTCGCCGATGCTCTCAGGGCTCGCGGGTTCGCCGTCCACGCCGGTTCTGGCGCGGACGCCGACGGGCAGCTCGCGAACGCACGCGCCTATCTCGCCGAGGGGCACGAGTTCCTGCTCGACGACGGCTCGCACCTCATCCGCCTCGCGGCCCACGACGGTGTCGAGCTGCTCGGCGCTGCCGAGGAGACCACAAGCGGCCTCCGCCCGCTGCACGCCATGGGCGATGCGCTGCGCATCCCCGTGCTCGCCGTCAATGACGCCCGCGTCAAGACCCGCTTCGACAACCGGTACGGCACGGGCCAGTCGTGCGTGTTCGCGATCGCCGACCTCCTCGATCAGCTCGGCAGGGGCTTCGCGGATGCACGGGTCGCGGTGGTCGGGTTCGGTCCGGTCGGGGTGGGGGTCGCGCAGCACGCGTCGGCGCTTGGGGCGGTGGTCACGGTGTGCGAGCTCGACCCGGTGCGGGCGCTCGAGGCGCGGTACGCCGGCTACGACACGGCGCCCCTCGAGGACACGGTGGGCACCGCCCACGTCGTCATCTCCGCGACCGGTGAGCCGCAGACGATCACCGCCGCCCACCTGCGCACGGCGGGCCCCGGCACGGCGTTCGCCGTCGCGGGCGGCGTGCTCGACGAGATCGCGCTCGGCGACGCGCAGTCGCTGGGTGCGCGTCTGGAATCGCGGGCGTGGAAGGTCGACGCGGTGCTCTGGCCCGGGGCCGAGCACGGCGACCGGGCCGGTGACGACGCGGCGTCCGCGGCTGCGTCCGGCTCCGGCTCCGGCTCAGACTCCCCGGCACTTGTCCTCGATCGTGGCGGCTGCATCAACATCACCGCCGCGGAGGGCAACCCGGTGCAGATCATGGACCTCTCGTTCGCGGCGCAGCTCACGGCCGCCGGCATGCTGGCGCGCTGCGATGTGCGGGAGCCGGGCGTGCATCCGCTGCCCCCAAGCGCCGACGAGGTCATCGCGGCCGGGATCCTCGGTGCCGACGTCGGGCAGAGAAGTCCGGAACTCGCGGAGGCCGAGCCCGAGTTCGAAACCCGCCCCGAGCCGACGGCCCGGAACCGGCGCAGGAGCCAGACCGAGGGCGAGAGCCAGAAGCCCGCCTGGCACCCCACCAGATTCCCGAACGCATGACTGGAGCGCCCGTGCAGAACGCAGCGACGACCTCGGCGAACGACGTCATGGTCTATACGGCGACGCTGGTCATTCCGATCACCGCGCCACCGATCCTGGGCGGCGCGGTCGCGGTGCGCGGCGGCAAGATCGTGCATGTCGGCGAGCGGGCCTGGGTGACGGAGTCGCTCGCCGAGCGGGGCGTCGTGGCGCGGGAGGTGCACCACGACGGCATCCTGATGCCGGGGCTTGTCAACGCGCACTCGCACCTGCAGTACACCGGCATGGCCGCGGTCGGTCAACGCCAGTACAACGGCTTCGAGGATTGGGCCGAGGCCTTCAACCGCGACTACGTGCTCCCCCACGACTGGTACGCCGACGCCATGGCGGGCGCGCAGAGCCTGCTTCGCGCGGGCACGACCAGCGTCGCCGATATCGTCACCGACCCGACGGCGATCCCCGTGCTGCACGAGTCTGGACTGCACGGCATCACCTACTGGGAGGTGATGAGCTGGACCAACGAGGACTGGCAGGAGCGGGGCCGTCAGCTCATCGTGGAGGAGCTCGATCGCATCCCCACCACGCCCGGCGCCGGTCTTTCCCCGCACGCGCCGTATTCGCTCGACGCGATTCCCCTGCTCGATATCCCCGACATCGTGCGCCAGCGCGGGCTGCGCACGCACCTGCACCTGGGCGAGGCCGCGTTCGAGGGCGAGCGCGATGGCAGCGGCGTCGACGGCGAGCCATGGCAGATGGTGAAGCTCGAGAGCTTCCGGGCGATGCGCTCGGCGGGCTTCGGGATGAGCGCGACCGAGTTCGTCGACCAGCTCGGCGTGCTGGGCCCCGACTGCCACGTCGCGCACGGCGTGTACATGACGGCATCTGACCGGGCGCTGCTGCGCAAGCGCGGCACGAGCGTCGCCCTGTGCCCGCGGTCGAACGAGGTCATCGGCCTCGATGCGCCCCCGGTCGCCGAGTACCTCGTGGAGGGCAGCCCGATCGCGATCGGCACTGACTCGCTGTCGTCGAGCCCGTCGCTCGACCTCATGCACGACGTCGCGACGCTTGTCGAGGTGGCGCGCTCGCAGGGGTATCGGGGCGACGACCTGCACGAGCGGATCCTGTCGGCGGCGACGCTCGGCGGGGCGCACGCGCTGGGCCTCGACCTCGGTCCTGACCGCACCGGGTACCTCGCCGTGGGGGCGCGCGCCGACCTGGCGTTCTTCGACGTGCCCGTGGTGTCGGTGGCTGACGGTATCGTCGCGCTCGCCGAGGCAGGGGCAGGCCGGGCGTCCGCGACCATGATCGGCGGCGAGCTCGTCTGGGCCGCCGACAACACTGAACTGGAGGCTTCACGTGGCTGAGCAGGGAAACGCAGAGCAGCAGCAAGGCGAGACGCAGGCGCCTGCAGCCGAAGGGTCAGCTGCGCAGGGGCGCCAGGATGCGGATGCGCGCGACCCGTCCGCCGTGCCCGCGCGCGCCAGGGAGCTGGGCCTCGAGCCGCACCCCGAGGGCGGCTGGTATCGCCGCACGTGGACATCGGGCGACCGCCTGCAGACCCCGAACGGCGAGCGGCCCGCGGCCACGCTCATCCACTTCCTGCTCCCGCCTGGCGAGTCGTCGGCCTGGCACCTCGTGACGAGCGACGAGATCTGGATGTGGCACGGCCCAGGCTCGCTCGAGCTGCAGCTCGGCGGCAACGGGTCGGCGCCGGATGCCCGCGAACCCGTCACGCTCGACCTTCGGCACGCACAGGCGCTTGTCCCCGCCGGGCACTGGCAGCGCACGCTGCCGGGCGAGGAGGAGGTGCTCGTGAGCTGCCTCGTCTCCCCCGGTTTCAGCTTCGACGATTTCACGCTGGTCGACGATCACGAGGCGTGAGCCTGCCTTGCCCGCAACCAGGCGTAATGGGCGCGTGCCTGCGTGCGCCTTCCCCTATCTTCAGCAGTGAACGAAAGGCTTGTCATGACTCTCTCCTCCCGCATCCGCAAGGGCGCTGCTGCCGCTGGCGTCATCGCCGCGCTGTTCGCGCTTTCCGCGTGCTCCGGCACGTCCACGACTGAGCCGGCTGCCGAGGGTGACGGGCTGCAGACGCTCACGCCGGGCAAGCTGACGATCGCGACGGGCGAGCCGGCGTACTACCCGTGGGTCATCGACAACGCGCCGGAGACGGGCGAGGGCTTCGAGGCCGCCGTCGCGCTGGCGGTTGCCGAGGAGCTGGGGTACGCGCCGGAGGATGTGGAGTGGGTGCGCACCACCTTCGACAGCGCCGTCGCGCCGGGGCCGAAGGACTTCGATCTGAACCTGCAGCAGTTCACGATCTCCGAGGAGCGGAAGAACGCCGTCGACTTCTCGTCGCCGTACTACACGACGACGCAGGCGATCATCACGACCGAGGGGTCGAGCGTCGCCGGTGCTGCGTCGATCGCCGATTTCGCGGACGCCAAGGTGGGTGTGGCCGCGGCATCGACGAGCTACTCGGTCGCGAAGGATGCGCTCGGCAAGGATCCCGAGGTCTTCAACTCGAACGAGGACACCGTGCTGGCGCTGAAGAGCGGCCAGATCGATGCGCTGGTCACCGACCTGCCGACGGCGTTCTACCTCACCGGGGTGGAGCTCGAGGATGGCAAGATCATCGGCCAGTTCGACTCGACCGAGGGTGGCGACGAGTTCGGCATCGTGCTGCCGAAGGACTCTGCGCTGACGGCGCCGGTCACGGCCGCCGTGGATGCGCTGCGTGACAACGGCAAGCTCGGCGAGCTCGAGACCGAGTGGCTCGAGACGTCGGTTGACGTTCCGACGCTGAAGTAGCCCGTGTCGCAGGTCCCTCCTCCAACCGCCGACGTGTCGGCGAGCGCCGCGGCCGCGGAGCCTTGGTCGCCGAGTGCGATCGAGCTCGAGCGGCGCGCGTTCCGCCGACGTCAGTCGCAGCGTTCGGTGCTGGTGGCGCTCGTCTCGACGCTCGCGTTCGCGGTCATCGTCTGGGCGACGCTCATCAACACGCCTGGCTGGGCGGCGGTGTCGAAGACGTTCTTCGATCTGGACTACGCGATCGAGGTGCTGCCGACGGTGCTCGAGGGCCTGTGGTTGAACATCCGCGTGCTGGCCGTCGCCGTGGTGGGGGTGGCGATCTTCGCGACGCTGCTGGCGGTCATCCGCACGCTTCGCGGTCCGGTCTTCTTCCCGTTGCGTGCCGTCGCGACCGTGTACACGGACCTGTTCCGGGGCATGCCGATCATCATCGTGCTCTACCTGGTGGGCATCGGCGTTCCGGCGCTGGGCATCTTCCCTCGCGTGGATGCGGCCGTCTGGGGCACCCTCGCGCTTGTGCTCGTCTACTCGGCGTATGTCGCCGAGGTGCTTCGGGCGGGTATGGAGTCGGTGCATCCGACGCAGCGCGTGGCCGCGCGTTCGCTTGGCCTCTCGCACGCTGCCACGCTGCGCCTGGTGGTGATGCCGCAGGGTGTGCGGAAGGTGACGCCGGCTCTCATGAACGACTTCATCTCCATGCAGAAGGACGTCGGCCTCATCTCGATCCTGGGTGCGGTGGATGCGGTTCGGGCGGCGCAGATCGAGACGGCGCTCACCTACAACTACACGCCGTACGTGGTCGCGGGTCTGCTGTTCGTGCTGATCAGCCTGCCGATGATCCGTCTCACGGATTGGTACACGGCCCGGGCGCAGAAGCGTGAGCAGATCGGGGGCACGGTATGAGCGACGTGTACGCATACGACGACGAGCCCGCCGCCGCGGGCACCGCTGCATCCGCTGGCACCGCGGGCGATCTGAAGCCGGTCCTGGAGGTTCGGGGCGTGCACAAGCAGTTCGGTGACGTGCAGGTGCTGCGCGGCATCGATCTTTCCGTGCTGCCGCATCAGGTGATCGTGCTGGTGGGGTCGAGCGGTTCGGGCAAGTCGACGCTGCTGAAGACGATCAACCTGATCGAGCGGGTCGATGACGGGCAGATCTTCCTCGATGGCGAGGACATCTCCGACCCGCGCGCGAACGGGGACGCGGTGCGGAGCCGCATCGGCGTGGTGTTCCAGCATTTCAACCTGTTCCCGCACATGACGGTGCTCGACAACGTGACGCTCGCTGCCAGGAAGGTGCACAAGACGCCGCGGGCTGAGGCGGCGGCGCGGGGCACGGCCATCCTCGAGCGCGTGGGCCTGGGTGCGCATGCGACGAGTTACCCGGATCGCCTGTCGGGTGGTCAGCAGCAGCGGGTTGCGATCGCCCGGGCCATCATGACGGAGCCGAAGGTCCTGCTTTTGGACGAGATCACGAGCGCGCTCGACCCGCAGTTGGTGGGTGAGGTGCTGGATGTGGTGCTCGAGTTGAAGGAGCAGGGCGCCACGATCCTGATGGCGACGCACGAGATGAGCTTCGCGCGCCGCGTCGCCGACCAGATCGTGTTCCTCAAGGACGGTGTGCTCATCGAACGCGCCGCGCCCGAGCAGTTCTTCACGAGCCCGCAGCGGCCCGAGACGGTGGAGTTCCTGTCGCGGGTGAACCTCGGGGCGTAAGTAGTAGATCGGGAGAGTCTTGGCGCTCGATTGTCCGAAAGCTAGCTATGGCAACTCGCACCGACGCAGCGGAGCTGTTCGATGGCTCGAAGACCGCGTTGGAAGATGTCGCAATCGATCTCGCCTGTGATGTGGTCACGGCTCAGGACGTAGATCGGCATAGCAGCACCGCCCCACGATCCCTTTCGGTGGGCTTCCGTCGAGGAGGTCAACGACCTGGAGTGGGGCGGACCAGACGTTCCCGCTGTCGCAGCACAGCTTGGACGCTTTCACTCATCACGGTTCCGGCCCCTGCTCCCGAGCGCCACCCGAATCGACGAGTGCCCGCGTGCACCCGCAGCTTCATCGAAAGTGCGACCCGATCCTCCTGCCCACAATGCCGTTCCTACGCTGGCCGACGTGCCCATACCCGCGCCAAACTTTGCGGGAAGCGTCCGTGCGTGAAAACACATCTGGGCACGTCGCCTCCGTCACCGTCAGCGTCACATAAGTTGCGAACCCATCTACCCCTTGACGGCTCCGGCTGTCATACCTTTCGCGAGGAAGGGTTCGAGGAAGAGAAAGAGAATGACCATCGGGATTGTCGACAGAAGCCCAGTTGCCATGAGGCCCGACCAGTCGACGCTGAACTCGCCGATGAATGAAGCGATACCGACTGTGATGGTCCATCCGTCAGGGTTTGACATCAATGTGCGCGCGAACAAGAAGTCCCCCCAGGTCAGGATAGCGGCGTAGGTGAATGTTGCGGCGATGCCGGGCAGGAGCACTGGAAGGACGACGAGCCGGAGCGCTTCGAGCCTCGAGCATCCGTCGATCATGGCAGCCTGCTCGATTTCAACCGGGACCGAATCGATAAAGCCCTTCATGAGCCAAGTCGTGAATGGCACCGTCGCCGCGATATTCACGAGGATGACCGACCACAAGTTGTTGATGAGATGTGTCGTGGCGAACACCATGAACAACGGGATAATAAGCAGGGTGCCCGGCAGCACCCGGCTCACGAGGAGGCTGAACCCCATCGCCTGCTGCCCTCGCGTGCGGAATCGCGACAGACTGTATCCGCCCAGCGTGCTCACGACGGTGGACACGACGGCGGCGCCGAGCGTCGACAGCGCGGAGTTCCCGAGCCACGTCAAGATCGGGCGGCCCGTGATGACCTCCGTATACGCGTCGAACGAGACCTCGTCCAACGCAGGGAAAAGTGGCGGGTTCTCCGTCAGGAGACTCCGAGACGGCACGAGGGACGTCATGACCATCCAGTAGATGGGAAACAGAAGGATCCCGCTCGCGACGAGAGCGATCGCAAGCAGCCCGTATCGCTGAGGGCGTGAAAGTTGACGCATGCTGCGTTCCTAACTCTGAGTGCGCAGCGAGCGCATGAAGAATGCGAGCACTGCCGTAGCGATGAGCATCGTGATGACCCCAAGGGCCGCAGCGAGCCCGAGCTGGAAGTACTGAAATGCTTCGTTGTAGATGCGGATCGCCAGCGTCTGCGTGGCGTTGTTCGGCCCGCCTCCGGTCAGCGGGTAGATGAAATCGAACTCCCGGAAGATGCCGATAGCCGTGATGACGATGGAAAGCGCCGACGCAGTGCGCACGGCAGGCCAAGTGACGTAGCGAAATTGCTGCCTGGACTTCGCACCATCGAGTTGGGCAGCCTCGTACAGCTCTCCCGGCACGCTCTGCAGCGCGGCCAGCAATACGAGAGTGAAGAACGGGTAGTACTTCCAGACAGTCGGAATGATAACCGCCAGCATTGCCGAATCCGGGTCGGCCAACCAGGCAATGTTCTCCTGAATGATGCCCAGATTGCGGAGGATGGCGTTCACGATGCCGTACGACGCATCCAGCATCCATGCGAATGCGGCGCTGACTGCGATGCCGGGCACGGCCCACGGCAGCAGCACGAGCGGCCGGAAGATCCTGCGCCCCGGGAAACTGCGATTCAACAAGAGCGCCAATGCGAGTCCGATGAGGAACGCCGGGATGAGCACTCCAAGCGTGTAGACGACGGACCGTCCGAGGTCGCCGAGCAGTTGAGGATCGGTAAGGATCTGCACGTAATTGTCGAACGTCAACGGCAAGGAGCCGACATCGTCCAACGACTGCACGCGACCGCCCCTGAACGACAGGTCGATGGCGACATAGAACGGGTACGCCATAAGCAGGCCAACCACGACCAGCGTTGGCGTCAGCGTCGAGTAGGCAAACAGTCCATCCCGTCGACGAGTCGGAGAAGCCTGCCGACCAGTCTTCGTCGCGGGTCGCGACCGCGGTTGTCGGTCAGGCGCTACGTTCACGCTCTCCCGTTCGCGCACATCAGTCACGAGCCGCTCCCGAATTCGCGCACCAACTGTTCCTGCAGGGAAGCTGCGACCTCAGGCGTGGGTGTGTCTGTGGTCGTGAGCGTGATGGCCGCCTCCGACACGATCTGACTGAGCCTCGTGAACTCTTCACGCTGCTGCGCATCCTGCGGGTAGATGCTCACTGCCTCATCCGCGAGCTCCTGGAAGAGTTCCAACTCCGGCCGATCGGTTAGGGCTTCTTCGGTGATCGAACCAGCGCGCGGTGCAGGCACCGCCGCGAGCTCCGTGTAGCGTTCCTGCCACTCAGCGCTCGACGCGAGCTCGATGAACTCCCACGCCGCCTGCTCGGTCCGCTCATCCAAGCCCGTCGGCAAGTGGATACTGTTGCTCACCCCGCCTGGGATCGTCTCGAATGGCGCAGCCGCCGTCTTCAGCGAACCAGCGACACTCTCTGCGGCTCCGTCGAGCTCTGCAACAAAAAAGGGCCCGTCCAACAGCATCGCGATGTTGCCGTTCAGAAACAGCTCGTTGCGCTGCTGCGTCTGGATACCCGCCGGTGCCTGCGCCAGCGCGGCCCTATACTGCTCCATTCCGGCGATAGCCTCAGGAGTGTCGACCGTAAACACGCTCCCGTCTGCGAGCGCACCTCCGTTGCCGGTGATGAACGACATCAGCTCGGTGTAGTTGTCTGGACTCTGCTGGGTTGTTGCACCGAATCCGTAGACGCCGTTGCCAGTTATCGCTTCCGCGGCGGCGACAACCTCTTCGCCCGTAGTCGGTACGGGTATTCCGGACTGCTCCAAGAGATCCGCGTTGTAGTAGAGCGTGTAGCCATAGCCCAGGAGCAGCACTCCGTACGACTTGTCTTCCCACTCCATCTCCGTTTGCAGCGGCGTCCACGTCTCCGGTATATCGGTGCCGTCAAGGTGCGCATCCAACGGAGCGAGCCAACCCCGGCTCGCGAACTCAGACGCGTTGCGCGCAGGCAGGTGCACGATCTCCGGTTGGTCGTTCGCGGCGAACCGAGTCGTCAACTGGTCAACGTAGCTGCCGAACGGGACCTGGTAGAAGTCGATATCAACGTCGGAGTGTTGGGCTTCGTATTCGGCGATCACCTCGCTCCACCAAGCGCCGAATGCAGGGTCTTCGGCCTGCCAGCTCGGGAACTCCAGGGTGATCGGCCCCGTGGCATCCGGGGTGTCACCGGAGCCGCAGGCGGTCAGTCCGAGAACGGTGATCGCTGTGAGGGAGAGGATGCTGTTTCTTCGGGTTCGTTGCATGCTGCGACACTTCCTTGTGTGCTGAGGTGGGGATGATTGCTGAGCCAGCTATGCGCGGTGCGGGTGTTGGGTCGAAGCGCGGGGACCCAGATAGCCCATCGCTGTGCTGATGGAATCGGCAACCTCGATTGCCCGCTGGGCGATCTCCGACTCGCGAGTAGTCAGGTCAAGCGCGCTGAGGGGTCCCGAGATCGAAATCGCGGCCACAATGTCTCCTTCGGAGTTGCGGATGGGGGCGGCAACGCAGGATCGCCCCAGGGCCAACTCCTCGCGTTCCGTCGAGTAGCCGCTGCGGTGCACGGACGCGACTGCCTCATCAAGACGCTCATGGTCGACGATTGTGTGCACGGTGAACGGTTCGAGATCAGGCAGCAATGCACGGCGCTCGTCGCCGGATAGCTCTGCGAGCAAGCATTTTCCGAGAGCCGTCGAATGCAGAGGACTGCGATGCCCCATGAGCGTGAAGCTCTTCGGCGCGAGCGCACCCTCGAAATTCGAGAGGTAGTAGAGCTCCCCACCCCGACGGATGGCGACGTTCACGCCTAGCCCCAGCGACGCCGCAAGGTGCTGACCGGGTTGCCTCGCGTGCCGAAAAACGGACTGCTCGTTGAGCGCGGCACCGGCCATCGCCAGGAAGATCAACCCGAGACGATACGTGCCGGATTCCGGATCGCGCACGACGTAGTCGAGCATCTCGAGCGAGGTCAGGAGCCGGGAAACCGTGGACTGTCCCAATCCTGTCTCCGTCACGATGTCCGCGACCCGGGAAGGCCCGCAGCGGGTTATCGCATCGAGAACGGATGCAGCCCGCTCAAGCCCCTGATTGGCTCCATCTGCTGCCATGACTTCTCCCATCGCTAGACAACCTCGACAATAATGGATAGCGTAATCCGCACAGTGCATGACTGCAACCACTGATTGGATATATGCATGCGAATTGCGTCCGTAGAGGTCTTCGTCCTCAAGCTGCAGCACCGGGAGAACTACCTCGGGGCCTTGCAGGGTGGAGCCAGCGTGCCCGCTGGCTACCACGTTCGTGAACCGTGGCGGAGCTTGTACTCCCCACTCTTCGAGACAGTGCTCGTCAAGATCACCGCCGATGACGGCACAGCCGGATGGGGAGAAGGGCTCGCACCAGTTGGTCCGGAGATTCTGGCCACGATCATTCGACGGCTCATCGCGCCCCAACTCATAGGAATGAGTGCCGTCGCACCACGACCAGCCTGGAACCGCACTACCTCTCTCATGCGTGAGCGAGGACACCTCGTGGGCCATCAGGCTGACGCGCTCGCAGCGATAGACATAGCCCTCTGGGACCTCGCGGCCCGTCTCCACGACGTTCCGCTCGTCGAACTGCTCGGTGGAGCCTTCCGCGAAGAAGTTCCCGTGTACGTCTCCGGCCTCCCACGCTCAACCGACGCCGACCGCGCGCTACTCGCCCGCGAATGGCAGGACGCTGGCATGAGGTCCGTAAAACTGCACCTCGGCCTGGGTGTTGACCACGATCTGGCGACCGTCGCGGCAGTCCATGAGGCAGCGCCTCAACTACGGATCGCAGTCGACGCCCATTGGGCTTATTCGCCTCACGACGGCCTGCGCCTCGCGGAAGGGCTCAGCGCACTCGGCGGCTGGTTCCTCGAAGCTCCGCTTGTTCCTGAGGACGAGCAAGCCCATCGCGAGCTTGTTCGGCGCAGCCCCATTCCCATCGCCGTCGGAGAAACGCTACGCAACCGATTCGAGTTCGAACGCTGGACCACACAGCGCGCACTCGACCTCGCGCAACCTGACGTCGGGCGCACGGGCCTCACCGAGGCTCTCAGCATCGCCGAAGTCTGCTCGGCCCGCCACTTGCCGACCGCGCCGCACCATTCAGTGGGCCTCGGCGTGCTCCTAGCCGCTGGCATCCACTTCAGCGCCGCTATCCCCGACCTTCTCGCTTTCGAATACCAGCCGACGAGCACCGAGATTGGCCAATCAATCCTGACCACCTCGCTCCTCCCGGACGGGGCGAGCTTCCGGGTACCGAACGGCCCCGGCCTGGGAATCGACATCGACGAACCACTTATCCGCCAACTCGCAAAGGAACACAGCTGATGCCAGCCCCCCAAGGCCTCATTCCCATTCTCGCGACGCCGTTCAATCCCGACGGCACGCTCGATCTCCCCAGCCTCCGCAGGCTTACTGAGTTCTGCTTAGAAAGCGGAGTCGACGGAGTCGCTGTCAACGGCAACGCGAGCGAGGCCTTCGCGCTCACAGCAGCGGAGCGGCGCTTGGTCCTCGAAGAAGTTCGCGCCGTGACCGATGGTGCAGTTCCTGTCGTCGCGGGAGTGAACGCCATGTCGACAGTTACTGCCGTCGAACAGGCGAGAGACTCCTCAGAGCAGGGCGCCGATGTACTGATGGTCCTTCCGCCGTTCATGGTGAAACCCACCCCACCGCAACTTCTCGACTTCTACGGCGAAGTCGCGAACACTTGCAGCGAGTTGGGGTCCGAGGTCATGCTGCAGGATGCTCCCGGCCCGACCGGAGTGCAGTTCCCAGTCGACACCATCGTGGAGCTGAGCCGAGTCACGGCTATCTCGTCCGTAAAAGTCGAGGCACCACCGACGGCAGAGAAGATCGACACTGTCGCCGCGAGCTGCGCTACACCCGAGTTCACCGTTCTGGGTGGGAACAACGCACAGCTCTGCCTCGAGGAATACGCTCGCGGCGCGACGGGCACAATGCCTGCGAGCGAATTCGTCGATGTCCTCAAACCTGTCCTTGATGCGTGGAACGCTGGCAATCATCTCGAAGCACGCCGCGGTTTCGCGTCCCTGCTGCCATTGATTCTCTTGGGTGTGCAACCCGGTCTCGCCTGGAGCGTGCACAAAGAAGTACTCGTGCTCCGCGGCATCATTGCTGCGGCGACCGTGAGGGCGCCCGCAAAGCCTCTGAGCGCTCGTTCGCGGGATGCACTCGCAGCCGTCCTCTTGTCTCTCTCGATTCCGACTCCGGTATCGAGCCGGTGATGACCGTAGGCGAGGATGCAGGCCGGTAGTCATGAACGACACGTGGTTTCGTTTTCACACCCCGATCGCGGTGGCGACTTTCTCACCGTCGTGGATCTCCGCGCTCGGACGGTCGGGCTCGTAGCAGCGGACTGGGTCCACTGTCAGAACATCGACATGCGAGGGCCGAATCAAGCGAGCGAGGACCCCTCTGGTACAGCGCGTAGTGGTAGCAGCGGCACGAGGCACCGAGAGGTCCTCACTCTCATTCCTCGCCTACAGCGAATCGTCACACACCAACCAACTGCCTGAGCATTACAACTAGCCGTCGCGCGCAGGTTGGACCAGACTGTCTGGCGTGGCTATGGGACGCGAGAGAACGATGACAGTCGTCGCGGGCGTTTTTCTTCAAGATGGAAACGTGCTCGCATGCAGACGAGGCTCCGACAAAAGTGGGGCCGGATCATGGGAGTTCCCCGGTGGCAAAGTGGAACCTGGCGAGACACCCGAGGCGGCTCTTGCGCGGGAGATCTCAGAGGAGCTCTCCGTCCACGTCAACGTTCTGGAACTTGTCGATCGTTCGAGGACGACACTGAGAGATGTGACCATCGACCTCAGCTGCTATCTCGTCGAGGCTCTTGAGACTGCGCCCAGCAGCAGCACGGACCACGATCTTCTGCGCTGGGTTCCTATTAGCCAGCTCGCGGCCCTGGAATGGGCGAAACCAGATCTTCCAACTGTGGGGGCACTCATACGGAGCGTCGGCTGAGCCGGAACGCCCCGTTCACCACTCGCTTTCGACGAAACCCTCTCCCACGCGCGTGTGGACCCGAACGTTGAGCTCGCGACAGAGCTCTGAGAGGTCGTCTTCCATGCGACCTGGCATGAGGATCGCCGGTTTCACGGGGTAGCCGGCTCGCCGCGCATTGTGCGCGTAGTCGAGCGACTGCCCGATGGCCGTACGAACGTACGAGCGAGCGGTGGATTTCTTCGCCTCGATGACTTCGCCCGCAGTGCTGTCGTAGAAGTCTGGACGGATCCGAGCGTTTCCGACTGTCAGCGACATGGACTGAACCACATGGTTCTTTGACTTCAGCCAGGTTCCGAATGCTGCCTGGAGATTGAATTCGACCCTCGATATCTCCAGTTCACGAGGCTGCAGCTCGACAGTGAAGCTTCCCCATTCGGGCATGACCCAATCAGCGACGACGACTTGCTCAGCATCAGGCACGCCACTCGGCATAAGCCTCGCCACGTCCGCGTCGACCGGAGCGAGTAGGAAGATGATGCCGCGGCGAGATCCCCCTTCTACGTCCGGTATCTCCTGGTACTCGAACGCCGGGTCAGCAAGAGTGAAAGCGCCGACGTAGGTGACATCAACTCCCCGCACTGTGAAGAGCCTGATCAGTCGACCATCTTGCACAGATGACATGATGGCTGCGTTTCCGCGAAGAAACTGCTGATTACCGAGGGTTCCTTCACCCGTATACGCGTAAATTCCGTCGGCGCGGAGGCCTTCGTGGAGGTCGTACCCATATCGCTGCCCCTTCTTGGGGTCCGTGAAGATGAGGATATTCGGGTTTCCACGGGGAGTCGATATTCCCTGCTGCTGTTGCCCGCCCAGCATCTCGTGGATTCGGCGTCGCCGGAGGGTCTCACCGATGCGTATGGGCCAGGGGAAATCCACGTTTCTAGACTAGCGATAGCCGTGCACGAGGAAAAGCTCGCGGGTGCGTCTAGTTCAAGCCACACGCGCGTTCTCCCTCTCCACTCAGAGCTGAGCACCCAATTCCCCAGCACCCGGGCATTTCACGACATGAACTCTGGTCGCATAAGCTCGCCGGGTCTTCCTCGCTCTCCCCCATCTCTGGAGCCCCTCATCGTGAACTCCCCTCGCGCCCCTAAGTCGCGCCTGCCCCGCCGAACCCTCTTGGCTGCGGCTGCGGCCCTTTCGATCGTCGCGTTCGGAGTGCTCAGTGGATGCGCGTCCGCGAGCGAGCCAGTCGCCGAGCCGGCCCCAACGGTCACCGTCACGGCTACGGCCACGCTTCCCGTCGAGACGGTGACGGTCACCGTCACAGCGACCCCTGAGGTTGTCGTCCCAGCTGAAGAAGTCAGCGTTCCCGAGGCGGCACCCGCGGCGCCGGAGCCCGCACCTGAACCCGAAACAGCGCCGGTGCCGCTCGCCGCGGAACCCGTCGAGCAGCCGTCGAGCGTTTACTACAAGAACTGCACCGCAGCCCGCGACGCAGGCGCAGCGCCCGTCTACTCAGGGGATCCTGGTTACGGCCCGCACCTCGACCGTGACGGTGACGGCATCGGCTGCGAGTAGCCAAATCGTCACCGAGCCTCGAACCAACAGCGGCTCAAGAGCAAGAGTGTTGAAACTGCAGTCGAGCAGTCGGATGCTCGAAGGACGCAATGATCTCAGCGTCTGATGCGGGGAGACCGAGTTCCACGAGGTACGGCGGCCCCGGCACCTCAGGCTCCTCGACGAATTGGCCCGCGTCCCAGCGCTCTCGGGTAGCTTCGACAGCTCTCAAGTAGGAATCCCGCTGCTCGGCCGTGGGCTCCGGGTCCGACGGCACCACCTGAGTCTCGAGAGAGAACTCGGCCAGAACGTCGTCGACCGTCGGCTGCTCAAGCATGCGAGTCAACACGAGACGTTGCCATTCGTTCTCGCAGGAGGCGACAACCGCGTCAAAGGCACTCTGGGTCCGTGCATCCCATGCACGCGCGAAGAGTTCTTGAGGCAAACCGATTCGCCGCTCGACGTCCATGGGCGGGAAACGACCATGGATACCTTCGAAGCCGGCCGCATTCTGGTCTTGCTGCCCCTGCTCGAAGGCACGCATCTGCTCGAAGGCCACGAAGACGGCCGCCACCTCGCCGCTCTGCGTTCGCGTACCGATCCACTCACCAAGGGCCTCATCAATTGGATTCACCTTGGCTGCGGCTTCCACCACCACTCGTTCGGTGGCTGCCCTCCACTGAGCGTCAGCGTCGTCCGAGGCTTCAGGTTTGTCTGTGAGCTCCGGGGCGTTCCCCGGCTCTGATTGTTCCTCTTCGCTCAATGGCGCAAAGTGCTCAGAACTCCGCTCAGCGTCCGACCGCATCATGCGCTGCATCTCAGCGCGGCGTTCGATTGCGTCCTCGGCGCTCGCCGCCTGCTCGAGTTCAGGCAGACCGTTGACCGGGTTCAGCTGCAGCATCAAAGTGCGTGCCTTCTCTCGGGCGACTGCTGCAGGCCATATGCCGGCGATTACCGCGGCCCTCGAAGCCGGCGACACCTCGAGCACGAAGACCAGCGCCGAGTATCCGCCGTCGAGAGCCACCAGTCGCGCCCGCGAGTCTGTTGCCCAGGGAACACGCTCAAGCCCGGGCGCGGAATCCGCACCGAATTCGAGCATCCGCGTGAAGAGCGTCTCAAGGGCTTTTCGTGCCTGCGGGTCAGCTTCGATACTGCGCTGACGGTTGACATAGATGGACGTCATCAAGCTTCTCCCCCGTGCAGCGATCAGCTTCCAACCATAGAGGCGACTGGTCCTCGCGTGAGGGCAGGAAAACAAGTCAGCTCCCCTGCACGCACCCCGGCGGCAGCGAGTTCCCGCTGATGGCGAAGTCGTCGCAGGTGAGGAAGTGGGCCTGGTTGAGGCCGAGCACGTAGGCGACCACGACGATGCCGCCGACCACGGCGACGATCAGCCAGCGCCGATGCCGTGAAGTGCGATCGACGAAGTCGGGCCACACGATGCGCAGCAGCACCCAGAGCGTGAAGGGCACGCACACGAGCACGACGAGCAGCGCGGCGAGGTCTACGAAGGCGACTCCGAGATTGCCCGAGTCGTCGTCGACGAGGAAGTTGAGGACCAGCCACATCGTCGGCACGAGCAGCAGCCCAGCGCGCCACAGCCTGCCCCACACCCTCCGCCGTTCGAGCAGCACGAAAACGAACGCGGCTGTCGATGCCGCCCAGAACCCGAGGATGTCGTCGAAAAACACCTCACCCCACGCTCCGAGCGTGAACGCCGGCCACCAGGCGACCGCCGCCATACCGACCATGACGACGCCAAGCGGCACGTCGCGCTGGCGCTCGTCCACGGGCTCCTCGACCTCTGCTGGGGTGCTCACCCTCGAAACGTAGCGCCGATGACGCCGACTCGGAAGCCTCGCCAGCGACCCGCGATCCCCGCCGAGCGTCAGAGCGCGAACCGACCCGCGCATCCACCCATCGCCACCCAGCAATTCGCCCCGCCTTCGCGTGTAGCTTTCTCTCACCCCGTGTGAGAAGTTGAGTCCACCGGGACCCGAGATTCGTCAGAATCCCCCGTAACGCTTCGTACGAAGGAGCACCCGATGTCGTTCCCCGCGCGCGCATGAGCGCCATCCTCGAGCTGCCCATCGTCGACTCGCCGGCGATGTGGATCATCTACCTCGTCGCGGTCGCCCTCACGATCACGCTGCTCGTCCGCGACCCCGACCCGAAGTGGTTCGTGCGCGCCTCCATCGGCGCCGTCGCCGGAGCGCTGCTCGGCATGGGCATCTACTTCGCGGGCAACCTGCTCGACCTCTTCGGAGTGAACCTGCCCCTCATGGTTGGCGTGTGGGCGACCGCCATGTTCGCGGGCGTCGGCCTCGCCATCGCATCCTTCCCGGACGCGAAGCCCTGGCGCAAGATCGTCGCGAGCGTCGCCATCCTCGCCTACCTCCTCGCGGGGGCAACCGGCATCAACGCGTTCTACGGCCTCAACCCCACCCTCGGCTCCGTCTTCGGCGTCGTCGAAGAAGACCAGATCACACTCCCCGAGTACAACCCCGACAACCGAACCGCGCCCACGCAGCCCCTCGCCGCGACCTGGCAGGCGCCAGACGACATGCCCTCCGTCGGCGAACGCGGCTCGGCCCCCATCCCCGGCACCGAATCCGGCTTCGTGGCCCGAGACGCCGGCATCTACCTGCCCCCGGCCGCACTCGTCGAGAACGCCCCAGCCCTGCCCGTCGTCATCATGATGATGGGCTACGTCGGCAACCCCGACCCGACCATCATCAGCGACGTCCTCGACCAGTTCGCCGCCGACCACAACGGCCTCGCCCCCATCGTCGTCGTCGCCGACCAGCTCGGCGGAGCTGGCGACGTCGACCCGGCCTGCGCCGACTCCGCGAAGTACGGCAACGCCGAGACCTACGTCACCACCGACGTCGTCAACTGGGTCAACGCCAACCTCAACGTCATCCAGGACCCCAAGTACTGGACCGTCGCCGGCTACTCCAACGGCGGCGGATGCGCGGCCAAATACGCCGCGAAAGACCCCGGCACCTTCAAGAACATCATCAGCGTCTCCGGCGAGCAGTACCCCGGCTCAGAGACCCCAGACGCCGTCACGGCCGACATCTACGGCGGCGACACCGCCGCCTTCGAAGCGTCGAAGCCCATCACGATCTTCAACGCCGCCCCCGCGGGCACGTACGCCGGAATGACCGCCATCTTCACGGCCGGCAGCGAAGACCCTGACTTCGTCTCCATGGCGACGACGCTCTCCAACGCCACCCAGGCCCTCGGCATCGCGACGACCCTGTTCATCGTGCAGGGCGCTGACCACGGCGGCGACGCCGTCAGCGGCGGCCTCACCGAAGGCTTCAACGTGCTCTACCCCGTGCTCGGGCTCTCCACCGGCACCTGACCGAGCATCAGCCAAGCCTGTGCCAGCCGGGCTCACTCGCGACGGCTAGGAGCGGGCCGGCTCCACATCGTCACGCTCTTCCGCGACCCGACCCACACGACGCCGCACGAGCATCCACGCGACGCCCAGGATGACGAACCACACGGGGGTCAGCAGCAACGGCCCCCGGGTGTCGTCGAACATGCCGAGCACCACCAGCATGAAGACGAAGAACCCGAGCACCACCCACGAGAGCGGCACACCGAAACGCAACCGGTAGGCGGATGCGGCATGCAGCTCGGGACGGCGGCGCCGGTACACGAGGTACGACGCGAGGATCATCGACCACACGAAGATGAAGAGAATCGACGACACTGCCGTGACGAGCTGGAACGCGTCGTCGAAGATCAAGCCGAGCGATCCGCCCAGCAGCACCACCCCACACGACAGCAGCAGGGCACTGCCCGGCACGGCTGTCCGCGTCAGCTTCCCGAACACGGCGGGAGCCTGCCTCCTCGTCGCCAGGCCGTACGCCATGCGACTCGAGGAGAAGAAGCCGCTGTTCGCGGCTGACACAGCCGACGTCATGACCACGGCGTTGATGATGGCGGCCGCCCCGCCGAGACCGATGAGCAGGAAGAGCGCCACGAACGGGCTCTCGCTCGGGTCGATCTCGCTCCACGGCGTCACGCACATGATGACGCCGAGCGCGAGCACGTAGAAGAAGAGGATGCGCATCGGCACCTGGTTGATCGCCTTCGGCAGGTTCTTCTCCGGATCCTTCGCCTCGGCCGCCGTCGTGCCGACCAGTTCGATGCCCGCGAACGCGAAGATCGCGATCTGGAAACCGCCAAGGAACCCGATGAGCCCGTTCGGGAAGAAGCCGCCGTCGTCCCACAGATGCGTGACGCTCGCCGTATCCCCGTTCGGGGCCGTGAACGCCGTCACGATGAGGAAGATGCCGACCACGATCAGCCCGAGAATGGTGACCACCTTGACGAGCGCGAACC
The DNA here is from genome assembly GCF_002931515.1 of Pseudoclavibacter sp. RFBG4. Lineage (NCBI taxonomy): Bacteria > Bacillati > Actinomycetota > Actinomycetes > Micrococcales > Microbacteriaceae > Pseudoclavibacter > Pseudoclavibacter sp. RFBG4. The sequence goes on along the minus strand of NZ_PSYC01000024.1, from coordinate 30,427 downwards.
AGAACTCGGCCTCACCGAATGCCTGCACGGCGATGAGATTCAACGCCAGTACAAACGCGACCGCGATGACCATCGGCACCCAACCGGGAAGATCCGGCCACCAGAACCTCGCATACGTCTGCACGCCGACCATGTCGGCCGTCGCGATCGAGATGAGACACAGCCAATAGGTCCAGCCGATGAAGAAGCGCGCCCATTCACCGAGATAGTCGGCCGCGAAGTCCTGGAAGGTGCGATAGCCGAGATTCGAGAGCAGCAGCTCCCCCATCGCCCGCATCATCACGAACAGCATCGCGCCGACGACGACGTACACCAGCAGAATCGACGGGCCAGCCTTATGGATGCCGATGCCGGAACCCAGGAAGAGTCCGGTTCCGATCGCACCGCCGATAGCGATCAGCTGAATGTGTCGGTTGCTGAGACCGCGCTCAAGCGCCGGCCCGGCAGTTGGGGAATCGCCTTCGATACCGCTCATGGCCAGAGCCTAGATCGAGTGAGAAGAAAACTCACCAGAAAAGATTGGTGGAGGACTCTGGAATTGCACCAGACAAGGCGTCTCAAGAACGCATCCCCCAAGGATTCGAGTGTAAGCCCATGATCGTTCCGGGAGCAAGTTGGAAACGCCGAGAACGCATGCGAGAACCGATGCGAGAGCCGGCGCCTCCCTGCGCGTCAGCCGCCGCGCTTCTGCACCTCGAGATCCCACACGAGCTCAAGCGGGGAAAAGCCCTCCTCACCATCGGAGTCTCGGTACAGCTCGACGAAGCGTCCGATGTCCTCCTGCCAGCGCGCATTCGCAGGGTCGACGTCGAGGGCAGCGATGGCCGCATCCCAGTCGTCGCAGATCACGTCGTGGAAGAGCCGATGCCCGGACCGGAAGATCGTCCAGCTGCGGATGCCGACCCGGTCGAACGCGGCCATGATCTCGTCAGGCACGACGGCGTGGCTGGCACGGTACCCCTCGATCGATCCCGGCTTGATCTCCGAGTGGAGCGCGACCCTCATCGTGAGAGTCGCATCCAGCGCGCCCCGCGGGCTGCAGCAGGCGTCTCGTCTCGAAGAAGGGCTCCATCGGTAGCTTCCATACTCGAATGCTAGCGAGATCGCGCCCCGCGGGAGCGCGACACCTGGCATGCAGAATGGCCCAGCCACCGCGAGAGCGGTGACTGGGCCATTCGAAGCAGGACCTAGGCCAGGGCGGCCTGCTGGCTGCTCGCGTTGCGCGAATCGATCGACTTGGCGAGCACCCCCGTGACGGCGATGAGGATCGCGACCGCGAGGGCGACGACGCCGACGAGCGTCGACTCGGGTGCATCCGCGAGCCGCCCGAAGCCAACCCAGGCGACACCCCAGATGATGGCCGCAGACACCGCAAGGTTCTTCCAGCGCCACACGTAGAACGTCGCGAGTCCGAGGACGGCGACGAGGGCCGCGGTGGTCGAGATCTCACCGAGCGTGCTCTCCGCAGCCACCCCGGTCGAGACGATGGCCGCCCCGAGGTTCGCGAGGGTCGCAACCGACACCCAGCCGAGGTAGAGGCCGAAGGTCGTGTCGACGGCGAGGCGCTCGCCCCAATTCTCGGCGGGGCGCGCGGCGATGCGGCTCACCAGCGCGATGCACACGGCGAGCAGCGCGACGATGACGACGACGCTCACCCAGATCAGGCCGAACTGGGTGACCAGCAGCCACCCGGCGTTCAGGAGCATCGACAGCGCGGCCAGCCAGCCCGTGGAGCGAGCCTTCGCCGACGTGGCCTGCTTCGGCAGCCACTGCCAGACGACGTAGGCGAACAGGCCGAGGTAGATGATCGACCAGATCGAAAAGGCCGTGCCGGCCGGGGCGATGAGTGTTGCGTCGGCGGAGAGGTTGCCGCTCGACGACTGATTGACCTCGGTGCCGCCGAAGAGACCCACCCCGTAGAGGGTCCCGACGACGCAGAGGATTCCGGAGACGGTCACGAACAGACGACGGAGAAGATCGGAGGACATGCAAAGAAGCTAAACGATCTAACTGAATGCGGCGTGGATGTTGACACCCGCGCGTGCCCGACGCGATCGATCCGTCGCGGCCACGGCAAACGCCCCCGACCATGAACCGCACCGAGTGGTGCTCATGATCGGGGGCGTCAGAGTCTTCCGGCTCCGAGCCGCCTTCGCGCCTCTTAGAGCTCTACCTTGCCGCTGTCACCCTCGATGGGCTCTCCGGAGACCTTCGACTTGATGAAGCTGAAGACCGTCGCGATGCGGCCGCCCGGGGTGTCCCAGTACTCGCCGCCGCTCGCCGTGAACTTCAGGACGCCCACGTTCGGGTCCTCGGGTCCGTCAGGGAACCACGCTTCGGCGGCAGGGTTCCAGAGCTCGCGCAGCTTCTCCGGCGCATCCACGACCCCCGCCGTCCCAGAGAGCGAGACCCACGAGTCGTTCGAGCTCAGCGAGACCCCGGCGCGAGCATCCGCCGCGAGGTTGCGCACCGTCGTCGAGTCCTTCTGGATGAGGAACCACAGGTCGCCGTCGAACTCCGCCTCCTGGATGGTGAGCGGATGCGCGACCAGCGACCCTGAACCCTCGATCGTCGTGAGCATGGCGAAACGGAACTTCTTGACGAGCTTCGCGATCTTCGCCACCTCATCGGCATGCGAAGCGTTCGAGTGGGTTCCGTGGCCGTCGTGCGTCGTGTGGTCGGTCATGTGTTGCTCCTCGGGGGATCAGATCGTGCGCATCGTCGCGCCCGTCGTCGGGCGCTCCCGCTGACGGGACCCGGCGAACGTACGCACGGGGCCTCCGAATCCCCCTCGTGTCTCCCGGATGCCCGCCGTGCACTCCCGGCGCGGCGCCTGGGAGCGAGACGAAAGGCGTGTGCTCTAGCGGCGAGCCCCGTAGCCGATCAGCTCGCGCAGCCAGCCGACACCCTTCACGGTCGCGCCGACCGCCGCGACGCGTTCGCCGAGCTCGCGGTCGCTCGTGGCGACCGTCACGGTCTCGCCCCCATCGACCCGGCGACGCGCCTCATCGACGATCGCGTCGTCACCCGAAGCGCTGGCGCGGACCACTCGAACCTGGGCGTGCTGTGCCTCGTCGTCCGACGGGCCGCGGATCTCCCGCGCGGCGCCTTCGACGACAACCGCGAACTCCGGGAACCAGCTCGTGCCACCCAGCCCGAGATCTTCGGCCGAGATCCCGGAAGCCACCGGCGTGGATCCGGACGCCACAGGCAAGGCCGCCCCGGCTCGGGCGAAGGCCTCGACCTTCGACAGCAGCCGCTCGGCAGCGCCGGCACGGTCGCGCCACCAGCCGTCGGGGACCGAGCCGACCACGTTCGCCGCGTCGACGACAACCGCCGCACGCACTTCGAGGGCGGCCCGCAGCGCAGGCCAGGAGGCCGCGAAGCCATGGTGCAGCGGCAGCTTGTCCACCTCGTCGATGGGAACCCAGCGCAGCTCGAGGCTCTCCGCGTCGGCGATGACCGGTTCGAAGGGCTCGACGACGCGAGCAACGAGCGTCGTGTACCGCCAGAAGCCGAGCTCCAGAACGCTCGTGAAGAGCGGCGAGACGGAGCCGCACGGCACACCAGCTTCCTCGGCGGCCTCGCGGAGGGCGCCGACGGCCGGCGATTCACCCTCGTGCAGCGCCCCGCCCGGGATACCCCACGTGCCGCCGTGGTGGCTCCACTCGGCGCGGTGCTGGAGCAGGATGCCGCGCTGCGGGTCGACGGCCACGAGACCTGCGGCACCGAACCTGCCCCAGTAGCGCTGTCCGGTCTCGGAGTACACCCACGCGTCGCCGGGATCGCGCGGCCCGTGCAGCAGGCGTCGCGAAACCTGGTTGCCGGTGGGGGAAGTCGTCACCCCGTCAGCTTCACACGGCGCGGCCCCGCTGCCAAGAGCCCAGCCAGACGTGCGTAACAGATACTCCCCGAGGGCCCGTTCGGGCGAGGGGTGACTCCGCAGACGTGCAGCCTGTGGATGCACCCCTTCCACAGCTGCGAAGGCAGCGCGGTTCCGGCCACTTCGTCGCGCGCACACTCGTCGCATGACAGCGATCCCAGCCCCGATGACCGAGCCCATCATCACCGACGAGGAGGTGCTCCGTCACGTGACCGGCCTCGTCGGGGAGGCCTACCGACGCCAGCTCTGGCTCATGTTCCTCGACGCCGACGACCTCGCCCTCCCGGTGCTCATGCCGATCGAGGCCTACCCGAACAGGCCCACGTATCCGCACCTCGAGAAGATCGCCGGGGCCATCGCCGAGATGGTCGCCGAGCTGCAGGCCGCGAGCGTCATCCTCACGTGGGAGCGTCCAGGCCCTGGCGACTCCACACCAGACGAGCGACTGTGGGCAGCCGCGCTCGGCATCGCGTGCGAGGTGCGCGAGCTCTCCGTGCGGGCGCAGCTCCTCGCATCGCGCGAGGGCGTGCGCCACTTCGACAAGGCCGAGTACTTCGCCGCGGCGGCGTGAGAGATGCCGACGCCCCCTCCGAGGCTGTCGACAGAGGTCACACGAACCGCGGCGGCGACACGCACTGTCGCAGCCACGCGAGCCACGGCGGCGACACGGTCCGCCGCGTCAGTCGGTGGTCAGCACCACGAGGCGCTGCGTGGCCCGGGTCATGGCGACGTACCGGTCGACGGCACCCTCGATCCCGGTCCCGAACTGCTCGGGATCCACGAGCACGACCAGGTCGAACTCGAGCCCCTTCGCCGTCTCCGGAGTGAGCGAGCGCACCCGGCCCCGGTTGTCGAACTCGACACCGCTCGGGCCATCACCGCCACCGCTCCCGCTCCTGCTCCCCACGGCCGTGATGACGCAGGCGATTCCCTCGAGGTTCTCGTCAAGCCACGCATCCAGCACCTGCTGGAGGTCAGCGGCCGATCCGTGCACGACGGGCAGTCCGCTGCTGCGCACCGACACCGGCACGTTGGCATCCGGAAGCGCCGCCAGGATGACAGGCGCAGCCTCGGCCATGACCTCCTCCGGCGTGCGGTAGTTGATCGTGAGCTGAGCCACCTCGACCTTCGGCAGGCCGATGCCTCGCAGACGCTCCTCCCACGTCTCGCGGAAGCCGTGCCTCGCCTGCGCCCGGTCGCCGACGACCGTGAAGCTGCGCGAGGGGCACCGCGCAAGCAGCATCGCCCACTCGGCATCGGTGAGCTCCTGCGCCTCGTCGATCACCACGTGCGCGAAGGGGCCAGCCAGCTCGTCGAAGTCGACCGGGGGCAGGGAGCCCTCGTCGATGAGCGAATGCTGCGCATCCTCGACTCGGAGCATCGTGACGACGCCCTCGCCGTCGTCGTCGCCCTCGATGAGGTTGTCGACCACATGCGACATGTTCTCCTGCTGCGACACCAGGGCCTCGGCCCGCCGGGCCCGCTGCCGGAACTCATTCGGGTCGCCCGTGAGTCGCCGCGCTGCGTCGATGAGCGGGAGATCCGCGACGGTCCACGAGCGAGCATCCGCCCGCTGCAGCGCCCGAACCTGATCAGCGCTCAGCTCAGGAGCGCACCACTGCAGGTACGCCGGCACCGACCAGAGGTCGGCGATCACGGAAGCCGGGTCGAGCAGCGGCCACGCCTTCGCGAACGCGGCCCGCAACCGCTCATCACGCACCAGCGACGCCCGCACCGCGTACTCGGAAGCCTGCGGCGAGCGCTTGTCGACGAGCAGACGCAGCACCTCCTCCCACACCTGCTCACGCGCCTCGTTGTGCGTGAGCCCAGGCTCGTACGCCACGAACGCCTCCGCCCAGTCGCGGGCATCCAGGGTCAGCTCCTGCGAGTCCGTCGTCGTCACCGAGAACGGCGCCCGCGGCGGACGCTGGTGGTACCGCACAGCCTTGCCGACAGCCCGCACCAGGTCGAGCGACGACTTCAGCCGGGCAACGGATGCATCGGCCTCTTCCCGTGCGTCGGCCCCCTCCGGGAGCAGGTCGCGCAGCGTGCACAGCTGCACACTGTCCTCGCCGAGGCTCGGCAGCACGTTCGCCACATAGTTCAGGTACGGGCGGCTCGGGCCCACGAACAGCACCCCGCCGCGCCCCTGCTTGAAGCGGGGGTCCGAGTACAGCAGGAACGCCGTGCGGTGCAGCGCCACAACCGTCTTCCCGGTGCCAGGCCCGCCATCCACGACCAGCGCACCCCGCGAAGGGGCACGGATGATCGCGTCCTGGTCGGCCTGGATCGTGCCGAGCACGTCCCGCATCTCCCCCGACCTCGCCGACCCGAGACTCGCGATGAACGACGACTGGTCGTCCAGCGCCACACGGCCGACAAGATCTCCGGGCACGAACACCTCATCCCAGTAGTCGACGACCCGCTCCACGTTCCAGCGGTACCGGCGGCGACTCGCCAGGCCGAGCGGATTCGCGTGCGTCGCCGCGAAGAACGGCTCAGCCGCCGGCACACGCCAGTCGATGAGCAGTCGACGCCCGGCCTCATCTGCGAGACCGAACCGGCCGACGTACACGTCGGGCGAACCATCCGCCGGCGTCATCCGCCCCAGGCACGCATCGACCCCGAAGCGCTCCAGGCCACGCAGCTGCCGCGACAGGCGATGGATCTCCGTATCCCGATCGAGCGCCTGCTGCCCCGCGCCGCCCTCCGTCAGCCGCAGCTCATCGAGCCGCGCCGCGAGCTCGCCCTTCTGCAGGGCCAGCGCCTCAGCGACCGCGGCGAACTGCTCAGCATCAGCACCCACCAGTTCCGGGTCGGACTTGAACGAGAGGTGGGGTGGGAGGGCAAAGACTTCAGCAGGAGATGTCACGATCGCTCATTCTGGTGCCTCGACGGGGCCTTGCGGCAAGCCCCCTGGTGATTTATAACTTGGAAGAGGCAGGCAGGCGCTCGAGAACCACCGCGATCACGACCGCGACAGCCACCCCGATGAACGTCTCCACGCCCCGCTCGAGCAGCAGCTGCCCGGCCGAGACATCGCCCGCGAGACGCCCCATGACGAGCACGAGCGGCGTCAGGAACAGCAGCCCCAGCGTGTAGTTGCGCACGATGAACAGCTCGACCCCGCCCTGCAGGGCGATCACCAGCAGCACCACGACCAGGCCGCTCGGCTCGAACGCCATCAGCACCGCCGCCACCCCGAGGCCGAGCACCGTGCCAACAAGCCGATGCGTCGCCCGCAGCACCCGGTGGAACCCCGTCGCCGCCGACAGACCCGCGATCGCGGACACCATCGCCCAATACGGATGCCCGATGCCGATCAGCAGCGGAATCGCCCCAGCCACCAGCGTGCCGACCGCGAACATCCACGCGCGTCCCACCGGCGTCGACCTCGCCGGACGAACCGACCTGATCGACCCCGTCGACGGCGAACCCCCAGCGGAGGCCCCCGAGACAGCTGGCCCCGGAGCCTGAGCAGGAGCAGCGGCTGCACCGGCGGCAGCACGCGCCGCTCGGCCCCTGTCCACGAACTCCCCGACCCCGCCGAACGCGAGCCCGAGGAGCAGCGACCACACGGCCGTCACGACGGCAACGCCGAGACCGCGCAGCAGCACCGCCCCATCCACCGCGAGCGCCGCGATCGCGGCGAGGGCGAAGATCTGGAACATGGGGCCGGGAGGCGCCCACCGCACCCGGTCGCCGAGGAGGGACATGAGGAAGGCCCATGCGGCGGCGATGGGCAGCACGAGCAGGCCGCGCTCCGGCGACAGCGCGACGAGCGCCCCCACCCCGACGGAGACGAGCAGCGCTCCCGCCGCGATCGACTGCAGTCGGAGGCGAGCGAACACGCCCAGCCCGCGACCGTAGACGCTCGTGAAGGCTCCGAACACGGCGAAGATCGCCAGCTCCATGGATTCGGTCGCCCAGAGGAGCACCAGCGGCGCGCCGATCGCCAGTGCGACCCGAAGTGCCACCCAGTGGTCGCGGCGGTAGGGCCCCATCGTCACCAGGTCGCGCCAGCCAGGAATCAGCTCGTGTCGGGAAAAAGGCATTGCGCCATTATCTCCCCGCCCGGGGACTTCTCCCCGTCTGCCGCCCCTGACCACGACCCCGAACTTAAGATAGGCTCGCCTTACTCAAAGCCGAGTCGTGTTGGACGTTCAACGCGACGCGCAGGCTTGGCCCGTCCGCCCCCAAAGCGCCCGTGCGGCCCCTGCAACGGCTCCACTCTCTGTGCGCGCAGCACAGCACATCCCCGAACCGAGGATCCGCCATGCCCGAAACGCTCACGACTCCCACGCGGCGCACGGCCGCCCGCTTCCAGGGTGCCGGCCTGCTCGCCATCTCCACGCTCCTCCTCGCCGGATGCGCCCCAGCGGCCACCGGGGCCGCACCCGAGGAGACCGCTGCCCCCGCGTCCGGAACCGTCACCATCACCGACAACCACGGGGAGATCGAGGTTCCCGTCAACCCCGAGCGCGTCATCGCCCTCGACAACACGACGTTCCAGACCCTCAGCGACTGGGGCATCAACGTCGTCGCAGCCCCCAAGCCGCTCATGGAGAGCGTCTGGCCCGACCTCGCCGGCGGCGACGAGGTGCTCGACGTCGGCCTCCACCGCGAGCCCGACCTCGAGGCCGTCATCGAAGCCGAGCCCGACCTCATCATCGGCGGCTACCGCTTCCAGGACTACTACGAAGACCTCAAGGACATCCAGCCCAAGACCATCGAGATCAACCCCCGCGACGGCGAGGAGGCCACAAGCGAGCTGAAGCGCCAGGTCGAGATCCTCGGCCAGATCTTCGACAAGGAAGCGGAAGCCGCCGAGACGGTCGCCGCCTTCGACACCGCCATCGCCGACGCCAAGAGCGCATACAACGGCACCGACACGGTCGTCGGCCTCATCACCTCCGGCGGCGAGATCGCCTACGCGGCACCCGGCGAGGGACGCGGCGTCGGCCAGCTCTTCCCCACGATCGGCCTCACCCCCGCCATCGACCAGGCCGCTGAAGACGCCTCCCACGGCGACGACATCAGCGTCGAGGCCATCGCCCAGGCCAGCCCCGAGTGGATGATCGTGCTCGACCGCGACGCCGGCACCGGCGAAGAGGGCGCTGCGGCAGCAGCCGATCTGATCGCCGGCGCCGAGGCCCTGCAGAACGTGCCAGCCGTGCAGAAGAACCAGATCGTCTACCTCGACCCGACCTTCTACCTCGACGAGGGCATCCAGGCCTACACGGGCCTGTACACGGACGTCGCAGCGGCGTTCTCCGGCGCGAGCAGCTAGCCACGCTCCGGGCTCTCGTGCCCCGCCGCTCCCCTGGTGCCCTCGCGGCACCCGAGCGGCGGGGCACGAACCGGCCCCGGGTATCCCGGGGTCTCCCGCCGCGACAGCCGCGCGGCACTCCTCCGCACGGCCCCCCTCCGCACGTCACCCACGACAGCGAGCGAATGACAGCAACAGCCCCACCCCCAGCAGCGCCGGCGCCCCGAGCCGCGTCGAAGCCGCACGTGCCGCTCCTCAACCGGCGAGGGGCGCTCCCCATCGGCATCGTCACGGTCGCCGGTCTCGCCGTCCTGTCGCTCTACGTCGGCGCGTACGACATCGCCGGCAACGAGTTCGGCGGCGAGATGATCTGGATCTCCCGGGTTCCTCGAACCGTCTCGCTCGTGCTCGCGGGCTGCGCGATGAGCGTCTCCGGCCTCATCCTGCAGCTGCTCACCCAGAACCGCTTCGTGGAACCCACGACGACCGGCACCACCGAGTGGTCGGCCCTCGGCCTGCTCGTGAGCTACATCGTCGCCCCAGCGGCCGGCCTCACGACCCGCATGGTCATGGCCAGCGTCTCGGCCTTCATCGGCACCATGGTGTTCCTCGCCGTGCTGCGCCGCGTCGCACTCCGCTCCGCCCTCATCGTGCCGCTCATCGGCATCATGCTCGGCGCCGTCGTCTCCGCCTTCACGACCTGGCTCGCCATCGAGACGAACTACCTGCAGATGCTCGGCACCTGGTTCATGGGCAGCTTCACGAGCGTCGTCCGCGGCCGCTACGAGGTGCTGTGGATCGTCGCCGTCATCGTCGTCATCGCGTACTTCGTCGCCGACCGCTTCACCGTCGCGGGCCTCGGCAAGGACATCGCCACGAACTTCGGGCTCAACTACACCCTCGTCATGTTCATCGGCACGGCCCTCGTCGCGATCGCCACCGGCGTCACCACCGTCGTGGTCGGCTTCCTGCCCTTCCTCGGGCTCATCGTGCCGAACCTCGTCTCCATGGCGCGCGGCGACAACCTCAGATCGAACCTGCCCTGGGTGTGCGTGCTCGGCGTCGGCATCATCATCGTCTGCGACATCATCGGCCGCGTCATCCGCATGCCCTTCGAGCTGCCCGTCTCCATGATCCTCGGCATGGTCGGCGCCGCCGTCTTCATCACCCTCCTGCTCCGGATGCGTCGCAATGGCTGAGACCGTGCCCCGCCTCCCGAGATCCACGTCCCGTCGCATCGGCGACCAGGTCAGCGACGCCAGCCGCCCCGCGAAAGCTCCCCGACTCTGGCTGCGCTTCAGCATCCTCGGCGCCCTCGTCGTCCTCGCCGCCGTCGGCGTCCTCACCTACGACATCGCCATGGAGCCCGGCAGCCGCGGATTCTGGCTTGCCGTGAACCTGCGCGTCGTGACCGTCGCGACCGTCGTCGTCGTCGCCGCCTGCCAGGCCGTCGCGACCGTGCTGTTCCACACCGCGACCGGCAACCGCATCCTCACCCCCTCGATCATGGGGTTCGACGCGATCTACGTCGTCTTCCAGACCGCGCTCGTGTTCTTCCTCGGCGGCGCCGCGCTCGCCTCCACCGACGGCCTACCCAAGGTGTTCCTGCAGAGCTTCCTCATGGTGGGCTTCGCGACGCTGCTCTACACGTGGCTGTTCTCCGGCAAACGCGGCAACCTGCACATCATGCTGCTCATCGGCGTCGTCTTCGGGGTGGGCTTCGGCTCGCTCTCCACGTTCATGCAGCGCCTCCTCACCCCGAGCGAGTTCGACGTGCTCTCCGCGAAGCTCTTCGGAAACCTCAGCAACTCGAACCCCGAGTACCTGCCGTGGGCGGCACTCATCATCGCGGTCGTGCTCGCCTTCATCTGGCGCACCCGGAACACCCTCGACGTGCTCGCCCTCGGCCGCGACACCGCCGTCAACCTCGGCGTCGCCTACAAGCGCAAGGTCACGGTGCTGCTCATCCTGACGGCCGTGCTCATCTCCATCTCGACCACCCTCGTCGGCCCCATGACGTTCTTCGGGTTCATCGTCGCGACCCTCGCCTACCAGCTGACGGGCTCGTCCCTGCACAAGCACGTCATCCCGTTCGCGATGCTGCTCGGCATGCTGACGCTGCTCGGCGGCTACTTCGTGCTGCGCCACGTGTTCTACGCGGCCGGGTCCCTCTCGATCATCATCGAGTTCGTCGGCGGCCTGTTCTTCATCTGCTACTTGCTCCGTAAAGGTGCGCTGTGACTCCGACTGGCTACCTCCTCCGAAAGGGTGCTCTGTGATCTCGCTCTCGAACGTCACCAAGACCTACGGCAAGACCACCGTGCTCGGCCCCGTGACCCTCGACATCCCGGCTGGCGGCATCACGGCGCTCGTCGGGCCGAACGGCGCAGGCAAGTCGACGCTCCTCACGATCGTCGGCAGGCTGACGGATGCGAGCACCGGCACCGTCACCGTTGGCGGACACGACGTCACGAAGGCCAGGAGCCGAGACCTCGCGAAGGTCGTCTCGATCCTCCGCCAGGAGAACCACTTCGTCACCCGGCTCACGGTGCGCGAGCTCGTCGGCTTCGGTCGCTTCCCCCATTCGCAGGGGCGCCTCACCGCCGACGACAAGGTGCACATCGACCGTGCCATCGAGTTCCTCGACCTGGCGGCGCTCGAGCACCGCTACCTCGACCAGCTCTCCGGCGGGCAGCGCCAACGCGCCTACGTTGCCATGGTGCTCGCCCAGGACACCGACTACATCCTCCTCGACGAGCCCCTCAACAACCTCGACATGAAGCACGCAGTCGCCATGATGGGCCAGCTGCGCCGCGCCGCCGACGAGCTCGGGAAGACGTTTGTCATCGTCATCCACGACATCAACTTCGCGGCCGCCTACGCCGACAACATCGTCGCGCTCACCGACGGCCAGCTCGCGCACTTGGGCAGCCCGAGCGAGCTCATGACCACCGAGACGCTCGAGCAGGTCTTCGGCACCCCCATCCAGGTGCGCCACGACGGCGACTACCCGCTCGCCGTCTACTACCGGTAAGCACTCGCCGGCCGCGCATCCCTCTCCCCATCCCACCCCACGGAAGTCGTTCACCATGCACACACGCACCACACGCAGAGCCGCAACGCTCATCGCCTCCGCAGCCCTCACGGGACTGCTGCTCGCCGGATGCTCGACCGGAGCCGCGGACGCCCCGACCGCAGGAGACGCTGAAGGCACCGCGTCCGGGACCCGCTCCGTCGAGCACGCCCGCGGCACGGCTGAGGTCCCGACCGACCCCCAGCGCGTCGTCGTCCTCGAACCCGTCGAGCTCGACACTGCCGTGGCCCTCGGCGTCACCCCCGTCGGGGCAGCAGTCGCGAGCAACGTCGCCGGAGTGCCCGAGTACCTGGGCGTCGACGGCGTCGAGCCCGTCGGTACGGTGCCGGAGCCCGACCTCGAGGCCATCGCCGCCCTCAAGCCCGACCTCATCCTCGGCACGGAGTCGCGGCACTCGAAGCTCTACGAGCAGCTCGGAGCCATCGCCCCCACCGTCTTCATGGCGAGCCAGGCCGACCCATGGCAGGAGAACGTCCTCCTCATCGGCGAAGCCCTCGGGCAGCAGGACGAGGCACAGGAGCTGCTGACCGGCTTCAACGACCGCTGCGAGGAGATCAAGACCGAGTTCGGCGTCGACGGCAAGACCGCCAACCTCATCCGCCCCCGCGACGAGACCACGCTGAGCCTCTACGGCCCGACCTCGTTCGCCGGCGGCGCGCTCGAATGCGCCGGCCTCACCATCCCCGAGCAGGAATGGGAAGACGGACTCCAGGCCGACCTCTCCCCCGAGAACATTCTCGACGCCAAGGCCGACTACGTGTTCGTGACGACCGCCGACGTCGACGACGCATCGACCATCCCCACCGCGATCACCCAGAACGCCGCCGAGTTCCCCTCGGTGACCCTCGTCGACACCAGCTACTGGGTGTCCGGCGTCGGCCCCAAGGGCGGCGCGCTCGTGCTCGAAGACATCGAGCGCTTCCTCGAAACCCAGCGGTGACGCTCCTCCACACCGATCGCACCCCGGCTCGGCTCAGGGCGGGGTCACGAGCGCGCGCAACCACCGGCGCCCTCGTGCTCCTCGCCCTGCTCGTGACCGCAGTTGCACTCTCCCTCATGCTCGGCTCCAACGCGCTCCCGCCGCACGTCGTGCTCGACGTGCTGCGGGGCGGCGGGTCCTCCGAAGCGCGCTACGTCGTCGCCGAGCTCCGGGTGCCGCGCACGGTCACGGGCATCGTCGTCGGCGTCGCCCTCGGCGTCGCCGGAGCACTCATCCAGGCCTTCACCCGCAACCCCCTCGCCGACCCAGGCATCCTCGGCGTCAATGCAGGGGCCGCATTCGCGATCGCCATCGGGGTGGCATTCCTCGGCCTCCGAGACATCTCGTCGTTCGTGTGGCTCGGCTTCCTCGGCGCCCTCATCGTGACCGTCGCCGTGTACCTCATCGGCTCCTCCAGCCGGGGCCCCGCCGACCCCATCCGCCTCACCCTGGCAGGGGTGGCCCTCGGCGCCGTGTTCTCGGGGATGACCACCGGCATGACCCTCAGCAACCCGGATGCCTTCGAGCAGATGCGGTCCTGGAACGCGGGCTCGCTGCTCGGCCGCGGCTTCGACGTCCTGCTGCCCGTGCTCCCCTTCATCGCGCTCGCAGTGCTCGGCGCCCTCCTGCTCACCCCCGGCCTCAACGCGCTCGCCCTCGGGGAGGACGTGGCCCGCTCCCAGGGCGCCAACGTCGGCGCGATCCGGATCGGCGTCATCCTCGCCGTCACCGTGCTCGCGGGAACGGCGACCGCACTGGCCGGCCCCATCTCGTTCATCGGCCTCATGGTGCCGCACGTCGCACGGTGGCTGTTCGGCGTCGACCAGCGTGTCATCCTCGTCATCTCCGTGGTCCTCGCCCCCGTCATCGTGCTCCTCTCGGACGTGCTCGGCCGCGTCCTCATCGCGCCCGCCGAGATCCCCGTCGGCATCGTCACGGCATTCGTCGGAGCCCCGATCCTGATCGCCCTCGCCCGGCAACGGAAGGCGAGCACCCTCTCATGACAGCGACCCGCACCCCGAACAGCACCGAGGACCGCCTCGAGCCCGTCGACCTCGGCTACCGGCAGCTCCGCCTCGGGGCCGGCCCCATCGCCGTCTCCTTCCGCCTGCGCAGCGCCATCGTCGGTGCGGCCGTGGCCGCGGCCGTGCTGGTCCTCGGAATCCTGGGCCTGGGGCTCGGCACGTATCCGCTCAGCCCCGATGCCGTCGTCCGCGCCCTGCTCGGCGGTGGCGACGCACTCGACCGCACCGTCGTCTACGAGTGGCGACTCGCTCGGGTCATCGCGGCCATCACCCTCGGCGCCTTCCTCGCCGTCGCCGGCGCCCTCTTCCAGACGGTCACGAGGAACCCGCTCGCGAGCCCCGACATCCTCGGCCTCTCCAACGGCGCCTTCACGGGCATGCTCGTGAGCGTCGTCGTGTTCTCCGCATCCTGGCCGCTCATGACCGCCGGTGCGGTGATCGGCGGCCTCCTCACCGCCCTCGTGATCTGGGCGTTCGCGCATCGCGGTGGCGCGCAGGGGTTCCGCCTCATCGTGATCGGCATCGGCGTCTCGGCCATGCTCGCCTCCGCGAACACGTGGATGCTGCTCGAGGTCGAGCTCGAGACCGCCATGTTCGCCTCCGCGTGGGGCGCCGGCACCCTCAACGGCGTGACCGGCCCGCCCCTCGCCGGCGCGATCGCCTGCGGCGTCCCGCTGTTCGCCGTGCTGCTCTTCCTCGCCCCGCAGCTGCGTCAGCTCGACCTCGGCGACGACGTGGCCGCCGCCACCGGTGCCAGGCCGCAGCTCGTCCGCGCGCTTGTCCTGCTCGCCGCGGTCGGCCTCGTGTCGATCTCGACCGCCGTCATCGGCCCCGTCGCCTTCATCGCCCTGGCGGCTCCCCAGATCGCGCGTCGCATCGCGCGCACCCCGTACCTGTCGCTGCCGCTCGCGGCCCTGGTCGGGGCCCTGCTCCTTCTCGCCTCCGACCTCATCGCCCAGCACGTCCTTCCCGTCACACTGCCGGTTGGGGTCGTGACGGTCTCCGTCGGCGGCCTCTACCTCGTCGTCACCATCGTCCAGGAGATCCGCCGCCGTGCCTGAGCACAAGCCACCACCCACCGCCCGCACGACCCGAGAGCGCGCCACGCTCCCCGCCTCGTCACGCCTCAGCGCCGAGGACATCACCCTCGGCTACGACGGCAGACCGATCATCGAGCACCTGAGCGCCGTGATCCCCGACGGCTCCTTCACCGTCATCATCGGCCCGAACGCGTGCGGCAAGTCCACCCTGCTCCGCGGCCTGTCCCGCCTGCTCGCGCCGGACGCCGGCCGGGTCGTGCTGGACGGGAAGGCCATCACGAGCATGCGGGCGAAGGACGTCGCCCGCCGCCTCGGCCTGCTGCCGCAGTCGGCCCTGGCTCCGGATGGCATCACCGTCGCCGACCTCGTCGGCCGCGGCAGGTTCGCGCACCAGCGTCTCCTGCGCCAATGGTCCGAGTCCGACGAGCGAGCGGTCCGCGATGCCCTCGACGCGACAGGCACCCTGCCATTGGCGTCGAGACGCGTCGACGAGCTCTCCGGCGGTCAGCGCCAGCGGGTCTGGGTCGCGATGGTCCTCGCGCAGGAGACCGAGCTCCTCCTGCTCGACGAGCCGACGACGTTCCTCGACATCGCGCACCAGGTCGAGCTCATGGAGCTCTTCGCGCACCTCAACCGGCAGGGCCGCACGGTCGTCGCCGTGCTGCACGACCTCAACCACGCCGCGCGCTACGCCGATCACATCATCGCGATGCGCGACGGGCGCATCCTCGCCTCCGGCACACCCCGCGACGTCGTGACGAGCGAACGGGTCGAGGAGATCTACGGCCTGCCGAACGTCGTCATAGAGGACCCCATCACGGGCGGGCCGCTTGTCGTGCCGCGCGGGATGCCCCACCCTCGCTCGGCGGAGAGCGCACGGGAGGGCATGGGCTCCCCGGCCTAGTTCTCGCCGGCGTCGTTCCCACCGGATTCGGTCCCGCCGGCGGCGACGGGATCGAGCGCGTCGAGCCAGCCACCGACGACGGTCCGCGCGGCGGCCGTGAGGCGTGGGCCGAGCGCAAGCGCATCCGCGCGGATCTCCCGCGGGTCGAGCTCGTGGATGGCCAGCTCGTAGGCGTTCGCGATGAGCCAGGTCTCGACCATCCGCGGGTCGACCTCGAGGTGGAACTGCAGGCCGAGCAGGTTCCGGCCCGCGGCGAACGCCTGGTTCGGGAAGCCGGGGGTCTCGGCGAGTCGCTCGGCTCCTGCGGGGATCTCGAACTGGTCGCCGTGCCAGTGCAGCACCGGCACGTCGGCGAGGCCGCCAAGCACCGAAGCTGCCCCATCCGGGGTCAGCGTGAGCGGCGAGAAGCCGATCTCGACTCGCCCCGTCGGCGCGACCGCTGCCCCCATGGCTGCCGCCATGAGCTGGGCCCCGAGGCAGACGCCCAGCGTGGGCCGGTCTGCTTCGACGCGAGCCCTGATGGCGGCGATCTCGGGGGTCAGGAACGGGTATCGCTCCGCATCTCCCACCCCGATCGGCCCGCCGAGCACCACGACGAGGTCGGCGTCGACGAGCAGCTCGGCAGAGAACTCGTCCTGCCCGGCCTCAAGGTAGCGGATGTCGTAGCCGCGCTCCGTGAGCACGTCACGAAGCAGCCCGAGGTCCTCGAAGACGACGTGGCGGACGACCAGAGCGGTGAGGGACACGGCGGGCTCCTTCGGGTTGGGTGCGACTCGAGGCGACGAGTCGGGCGTCAGTGCAGGGCATGGGGTCAGGGCGTTAGGTCAGAGCGTCGGCGCCGGGGCGATGCGTGCGTAGGCGGCGAGCACGGTGCGCTCGGAGCGCACGAGGTACTCGTCGAGGGCCTCCGCCGCCCCGGCCGTATCGCCGGCGAGGTGGAGCTCCAGCACGCGCTGGTTGAGCTCGATGTAGGGCGCGTGCAGGTACTCGAGGTCCTCAAGGAAGCCGAACGCGAGCCGCAGCTCCGCCGAGACGTTCGCGTAGACGCGGTCGAGGCGCTCGCTGTCCGCGAGCGCGACGATCGCCGTGTGGAACGCCATGTTGGCCGTGCCGACCGCCGCCCAGTCGCCGGCCTCTCGCCCTCGGATGGCGTGCTCGACGGCCTCGCGCATCCGCGCCCCGGCCGGGTGCCGCCCCGGGGCGGCGCGCAGGGCCTGCACCTCGATCATGCGTCGGACCCGGTAGATGTCGAGGATCGAGGCCAGTGAGGGGATGGCGACGAAGACGCCCGCGTTGGGGCGCCGGGTGAGCAGCCGCTCCGCCGTGAGCATGCGGAAGGCCTCGCGGAGGGTGTTGCGCGAGACGTCGAGTCGCTCGGTCATGGCGCTCTCCGAGAGGCGTTGCCCTGGGACGATCTCGCCCGTGACGATCATCTGGCGGAGGCTCGAGGCCGCCCGTTCCGCCCTGTCGAGGGTCTCGTCGGCTGCGTTCACGCTTCGCACTCTACCGGCGGCGCTCCGCGGCGACCCGTTCCACGAAATACCCCCGATACATCTTGTAACAAGACATTTACGCGTCTATCGTTGAACAATCTGTTGCTCAGCGTTGAACAACCGTAGGGTTGCCGCAATCACTCGCTGCTCCCCTACCGAACTGGAACGAGTCATGACCTCCACACCTCCTCCCGCTTCCCCGGCGTCCCCAGCGTCCGGCTCCTCTGCCGCCGACGAGGCGAGCACCCCCGAGAAGCTCAAGCAGTACGCCAAAGCCCGCCGCACCTCGCTGGTCGGCGCGCTCTTCCTCATGGCCACCTCGGCCATCGGCCCCGGCTTCATCACCCAGACGGCGACCTTCACCCAGCAGCTCGGCGCCGCGTTCGCCTTCGGCATCCTCATCTCGGTGCTCATCGACCTCGCCGTCCAGCTCAACATCTGGCGCATGATCACGCTCTCCGGCAAGCGCGCGAGCGCACTCGCCAACGACGCCCTCCCCGGCAGCGGCTACGTGCTCGCCGTGCTCATCGTCATCGGCGGCCTCGTCTTCAACATCGGCAACATCGGCGGCGCCGGGCTCGGCCTGAACGTGCTGCTCGGCCTCGACGTCAAGGTCGGCGCCGTCATCAGCGCCGCCATCGCGATCGCCATCTTCCTCATCAAGCGCGCCGGCATCGTCATGGACCGGGTCGTCATCGTGGCCGGCGTCGCGATGATCCTGCTCACCGTGATCGTCGCCATCGTCGCGCAGCCGCCAATCGGCGACGCACTCCGCCAGACCGTCCTCCCCGACACCATCAACTTCGCGACCATCACGACGATCGTCGGCGGCACCGTCGGCGGGTACATCGTCTACTCGGGAGCGCACAAGCTGCTCGACTCCGGCAACGCCGGACCTGAGCACATCAGGGAAGTCAACCGCGCGGCCGTGACCGGCATCCTCATCACGGGCATCATGCGCTACGTGCTGTTCCTCGCCATCCTCGGCGTCGTCGCGAGCGGCGTCGTGCTCGACACGACCCTCAACCCGGCAGCAGACGCCTTCCAGGCTGCAGCCGGCGAGGCCGGCTTCCGCATCTTCGGCGCCATCTTCTGGCTCGCCGCCCTCACGAGCATCATCGGCGCCGCCTACACCTCGGTGTCGTTCCTGCCGGTCTTCTCGAAGCGCATCGCCGGCCGCACCGCCGACTTCTGGACCGTGGGCTTCATCCTCTTCTCGCTGGCCATCTACCTGTCGATCGGCACCCCGCCCGCGACGCTCCTCGTGTTCGTCGGCGGCTTCAACGGCCTCATCCTGCCGATCGGCCTCACCCTGTTCATGTACATCGGCTGGTTCCGCCCGTCGAAGCT
This sequence comes from Pseudoclavibacter sp. RFBG4, assembly GCF_002931515.1. Lineage (NCBI taxonomy): Bacteria > Bacillati > Actinomycetota > Actinomycetes > Micrococcales > Microbacteriaceae > Pseudoclavibacter > Pseudoclavibacter sp. RFBG4. The sequence goes on along the minus strand of NZ_PSYC01000024.1, from coordinate 11,390 downwards.
GGGCGGCGCGAAGTACCCGAAGTGGCTGCTCATCATCGGCACGCTCGCGACGCTCATCACCTGGTACATGGCCGTCAACGCGGTCGGACCGATCTTCGACCTCCTCAACACCTGATCCGTATCCCGAGCGAAAGGCTGACCACATGAACGCACGCTCCATCGACCTCAACAGCGACCTCGGCGAGGGCTTCGGCCGCTGGACCCTCGGCGACGACCAGGAGATGCTCGGCATCGTCACGAGCGCGAATGTCGCCTGCGGCTTCCACGCCGGCGACCCGCGCGCCATCCGCGCCACCGTCAAGGGGGCGGCCGATGCGGGGGTCGCGATCGGCGCGCACGTCGGCTACCGCGACCTGGCCGGCTTCGGGCGTCGCAACATCGACGTCGCCTCCGACGACCTCGTCGCCGATGTGGTCTACCAGATCGGCGCCCTGCAGGCACTCGCCGCCGCCGAGGGGACCAGCGTGCGCTACGTCAAGCCGCACGGCGCCCTCTACAACACGATCGTGCACGACGAGCGACAGGCGGCGGACGTCGTCGAGGCCGTCCGCCTCGTCGACCCGAGCCTCGTGCTCCTCGGCATGCCGGGCTCGGCCGTGCTCCGCCTCGCCGCCGAGGCGGGCATCCCCACCGCGATCGAGGCGTTCGCCGACCGCGCGTACACGCCGCAGGGCACGCTCGTCTCCCGTCGGGAGCCCGGCGCCGTGCTGCACGACGTCGACGAGGTCGCGAAGCGCATGGTGCGCCTTGCGACCGATGGCCTGCTGGAGGCGATCGACGGCAGCACGCTCGAGCTGCGGGCCGATTCGATCTGCGTGCACGGCGACAGCCCCGGGGCCACCGACATGGCGAAGCAGGTGCGGCGCGCGCTCACCGAGGCTGGCGTCGAGCTTCGCCCGTTCGCGGGCGCCACAGCAGCCGCCGGCAAGCTGGCCTGACCCCATGAGAGTCCTCACCGCCCGCGACGATGCGGTCCTCATCGAGTGCACCAGCCTCGACGAGACGATCGCGCTCTTCGACGCCCTGACCGCACTGCGCATCCCCGGTGTCGGCGAGATGGTGCCGGGTGCCCGCACCCTGCTCGTCCCGTTCCGGCCGGCCCGGGTCACCGCCGAGGAGATCGAGGCCGCCGCGGCGGCAGCCGACCTCAGCGGCGTGCGCACGGGAGAGCCGAGGCGCCTCGAGATCCCGACGCGGTACGACGGTGAGGACCTCGCGGAGGTCGCCGAGCTCCTCGGCATCTCCACCGACGAAGTCGTGCGCCGCCACACGAGCTCGACCTTCACGGTCGGATTCGTGGGCTTCGCGCCAGGCTTCGCGTACCTGACGGGCGACGACCCCGTGCTCGACGTGCCGCGCCGGTCGACGCCCCGCACGCGCATCCCCGCGGGCTCCGTCGCACTGGCAGGCACGTACAGCGGCGTCTACCCGCGCGAGAGCCCCGGCGGGTGGCAGCTCATCGGCACCACCGAGGTGCCCATGTGGGACCTCGACCGCGACCCGGCCGCGTTCATGGCGCCGGGAGACCTCGTCACGTTCAGTGTCGCCGCCGCGACCGAGCGGGCGCGCTCGACCCTGAGCGCTGCCAGGGCGAACGCACCCCGGGAGGCCGAACCCGAGCATCCCAGGAGCAGCGCCGACCGCGAGTCCGCCCTCGAGGTGGTCTCCCCCGGCTTGCAGACCCTGTTCCAGGACCTCGGACGCGCCGGCTACGCCAGCATGGGCGTCTCCGTCTCCGGGGCACTGGATGCGCCAGCCCACCGCCAGGCGAACCGCCTCGTCGGCAACGCTGCGGCAGCCCCCACCCTCGAGGTCGCCTACGGTGGGCTCGTGCTGCGGGCGCGCGGCGCGCAGGTCGTGGCGGTGACGGGAGCCGAGGTGCCCCTGACCGTGTCCGGCGCCGTTGCCCGCACCGCCCCGTTCGGAGCGGCGTTCGCGCTGGACGACGGCGACGAGCTGCAGCTCGGCTCCCCCGACGCAGGCGTGCGCAGCTACCTCGCGGTGCGCGGCGGGTTCGACGCACCCCCGGTGCTCGAGAGCCTCGCGACCGACCTCCTCGCGGGGCTCGGCCCCGACGCGCTGCAAGCCGGCGACGTGCTCGGCGTCCTCGCGCCGCACGCCACCCTCGTCGCTGCGAGCCCCGTCGCGGACGCCCCGCCGCGGGAGCTTCCCCGGGCCGGCGGTGACACCGTAGAGCTGCGCATCGTGCTCGGCCCCCGTGACGACTGGTTCTCGGCCGAGGAGATCGAGCGGTTCACGAGCCAGGACTGGCATGTGACGCCGCAATCGAACCGGGTCGGCGTGCGACTCGAAGGCGACGCCCTGACCCGAGCGAAAAGCGGCGAGCTGCCCAGCGAGGGCTGCGTCAGCGGCGCGATCCAGATGCCCCCGAACGGGCAGCCGGTGCTCTTCCTCGCAGACCACCCCCTTACCGGCGGCTACCCCGTGCTCGGGGCCGTCATCACCGACGACCTCCCCCTCGCGGGCCAGCTGCCCGTCGGCGCCGCCGTGCGATTCCGCATCGTGGCACCACGAACCCACACACCACGCACCCAGACTCCAGGAGAACTCCGATGACCCGCATCACCAAGGTCCTCATCGCGAACCGCGGCGAGATCGCCGTGCGCGTCGCCCGCGCCTGCGCCGACTACGGGGTCGCCTCCGTTGCCGTGTACGCCGACGGCGACGCCGATGCGCTCCACGTGCGCCTCGCCGACGAGGCCGTGCCGCTCGAGGGCGCGACCTCGAAGGAGACCTACCTCGACGCCGACAAGCTCCTCGCCGCGGCCAAGGCGACGGGCGCCGACGCCGTGCACCCGGGCTACGGCTTCCTCTCCGAGAACGCCGAGTTCGCGCGCGCCGTCGAGGGCGCGGGGCTCGTCTGGATCGGCCCGTCGCCCGAGGCGATCGAGCTGCTCGGCGACAAGATCTCGGCCCGCCGCCTCGCCGAGCAGGTCGGCGCGCCGCTCGTCGCCGGAACCAGCGGCCCCGTCGACTCCCCCGCAGAGGCGAGCGCCTTCGCGGAGGAGCACGGCCTCCCCATCGCGATCAAGGCCGCGTTCGGGGGCGGTGGCCGCGGCCTGCGCGTCGCGCGCCGCCTCGACGAGGTCGAGGAGCTCTTCGCCGCAGCCGGGCGAGAAGCCGTCGCCGCCTTCGGCCGGGGCGAGTGCTTCGTCGAGCAGTTCCTCGAGTCGCCGCGCCACATCGAGGCGCAGGTGCTCGCCGACGAGCACGGCAACGTCGTCGTCGTCGGCACCCGCGACTGCTCGCTGCAGCGCCGCAACCAGAAGCTCGTCGAGGAGGCGCCCGCCCCCTTCCTGACCGCGGAGCAGCGGGAGCGCATCCACACCTCGGCCCGCGACATCTGCGCGGCCGCCGGCTACCGCAGCGCCGGCACCGTCGAGTTCCTCCTCGACGCGAACGGCGTCATCTCGTTCCTCGAGGTCAACACGCGCCTGCAGGTCGAGCATCCCGTCACCGAGGAGACCGCGGGTGTCGACCTCGTCGTCCAGCAGCTCCGCATCGCCGACGGGCTCACGCTCGACGCAGCCGAGTTCGCACCCCGCGGGCACTCGCTCGAGTTCCGCATCAACGCCGAGGATCCGGCGCGCGGCTTCCTTCCAGGGCCGGGCACCATCTCGCTGTTCCGAGCACCGTCCGGACCGGGCGTCCGCGTCGACTCGGGCGTCGAGACCGGCTCCGTGGTCTCCGGCCAGTTCGACTCCATGCTCGCGAAGCTCATCGTCACCGGCGCGACCCGCGATGAGGCGCTCCGCCGCGCGCGCCGCGCCCTCGCCGAGTTCGAGGTCGAAGGCGTGCCGACGGTGCTGCCCTTCCACCGTGCGGTGCTCGACGACCCGGACTTCGTCGGCGACAAGAGCGCCGAGGGCGTCCCCGGCTTCGGCGTGCACACGCAGTGGATCGAGACGACCTTCGCCGAGCGCATCCCGGAGCAGTCGCTCTCGGTCGAACCGACAGACCCGTCCGTCGTGTCGACCTGGATCGAGCTCGACGGGCGACGCGTCGCCATGCGGCTCCCCACGACGCTCTTCGCCGCCGGCGGCTCGGCTGCCGCGGCGTCGCCTGCCGGTGCGGCAGGTTCTGCGGGGGCAGCGGATGCTGGCAGCGAGTCCGGCTCGTCGGTCACGGCCCCAATGGCGGGCACGCTCCTGCGCTGGCTCGTGGAGGACGGCGCCGAGGTCGAGGCGGGGACTGCCGTCGCCGTCGTCGAGGCGATGAAGATGGAGACGCCTGTTCAGGTCACGGCCGCTGGCGTCCTCCGCCAGCGCGCCGAGGCGGGGAGCCCCATCGCAGCTGGCGAGGTGCTCGCGGAACTCGCCGCGGCGAGCTGATCTCCTGCCAGGCGACGGTGAAATGTCGGTGGCTGCGGGCAGACTGGTTCGCATGACGGAACCAGCCGCCCGCGCCCACCATTCCATCGACTACCTCGAGTTCGGAGTCACCGACCTCGCCGTGGCCAAGCAGTTCTACGGCGATGCCTTCGGGTGGAGCTTCAACGACTACGGCCCCGGCCCCAACTACGTCGGCATCCGGCGACCCGGCGGTGACGCGGCCGACGAGGTGGGCGGCTTCCGACTCGACCCCCAGGTCACGCCAGGCGGGGCGCTTGTGCTGCTCTACTCCGACGACCTCGAGGCGAGCGTCGCGCAGGTGCGCGCGGCCGGCGGCGAGGTCGTGAGCGGGCCGTACGAGTTCCCCGGTGGCCGCCGCTTTCACTTCACCGACCCTGCGGGCAACGAGCTCGGGGTCTGGTCGAGCTCCTAGCGCGAGACCGAGCTGGAACGAGCGGCCGCGATGCGCGCCCGCACCTCGTCGAGCGTTCGCATGATGGCGATCGACTCGTCGAGCGGCATGCGCGGGCTCTCGAGCTCGCCGGCGCTGAGGCACCGTTCGACCTCGAGCGCCTGGAACTGCATGCCGCGGCCCACATGCTGCGGCTTGTCGAAGCGGAGGAGCTCGCGCTGCCCTCGGCCGCCGTCGTAGACCGTGAACGAGGTCGACGCGTAGAAGACCGAGTCGATGTCGATCCAGCCGTCCGAGCCGACGATGGCCGCGCGGTTCGAGCCGGGCGCATCCATGCGCGTGAGGGTCGCCGAGGTGCGGTGAGCACCATGACGCAGGAGCACGGAGGCGGAGAGATCGACCCCGAGCTCCGAGGCCTCGCCGTCGACGAGCATCGAGGTGGGCTCGCCGAGATACCTCGAGGCGAAGGAGACGCCGTAGACGCCGAGGTCCGCCATGACGCCACCGCCGAGCTCGGGGTTCCCGTGTCGGCTCGTCGGGGCAACGTCGAGGTTCTGGAAGTGCGAGCTCGAGACGCTCACGAGCTCGCCGATCGAACCGCGCTCGAGGACGTCGCCGATCGCGTCGGCCGTCGGCAGGAAGCGCGTCCACATGGCCTCCATCGCGAACACGCCCTTGGCGCGGGCCGCCGCGACGACCCGCACGGCTTCGGGGGCGTCGTTGGTGAACGACTTCTCCACGAGCACCGGCTTCCCGCCGTCGATCGCGAGCAGCGCCTGCTCGGCGTGGAATGCCTGCGGCGTCGCGATGTAGATAACGTCGACGCCTGGGTCGGCAACAAGCGCCTCGTAGCTGCCGTAGGAGGTCGGAATCGACAGCTCGGCGGCGAACTCGGCCGCGCGCCTCGCATCCCGAGACGCAACCGCCGCCACCTCCAGGCCCTGCGCCACGAGGTCGCCCACGAAGGTCCTCGCGATGTTGCCCGCCCCGAGAATTCCCCACCGCACCCGTTCAGTCGTCACGGAAAAACCCTAGCCGGGCACCGCGCGCACCGCGAGAGCTCCGCGCGTCGAGCAGGAGGCCTTCTCGAATGGCAAGACGGAGCAGACCTCCGACGTCGCCAGGTGAGCCCCGTCTCGCGGATGCGGGCGCGCGTCAGTCGCTGAGGCCAGCCCGACGCGCGAGCACGGCGGCCTCCATCCTGGACACGACGCCGAGCTTCGCGAGCACCCGCGACACGTGGGTCTTCGCCGTGGAGGCGCTGATGTGCATCCGCTGGCCGATGCCGGAGTTCGACAGCCCCTCGCCCAGCGCGGAGAGCACCTCCCGCTCTCGCGCCGTGAGCTCGGCGAGTCCGGGCACCTCCGGAGTCGGCGTCGGAGCGCCGTCAGCCGTCTGCGCGAAGCGATCGAGGAGACGCCGTGTCACCTCCGGCGACAGTGCTCCCTCGCCCCGAGCCACCGCCTCGACTGCGGCCTGGAGGGCCGGCCCCGACGTCGTCTTCAGCAGGAACCCGGCGGCCCCTGCCCGCACGGCGCCGAACACGTACTCGTCGAGGTCGAAGGTGGTGAGCACCAGCACCTGCGCGAGCGAGTCGGCGACGATGGCTCGCGTGGCCTCGATGCCGTCGGTGCCCGGCATGCGGACGTCCATGAGCACGACGTCGGGTCGCAGGGCCCGCGCGTTCCTGATCGCCGCGGCCCCGTCGCCGGCCTCCCCCACGACCTCGATGCCGTGGGCCTCGAGCAGCAGCCGCAGCCCGGCCCGGATCGCGGCGTGGTCGTCGGCGACGAGCACACGGATGGGTCCGTCGATCTCCTCGGTCACGATGTGCTCCCCTCGGGTCGTTCAGTGGTCTGCGCCCTCGCGCCCGCGGTGCGCGGCACTGTGGCGGCGACTCGCCACCCTGCGCCCTCTGGCGTCGGCCCAGCCTCGAGGTGGCCGCCGAGGCGCTCCGCCCGCTCGCGGATGAGACCGAGCCCGTTGCCGGTGCCCGGCGCAGCCTCCATCCGGGTGCCGCCCGTCGAGGTCACGACGACGGAAAGCCAGTCCGCCCGCTCCTCGAAGCGCACCTCGACGACGGCCCCCGGCGAGTGCCGCCCGGCGTTCGAGACGGCCTCGGCCACCACCCGGGCGAGGGCCTGCTCCGTGGCAGCGGATGCGCTCGGCAGCTCCCCGACGATGCTCGCCTCGACCGAGTCCGCCGAGGCTACGAGCTCCGCGACCTGAGCCAGCCTCGGCGGCGCCGCGACCTCCCCGTCGCCGGCGCCGCTTCGAAGGATGAGGATCATCGACCGCATCTCGTCGAGCCCGTCGAGGGCCGAGTCACGGATCGCCTGCAGCGCCCCCGCCTCCCGGCCTCGCACCCCTGACCCCGCGAGAGCCGCCTCCGAGGTGATGGCGATCGCCGAGAGGTTGGCCGCCACCACGTCGTGGAGGTCGCGGGCCATGCGCTCGCGTTCGTCGCGTACCGCCTCCTCCCGCTCCAGCACGAGCAGACGCTCGGCGTCGTCGGCGCGAGCTTCCTGCACCCGCGCGAGCTCCGCGCTCTGACGCACCGAGCTCGCCCACCAGAGTGGCGTTCCGAAGATAGCGAGGGCCTGCAGTCCGAAGAACACGCCCTGCCGAAGCGCCTCGCCGAGCAGCACGGGCACGGCGACGGCCGCCACCACGGCCACCGCGACGAGCACCTGCACCGCTCGGAGCGCCGCCGGCGGGCTGTACCGGCCGACGATAAAGAGGGCATCCAGCACCAGAACGGCCCCGCCGATGACGCCGACGAGCACGAAGGCGGACACCGAAATGGTCACGCAGATGAGCAGCACCAGCACGGGGAAGCGCCGCTTCTGGGTGAGCGCCAGCCCGCCGAGCGCAACCGCACCGAGGCTCAGCGCGATGTGCTGGGGCGAGTCGAACAGCGCCAGCAGGACGGCAGCCGCGATCGCGAAGAGCGTGGTCGTCGCGTCCTCGTCGGGCCGCCAACCGGCGCGGAGGTGCCGGGTTCCCGGCGCGACGGCGCTCTGCGGTTCGGTCATGGCACCATCCCAGCACACGGACGCCAACGCGCGGTCACCCGAACGATGTACGCCAGCACCGCGGCTGGCATCCTTCAGCGGATGCGGCCGGGAGCCGGCGCGCAGGAGGGTTGCGGCATGTCCACTGAACTCCTGCTCTCGCTCCTCGGTCTCGCGCTCGTCGACAGCCTGAGCGCGGGCACGCTCCTCATCCCGATCTTCTTCCTGCTCGCGACCGGCCGCATCCGCTTCGGGCGCATCCTCACCTACCTGGGCACGATTGCCGGCTTCTACTTCCTCGTCGGGCTCGCCCTCACGGCCGGCGCCTCCGCGTTCCTGGAGAACGCGGCTGCCGTGCTCGAGACCCCCACGGCCTACGCCGTTCAGCTGGTGGTCGGCGGTGGACTGCTTGTCGTGGGCATCTGCATGCCGACCAAGAAGCGGGACCGGGTGGCGGCAGGGGCCGGGGCCGCTCAGGACGGGAGCGCACTGCCCGGAGGCGCGCTGTCGGCAGACCCGGGGCAATCGGCGAAGCCCGCCAAGGGCAGGCTCTCCCGCTGGCGCGACCGCGCCCTGGGAGACGGCCCACCCGTGACCGTCATCGCGCTCGCGCTGGCGGCGGGGCTCATCGAGCTCGCGACGATGATCCCGTACCTGGCGGCGGTCGGCCTCCTCACGGGCTCGGGGCTCGGCATCGCCGGTTCGGCTCCGCTCCTCGCCGCCTACTGCGTGGTCATGGTCGCGCCGGCGCTGCTCCTGCTCCTCGGCCGCGTCGCCGCTCGACGCGCGGTCGAACCGCGCCTGCGTCGGCTCGCCGACTGGCTGAGCCGAAACGCCGCGGAGAACACGGCCTGGATCATCGCCCTCGTCGGCTTCTTCCTGCTCCGAGACGCGCTCGCGCACTCGGCGAGCTTCGACTTCTGGCCGTTCAACACCTGACGGCCGCGGTGCCGGCGCGGGTTGCCACCAAGACCGCCGTCAGCGCACGCTGAGCTCGATGAGCTGCGCCTCCACCGACTCACGCAGCGGGGACCCGTCGAAGCGACCGGCGCGGTTCCCGTCGGCGTCGAGGAGCAGCACCGTCGGGGTCACGACGATGTCGTAGGGCAGCACGAGTTCGGGCCGGATGCTCGTGTCGACTTCCGCGAGCACAACCCCCGCCGAGGTCGCCGCGACGTCCTGCAGCATCCACCTCGTGGCGGCGCACTCCGCGCTGTCGGGGGCGGTGAAGAGCACGATCGTCGCGCGACGGCCGGGCAGCACGTCCTCGGGCAGGAGCTCGAGGTCGATCTCGGACTGCTCGGGCTCGGGCTCGCCTTCGCCGTCGAAGCGGCTCACCCCTCGTCGCGCGACCCACCCGACGACGGCGACGATGAGCACAAGCGCCATGATCACGAGCAACACCACTGATCCGTCCACGCGCTCAGCCTCCCATACTCGGGGGTTCGGAGGTCAGGTCTGCGGGCGTTCGCGTCACGAGCTGAGCTACAGGAGCTGCGCCTCGAGCTCAGCTCGTCTCGGAGGCCCGCCGATGCGTGCGACCCGCTTGCCGTCGGCGTCGAGCACCAGCACGGTCGGCGTCTGCCGCACGTCGTAGCTCCTGGCCAGATCCTGACGGTCGGTGAGGTCGACCTCGGCCACGACGACGCCGGGGGCCGTCGAGGCGAGCTGGTCGAGCATCCGCTTCGTGGCGGGGCACCTCGCGCAGAACTCCGTGGAGAAGAGGATGACCGTGGCGCTGTCCCCCGGCTCGACGCCGGCCCCGAGCAGGCGCAGGTCCGTGGCCCCCGCGGCTGCACCGGCTGGATCACGCGAGGTCTTCAGGCGACCGTTCGTCCGCTGCAGGACGACGCCGATGACGCTGGCGACGACGACGAGTCCGACGAGCACCATGACGGCGAGCGAGGCATCCACGGGCGCCTCCTTCAGGCCTGCACGCCGCGCGGGCGGATGACGCCGACCCGGAGGAGCAGGACGTACAGCTGGCAGCCGAGGCAGTAGCCGAAGGCGGCGTTCAGGAAGGCCGCGATGAAGGCTGCCCCCGCGGCCACTGGCACGGCGAGCGGAACACCGAGCACGTGCAGCACGACGCCGACGAGGGTCACCGCGAACCCGACTCCCTGCGCGAACGTCGGCGGCGCCGCCTCCTCCGTCTCGGCGGGTGGCGCGAGCCGCGGTCGGATCACCGCGGCGAAGAATCGCCCGTAGGGGTGCCGCTGGATGCCCGCGAATGCACCCCACGCGAAGAGCGCCGTCAGGGCGGTGAGCAGGAGGAAGCCGGGCTGCACGAGCCTGCCCGCCACCGTCTCCGCTGCCGGGGCGACGAGGCCGAGGAAGACGGTGACGAGGAGCAGGACAGCCGTGATCGCTGCCCCGAACCGCGGCCCGCGTGGGTCGATGCGAGTCTGTGCCGACATGATGCTCCGTCTTCCAGGGGTGACCTCGGCGACGGCTTCGAGCGAAGCCAGCCCCCGGGGTGGCAGCGGATGCTGTGCCGAAATGGTAGGCGCGCGCGGCCCCGAGGGGAACGACTGTGACGCTCCGCGACGACCAGGTTCGGCGGGAGGTGGCTTGAGATGATGCCAGCATGAAGACCTTCACTCTCCCCCAGACCGACGTGCGTGCCTCGAGCATCGTCCTCGGTCTCATGCGCATCATGGACCTCGACGACGAGCAGCTGCGCACCCTCGTGGGCACGGCCCTCGACGCCGGCGTCAACGTCCTCGACCACGCCGACATCTACGGCGGCGAGCGCCACGCCTGCGAGCGTCGCTTCGGCGAGGCCATCCGCCTGTCACCTGCCGAGCGCGAGCAGGTGCTCATCCAGTCGAAGGTGGGCATCCGCGAGGGCTACTTCGACTTCTCGGCCGAGCACATCCTGCGCACGGTCGACGAGTCGCTCGAGGCCCTCGGCACCGAGTACCTCGACGTGCTCCTGCTGCACCGTCCCGACACGCTCGTCGAGCCCGAGGAGGTGGCGACGGCGTTCAACGAGCTGCACAACCGCGGCAAGGTCCGCCACTTCGGCGTCTCCAACCACACGCCAGGTCAGGTCGAGCTGCTGAAGTCGGTGGTCGCGCAGCCCCTCATCATCAACCAGGTGCAGCTCAGCATCACCCACGCTCCGATCATCGCGTCGGGGATCGCCGCCAACATGGTCGGCCTCGACCAGTCCATCGACCGTGACAACGGCATGCTCGACTACGCGCGCCTCAACGGCATCACCCTGCAGGCGTGGTCGCCGTTCCAGAAGGGGTTCTTCGACGGCGTCTTCCTCGGCGACCGCGAGCACTTCGCCGAGCTCAACGACGTGCTGGAGGCGCTTGCCGACAAGTACGGCGTCACGCCGATGGGCATCGCGACGGCCTGGATCACTCGTCATCCCGCGAACATCCAGGTGGTGCTCGGCACGACGACCCCGTCGCGCGTCGCCGAGTCGGCCGCGGGCTCGGATGTGCACCTGACGCGCGAGGAGTACTACCGCATCTTCACTGCGGCCGGCCACACGTTGCCGTAGCGTCGGCACGCTCCGGAGCCTGTCCGCGCGCCTGCCTGAGCCTCCCGGAGCGCAGAGTTGTGGCCCGGTGCTGCTCCCGTGATCGGGAGCAGCAC